>CAMNFV010000006.1 GCA_946537515.1 uncultured Ruminococcus sp. | reverse complement strand
TCCTTACGCCTGTTTTTCCCTGCACCTTTCTCCCTATCATCACGTCTTGCTTTTTATTGCATAATATGTTATAAGCGGGCAGCGCCCGCCTGCATTGATCTAAAGTCCGCCGGCAGCACATTTTTTGCATGTTTTGGAACACGCTTATCTTGCTTTTTGCGTAGGAATGTGTTATAATACAAGCGCAGTTTATGTATTCTAACTTGCGAAAATGGGTTAGTTGAGAGAGGAGAATCAACGGTGAAAACAGCCGGTCAGATCATGCAAAAGAAAGCCGGAATCAAAGCAGAACTGGATCGTCAGCTCCCTGCGGATCAGAGTGACCGCATCTGGCGTCTCGCGGCGAAAAAACTCGATCAGATTTTGCAGCAATATGCAGATATCCCTGAAGGTGAACATATGCATACAGACCGCTCAATCTTTCCTGCTGCCGCGATCTATCTGACCGCGAAAGCGCACATGCCCGCCGAACAGGCATATGCGGTGATCGAAAATGCCGCCGTGGCTCAAACTGCGGCAATCGGCAAAAAGCTTGCAAAACTGATGAAACTGCCGTTTATGCCGGATTTATTTGTCAAGGCATGGGATCCGATGACGAAGAAAATATTCGGCAAATCCTGCGGCTTTGAAAACCGGTTTTATCCGAAGAAAAAAGGGGAGTACCGCATGGATATCCTCGCGTGTCCCTATCACAAATACTTCACGCTGCTCGGCTGCCCGGAGCTGACAAAAATCTTTTGCGACAACGATGAGCGCACCTACGGCGACCTGCCGGGGCTGCGCTTTGTGCGAAAGAATACACTCGGAAAGGACGGCAGTTGCTGCGATTTCTATATCCGGAGAATCAAATAAACAAACAGCCGCTTCCCTGAAGATAGGAAAGCGGCTGTTTCGTACTGTATAAAAATCGGATGGGGGTGATGTACGGCCGTCTTAAGCAGCCTGATTTTGCGAAAGGACATTGCGCTTCAGGATCGAGAGATCCGCTGCATTCACAATGCCGTCAAAATTCATGTCGGCAGCGATCATGCCGGATTGCTTCAGGTCGGCATTTCCGCCGATGCAGCGTGTCATCAGCCGGACATCTGCGGCATTGACATAGGTATTGCCGTCGAGATCGCCGCTGCCTGCATATTCCGGAAGTGCGACTTCAAATGAAACCGCATCGGATGCAACCGCGGTACCGTCTGCCTTGTTGACCGCCGTCACACGAACGTAATAGGAGCCGGGTGCAAAGACATGCGAGAGGCTGGTATCCGTAAAGACTCTGCATTCGTTGAACGGATTTGCATCCTCGCAGACGCCGACGCAGTATGCAACCTGACGGCTGCTGCTGTCGTATACACGGACATTGTAGTATGTCGCGTTTTCGCAGTCCTGATAGGAGATCACGACCTCATCTGCGCTGCTGACGGAAACCAGCGGCTTTTCCGGCATCCGCTTCTCCGGCGGTGCTTCGGATTTTACCGTTTCCGAGGATGCAGCCGGTGTAGTGGAGACTGCGGGCTGTTCATATGTCTTTGCCGGCTGTGCCTGCACAGTATCCGCATCCTTGAGCGAAACCCAGCAGCTCTTCCAGTCGGAATAATCGCCCTTTGCGAGCGTATGGCCGTTGACGAGTGTGCCCCAGTTTACGATATTGACCGTCCGGTCGGGATCAACGAAGAATCCCTCAAACGGATAGATATTACCGAGCCGGCTGTAAACGCCGCCTGCTTCCGGCGGATCAAACGGGGAAGCGATTTGTCCTTTGTAGATGCCGATATCAAAATGCCTGACGTATTCCTCTTCGCCGTCCCTGCCGATGCCGCCGCAGCGGATCAGATCGGTTCCCTGCGGAACGACAGTCTCAGCTGCGCGGTATTCTGCGAGCTCATCCGTATTGGCGCAATGCATGAAGATGACTGTCATGTAATCCAGCGTGCCGTCCGCATAATGAACAGGCTCACAGCTCTGAAACAGTACCAGACCGTAATTTTCTGTTGTATACACAACCCGGCCGGTGAACGGCGCTGCTGCATACTCTTCATATTTTCCGCTGCAATCCATATGATAGGAATTGTTATGTGAGCCTTCAAAGGCAAGCTGCGTAACGCACATTGTGCGCAGCGGGAAGATCGCGTATTCATAGGCATCGGCAGCGCTTGCACAGATCGGTGCAGAGAAACCGGAGAAAGAAATCAATCCGGTCGCGCCCGCCAGAAAAGCGGAGGTAAGCTTCGCAGATACATTCTTCATAGTTTTTTGCTCCCTTTGCAGAATTCACAGCCGCGGCTGTCCGGGTTGGGTACTGTCACGTCTGAACCTGTTATGTCGAATTGCGTCTTGTACTGTGTAATCACGATAATATAAACAAAATTCGTGAAAACTAAATGTAATTTATGTTGCTATTATACATCTTGTTTAAAATGTTGTCAAGTAGTTTTCAATAATTCATTTCACTTTTGTTCAGATGAACAAGAGTGATAGAAGGGTTTTATGCAATCTGATGAAAACGCGTTCAGTTGTCAGCATGGCAAATCTTGTGTACAAGAGCAGGCAGTCTCCTGCCGCGGCGGATGAATCTGTATCAATCAAAAAGACAAGCCGCTGAAATCTGCCTCTAAGCGAGATTTCAGCGGCTGTGCTGTATGTTGCCGTCAGGCGGCTTTTGTTGTAATTGCAGATAAGAGCTTCATCAGGTCGGTATAGTCAAAGATATCATCTGCATTGTAATCTGCAAGGAATACATTCCTGTAAACATCTGCCGGGAGTTCGCTGTCTTCCGCAAGGTATCTTGCAAAGAGAACAGCATCGGCGATTGTTGTCTGCTGATCGCGGTTGAGGTCGCCTTTGATCAGCTGCGAAGGAATCGGATATGCGCAGAAGTCCGCAGGATTGTTGTGAACCATGTTGATACAGCCGGTATCAGCTGTTTTGTTCATGTTGTAGACAATGCCGTAGGCAGGGAGTGTAAAATGCAGCGAGTCCGGGTCGAAATAGATACAGCAGCGGTCGTCCAGCCCCTCATAATTGGAATCCCAGATACGGATGCGGCGGCTGTAGACCTGATCGTTCCATTCCCAGCTGCCGGATTCGATTCCGTATCCGACAACAGCATGTCCGCCGCCGCCTTTTGTTTGAATCGTGATGACAAACGGTGTACCGTCGTTATTATATTCATTTGCGCAGCGGATAATATGGCAGAGCTTCTGGAATTGTGTGCGTTCATTCGGATAGTTTATATGATAAAGATACTGCAAATATGTATTTGTCATTTGATAGTAATTGATGATATCAACGGCCTGTGTTCCGGGCTTTACGTCATGCAGCGTTTTTGCATCGGGATCGAGTGCGGAAAGCGGAAGCATCCCGGATTGCACCAGCATCGTGACGGTGGAGAGCCCGAAGCAAGAGCCGCCCCAGGGCTTTGCAAGGTCTTCTTTTACCGATTCAATATGGCTCTTCAGCGTATAATTCAGCAGAACCTTTCTGGTTTCATCATTCATCTGATAGGTTTCGCCGAAAACGCCGCCGTTATTGCCGAATGGCAGCAGTTCGGTTTCCGGATCCGGTGTTTTCGGTGTGCCGGGCTGATCTGCTTCCGATGGGACAAACGGAATACCGGAATCCATTGCGAATACCTGTCCGTTGGTATAATATTTGGATTGTATTTTCTGTACCTTGGAATTTGACAGCATATCCGCTGCAATGAAATCGACCTGTCCCTTGAATATGATCGTGTCGATTTCGCAGTCAACGAACGCTTTCGAGCGGATCTCCTGAACCGTATCCGGCAGGATGAGCGTCTTGATATGCAGGCCGTCAAATGCGGCAGGATAAATGACCTTGACGCCATCCGGAACGATCAGCGTATCAGAGTCGCCGTCCGCTGTGTAATGGTAGAGGAGCCCGTCGCCGAGCACCAGGAATCCCTTCTGCGCCTCAACCCATGTCTGAGGAAGCGCATTTTCAGCAAGCTGTAAATCTTTGTGCGTCGGAAGCTTCAGCGTCTGAATCTGATCCGGGATATTCGGCGCGGCCGAGGAGCAGAAGAATTCTTCGAGCGTCGTGACGGATTCCGGAATCTGAAGTTCTACGATCGGACAACCGCGAAATGCATCCTTGCCGATTGTTTCAAGTCCGTCGTTCAGCGTGACCTCGGACAGATGCGCACAGTTTTCAAAGGCACCGTCCTTGATTTCTTTCACAGATTCCGGCAGTTCGATTTTCTTCAGGCCGCAATAACTGAATGCACTATAGCCGATGCATGTGACCTGCGGCGGGATACGGACTTCTCTCAGATTGAGACAGCCGTTCAGCAGCGAAGACGGGATCTCTGTCATTCTGTCCGGAAGATGGATTTCACTCAGCGCCCAGCAGCCTGCAAAAACCTGTTCCCGGAGCCGGATATCTGTATCAGGCAGCTTGACTTTTTGCAGCAGGGGGGACGAAGAAAAAGCGCATGCTCCGATTTCTTTGACGGATTCCGGAATGACAAGCTCCGTAACATGCAGCATAGAGCTGAATGCATCTTCCCCGATATATTCCAGAGCGGGCGGCAAAATAAGTTGATCTCCCTCAAACCCTTCAAAATTCATTTCGCCGATCCGCAGCAGCGAATCCGGAAAAACAATTTCTTTGTTCGCTCCTTGTTTCACAAAATCGACAAGGGTGCTTCTGTCAAACGCACAGAGCGCATTATCTCCGATCCCGGTGATGCCTTCGCCGATGATGATTCGCTCCGGCGTTTTGAGTCCGTAAAAGGGCGTATCGCGGTAGTCATCATAGGAATAGGTCGCGCCGGTGCCGGTCAGCGTCAGGGTGTCGTCTTTGATCTCCCATGTGATATTGTCGCCGAGCTTGCCGGACTGTACCTCTGCGGCAGGCTCCGGCAGCGCAGGGGACGGGATGACAGCTTCCGTATAGGTTGTCGGTTCTGTGCTGCTTTCCGTGTCCTCTGCGATGTCATTGCTCGCCTCTGTGCCGTATAATATATCCGATTGGGTGCTTAGCCGTTCTTCCTGATAGAAGCAGTCTGCGCCGATCTCCTTCACGGATTCCGGAATGCTGACATCTTTGGCAGGGCAGTTATAGAAGCAGCGGTCTCCGAGCTTTTCAAGCCCCTCATGCAGCGTGATATCGGAGAGATCCCAGCAGCCTTCAAATGCACTTGCACCGATTTCCTTTACGCTGCCCGGAATGTCGATCGCCGTAAAAGCCGCGCCGGTAAATGCATTGTCACCGATGCGCGTGCAGCTTGCCGGAATATTGATTTCGCGCAGGGCGTTGCAGCGTACAAACATGTACTCCGGAATCTCGGTGAGCGAATCCGGCAGATGTACTTCTCTCAAATAGTAACAATCCAGAAATGCACCGCTTCCAATTTCTGTGACAGAATCCGGAATAGTCAGTTCTGTGATCTGACCGAGATTGCTGAACGCGCCTTCCCCGATAGATTCCAGGTGCGGCGGAAGGTTGAGTGATTTCAGATTGTAACTGTAGATGAAATTCTTACCGACCCGTTTCAGCGAATCCGGCAGTTCAATCTCCCGGATCTTCCATTGCGGGTTATACAGAGCGCCGTCACCGATTTCTGTGATGCCTTCCCCGATGACGATTTTATCGACGACAAACAGGGGCTGGGTAATCATACCGGTGCGTTCCGGATAGGTTGCGCCGGTGCCGGAGATGAAAATGGTGTTATCGTCATATTTCCAGGTGATATCGTCACCGAGTCTGCCCTCCAGAACATATATATCCGGATCGGAAAATTCAACCGGCTCCGCTTCTTCGCGGTACTGATAGAGGATGCTGCCGACAATGAGAAATCCGGTCTGTGTTTTCAGCCAGTTTTCCGGCAGCGAATTCTCTTCTGCGAGCAGCTCCTGATTGTCGGGGAGCGTCAGCGTTCTGACGAATCTGTCAGAGAAGCAATCTTTGCCGATGTATTTCAGCGAATCCGGCAGGTGAATTTCCGGCGCGGAGCAGCCGTCAAAGCAGCATTCGCCGAGCGATTCAACGCCTTCCTGTATGTTGATTGTTTTGAGATATCTGCAATTCTGAAACGCATAGCCGCTGACATCCTTTGTATTCGCGGGAATGTCGATTTCTTCGAGAATGGTCTGGGAAAAGGCCTGCATGCCGATGCTGACGCAGTTTTCCGGAATATGGACGCTGCGCAGCGATCTGCAATTCATAAACATCTGATTCGGAATCTGTGTCACGGCATCCGGCAGCTCCGCGGACTGTAATCTGTTGCATCCCTGGAATGCTGCCTTTCCGAATTCGATATTCTGCTCCGGCAGGGTGATATGTTTCAGATTGCCGCAGCCGGAAAAAGCGTTCGCGCCGATCTCTCTGACCGAATCCGGAAAGACCATTTCCGTGATGTTATAAGAGTTTGCAAACGCACCGTCGCCGATAGATTCCAGATGCGGCGGCAGCGTGATCCGGCTGAAATAATTGTTTTTAAAGGTATTATCGCCGATCCGTTTCAGCGAATCCGGAAATACGAGCTCTTCTGTTTCCATGCCTGACGGCTGAAAAATATTGTCGCCGAGCGCGGTGATGCCCTCGCTGATGATGAGCTTTTTGAAGTGGTATCGGATCGGGGACTTATGGTGGTCCTGATAGGAATAGGTCGCGCCGGTGCCTGTCAGCGTCAGGGTGCCGTCCGTATATTCCCATGTGATATTGTCGCCGATTTTGCCGGAATATTCATTTGCGGCAGGCTTCGGCAGCGATACTGCCGGTTTCGGTTCCGGCGCTGTTTCTGTCGCAGCTTCTGTCTCCGCGTGCTCGCGGTACTGATAGAGGATGCCGTCACCGAGGACAAGAAAGCCCTCCTGCGATTTCAGCCAGTTCTCCGGCAACGCGCCCTCCGCGACCTGCAAATCCTTATGTGTCGGGAGCGTCAGCGTTTCGACATTCGTGTCCGAGAAGCAATCCTTGCCGATATATTTCACCGATTCCGGCACATGGATCTCTGCTGCGCAGCAATCAGCAAAGCAGCCGTCGCCGAGAATCTCGGTGCCCTCATGCAGCGTGATTGACCGGATGCTGATGCAATCGGAAAATGCATCAGCGCCGATTTCCCGAACGCTCCCCGGAATGTCGATTTCGCAGAGACCGGTCATGTGAAATGCATTCATGCCGATGCGCGTGCAGCTTGACGGAATCTGAATCTCCAGCATTTCGGGACAGGCGCTGAACAGGTTATCCGGAATCTCGGTGAGCGTATCCGGCAGCTGTACGGTCTCAAGCGCCGTAAAGCCCTGAAAAGTACCGCGTCCGAGCTTGAGATTGTGATTGGGAAGCGTCAGCGATGTCACGCTGTGTGCAGCGTTGAAGGCGTAATCTCCGATCTCCTGCACGGAATCCGGAATGACCAGCTCGGTAATGCCGGTGGAAGCTTCAAAAGCGTGTTCGCCGATGTATTCCAGAGCGGGCGGCAGGTTGATCTCTTCAAGTGCATTGCCTGTAAAGTTATTGCTGCCGATCCGGCGCAGAGAATCCGGAAGCGTCAGCGATTTCAGCTTAAAAAATACTGTCGTAAAGACATTGCTGCCGAGTTCGGTGATGCCCTCACCGATGACGATTTCGCTGATATCCAGCCGGACAGCATAGAGCGGGGAGTTCTGCTGCGATTGGAAGGAATCGGTCGCGCCTGTGCCTGTCAGCGTCAGGACGCCGTCTTTGAGTTCCCATGTGATGTCATTGCCGATCCGGCCGGATTCTGCATGAGCGCGCAGCGGCGGAAACGGCATCAGGCAAAGCAGCACGATTGCTGTCAGCGCGGATAGGATTCTGTATTTCTTCATTCTCGACCACTCCTTTCGTCGGGGGATTATCGGTTCGGATGAAATGTCTGATGATGCAGGTGCTCTTTATAATTATGACCGCAAACAGCGCAAAAGGTTACACTTTTATTTAAACAATTCCGAAACCAAGTACATAGAAATTGCCCTCGGTCGGTTCAAGCTGAATGGTATGCAGCTTCCGCGGACCGGGCGGCACCGCCGCGACAAATCTGGCATTGCCCCAGCCGTAGATCGAGTTGCTGTGCAGCACCGGCGGATTGAGCGGTTCGCCGTCCGCGGTGATCTTGCAGGCGCCGTATTCCGGCAGATGATGTGTCTCATAGAAGATCAGCAGCGCCTCGCATTCGGTTTCAATCTGCATACCGCCGTTCTGCGCAGAGAGCAGCCATGCTTCCGGAAAGGAGTGATTCCGGCGGGCGACAATCGGCGCTGAAGTCCGGACGGCTTCCGTGTCCGCATTCGGATGCAGATACTGCAAGTGCTGATAGGGCGCATCGAGCCAGGGCTCCGGCAGCGGATCCGCCGGTTCATCGGGCAGATTTTTCGCGGTGTCGATCAGATTCAGCAGACAGTCAGCCAGCAGCCGCTGTCCGTCGTCATTCGGGTGGCTTTCGGGATCGCCGTAATCTTCCCATTTGAGATCGCCGCGTTCCAGCGCAGGATTCAGCCCCTTCCGCAGCCGGACGCAGGGCAGCTTATAATGCTCTGCAAGCGGCAGCATAAAGCTTTCGCAGGAGTAATCGTTCATGCTGCGGATCAGCAGCAGGCAGACGACCGGCGGCTCCGGCTGACAGAGCAGCTTGCGGAGCAGACTTTCAAATGCAATGACGCTCGGCCGGAGCGTTGTCTCATTGATTGCGAATTCCAGCACGACGAGATCGGGTTTATGCGAAATGATCTGTGCATCTGCGAGCAGATTGCCTTCCATAGAGCCCATGCCCGCTTCTGCGCAGAGATTGGTTTCAACTTCATAGCCGCGTTCACGGAGTCCTTCCGCGAACAGCACAGGATAGGATGTCGGACAGAATCCGGCTGCGGAGTAGCCCTGTGTCACAGAGCCGCCGATCAGCCCGATGCTGAGCTTCGGTTTTGTCAGCAGGCTTTGCCAGCGGATGCCGCTGCCGCAGGATTCCAGCGTATCTGCGGCGATCTGCCGGCGCAATGTATCCGGTATCATATTGTCACAGCCCCTTTGTAATGATTTGAGTTTGCACGAAATGCAAGGTTACGGCAGATTCATCCCGCCGTTCGGGACATTTGAGCCCATGCGCCATGTGCCGACATCGACCAGCTGCTTCAGCTGCAATGCATATTCGGTCGAGGCTTTTGGCAGGAATGCATTCTTGCGCGAGATCAGAGAGATCTGCGAGAGCGCAAGATGATCCGGCAGCGAATAGTAATAGGGATGATTGCGGAAATTGCCGTAATAGATCAGCGAATCCGGAAGGAGCGCGATTCCCATATTGGAGCAGACAAATGAGAAAACGGTCTCAATGGTCTGAACGGTATAGGCGATATCGGGCTCAAATCCGCATTTCCGGCAGACATTTTTGAGCGTGTCGATGTCATATTCACCGGCATTTGCTGCGACAAATTTTTCATTTTTGACGACGGTGAGATCGAGCGGCTGCTGCCGCAGATAGCGAGCGGTGCTCTTGATGATGTCATCGGCAGAGAGCGGCTCCGGCAGGATTGCGGTGATCGGATGCGCCGGGGAGACTGCGAGATAGAGCCGTTCATCCGCGAGCGATTCCACATGAAACTGCTTCTCCTCGAATACGCCCGTACCGATCGCAAAATCAATTTCACCGGCGGTGAGGCGGTCGCGGAGCTGCTTCATATCCGCTTCCTGAATGGTCAGGTGAATGCTCGGATATTTCGCATGAAAGGATGCAATGCTCCGGGCGAGCAGGCAGCGGACGCGGAAGGGCGAAGCACCGATCCGGACAGAGCCCGTTTCCAGTCCCATGAGGTCAGACATGGCATTGTTCATGCTCTCTTCCATTGCGAGGATCTTGCGCGCCCATTCGACATAGAGCTTTCCGGCATCGGTCAGCTGGATCGGCGTCAGCGAACGGTCAAAGAGCTTCATGCCGAGCTGCTTCTCGATGCTGTGGATGTACTGGCTGAGCGAAGGCTGTGTTACATAGAGCTTTTCAGCCGCCTTGGAGATGCTCTGGCATTCCGCAACGGCGATAACGTATGTGAGCTGCTGCGTTGTCATGCTGTGTCACTTCCTTTCGTTGTCTGTTTCGATGACGGAAAGCAGCTGATTGAGCAGCTTATGCAGCATGACGGCTTCCTCCGGCTGCATCCGGATAGAGCAGCCGATCTGCTGGGGGATATCCGCAGCTTCAGATTGCAGCGCACGCCCCTCCGGCGTCAGCGCGGCGATCAGGACACGTTCATCCTCTGTGCTGCGGCGGCGGGTGATATAGCCCTTCTGTTCGAGGCTTTTCAGAACGGGTGTCAGCGTGCCGGAATCCAGATAGAGTCTTCGGCCGAGCTCCTTGACGGAAATGGATTCCTCCTCCCAGAAGACCATCATCGCGACATACTGCGTGTAGGTCAGCCCGATCTCATCGAGAAACGGCCGGTAACGCTTGATGACCTCGCGGGAGCAGGCATAGAGCGGAAAACAAAGCTGATTCTCAAGTTTTAACTGTTCAAAATGCGGTTGTGACATTGCATTTTCCCTCCTGTCATTTGAAAAAGCTACAGAAAGCACCTTCGGACCCTGCCCGCAGAGGGACAGGATCCGGTGTTTCGGTATTCGGTTTATGCTTTGGATTGTTCGTAGGCCTGCCGGACAGCTTTGGCGAGCTGATCCGCACAGGATGTCGGGCGCCGGCCGCAGGTATTGCCGAGCAGCTTTTCTTCGATCTGGCCGACGGTCCAGCCGTCCACCAGCTTTGAGATCGCCTTGAGGTTGCCGTTGCAGCCGCCGAAAAAGACGATATTCGTTACCACATCATCCTCCAGATGAAAGTGGATTTCCTGCGCACATACCATTTCCGTCTGATACACGTAATCCATTATAACAACTCCTTAATTTTGTCTTCGATTGCCTTCGGCTCATCGGTCGGGGAGAATCTGCCGACGACATTGCCCTCGCGGTCCACAAGGAATTTGGTGAAATTCCATTTGATATCGCCGGGCTCTTTGCAGGTCTTGCTGATCGCAGAAATTGCCTTCATGGCCATTTTCGCTTTCAGTCCCTCAACGGTCTCCTCGGGGATCGCCGCCTTCAGAATCTTATAGAGCGGCAGCGTATTCTCGCCGTTGACCTCGATTTTTGCAAACTGCTTGAAGGTGATGCCGAATCTGCCCTTGCAGAAACTGACGATCTCCTCCTCTGTGCCGGGAGCCTGTTCGCCGAACTGATTGCAGGGGAAATCGAGAATTTCAAGTCCCTGTGCCTGATAGGTATCATAGAGGTCCTGCAGGCCGTCATACTGCGGAGTAAAGCCGCAGCCGGTCGCGGTGTTGACAATCAGCAGAACCTTTCCGCGATAGTTTTCCAGAGAAACATCATTGCCCTGTGCATCCTTGACAGTCAGATCATAAATACTCATGATAGGAACCTCCGACTATTTGTTTTGCTCAATTCGATTGAGCTTAATTGAATTATACCCGATATAATCGAATTTGTCAAGACTATTTCGGTGAAAGTTTTGTGAAAACGGAGATTCCGGTCTGTGTTTACTGCTTGTATAACAATACAGACGAGAAAATGTCTCGTTTCAGATTAAATTGTAATCAATTTGTAACCAATTATTCAGATTCCGGACTTTTCGCTGTTCTGAATATTTCTGCTTGACCGCGGGGGAAAAGTGTGCTATAATAGGATATAGCAGGCAAACTGCGCGATTTTGTAAGGACACGAAAGGACAACATGCCATGAATAAAGCTGTGATTCTTGCCGGCGGACAGGGTAAGCGAATGAAAGCGCCGATTCCGAAGCCGATGTTCAAAGTGCTCGGAGAGCCGATGCTGGAATGGGTGCTCGGCGCCTGCGAAAAGGCAGGACTGACGAAAATCTGCGTTGTGACAGGATATGAGGCAGAGCAGATCAAAGCATATCTCGGAGACCGCTGTGAAACTGCGTTTCAGGCAGAGCGCAAGGGTACCGGACATGCCGTCATGCAGACGCTGCCCTTTTTGAATGCAGATACAGACGGCAATACGCTCGTCCTCTGCGGCGATGCGCCGTTCATTGACAGCGATACCATTGCAAAATCGCTGGAGCAGCATATTGCAGAGCAGAATGCCGTGACTGTCATTACGGCAAAGGTTGCGGATCCGACCGGCTACGGCAGAATTCTGCGGACAGATTCCGGCATCGCGGGGATCGTTGAGCAGAAGGATGCAACGGAAGAGCAGCAGAAGATCGACGAGATCAATTCCGGATGCTACTGGTTCCGGACGGCGGATCTCATCGAGCTGCTCGATCAGATCGACAATAAAAATGCGCAGGGCGAATACTATCTGACGGATACGGTCGCGATTGCGCTGAATTCCGGTCTCCGTGCAGGCGCTTTCTGCTCGGCTAATCCGGATGTTGTACTCGGTGCAAACGACCGCAAGGGACTCCTTGCGCTGAATACTGCGGCACGCATGACCGTGCTGAACCGCCATATGGCAAACGGTGTCGGCTTTACCTGCACCGACGGCATCATCATTGAACGCAGTGTCGAGATCGGCGCCGGTACGGAGATCCTGCCGGGCACGATCCTGCGCGGGAAGACCGTGATCGGTGCAAACTGCGTCATCGGCCCGAACTGCGTCATCGAAGACTGCGTGATCGGCGATCAGGTTACGCTCAATACCGTGCAGGCCTATCAGTCGCAGATTGATGCGGGCGTCAGGATCGGACCGTTCGTGCATATCCGTCCGGACAGCCATATCTGCTCGGGCGCGCTGATCGGCGACTTTGTTGAGATCAAGAACAGCGAGATCGGCTCCGGCACGATGATCGCACACCTCGCATATCTCGGCGACAGCGATATCGGCAAGAAGGTCAATATCGGCTGCGGCTGCGTGACGGTCAATTTTGACGGCATCAAGAAATCCCGCTGCGAGATCGGCGATTATGCATTCGTCGGCTGCAACAACAATCTGATCGCGCCCGTCAGCCTCGGCAAGTACAGCTATACGGCTGCCGGTGCGACGATTACGACCGATGTGCCGGATTATGCCCTCGCGATCGACCGCGGCACGCTGCATATCAAGGAAGGCTATACGCTCCGGAAATATGCAAAGGATAAAAAGGACGCGGACAATCATAAATAAGAAAAAAGCTGATACCCTATCTGTAAGGTATCAGCTTCATTCTTCTCAAACAGATCAGGTGGGATCATATGAACAGGATCAGACGTGCAGCGCCCGCGGATGTCTCCCGGATCGCGGAGATCATTGTCGTCAATTACCGGCAGAATTTTTTTCCGTTTTTTCAGAATGAGGAATATTATTTTTCGGAACTGAATGTACTGGATACGGTGAAGGAATTTCCGGAAGAAGTGCTCTGCAATACCTATGTCTATGATGACGGTGCCGTCAAGGGCATGATGCGGGTCAGCGGGGATGAACTGGTGAAGCTGTTTATCGAACCGCAGTTTCAGAGTCAGGGTATCGGCGCGGCATTGCTGCAATATGCGCTTCGTGAACTGCATGTCACATGGCTGTGGGTGCTGGAATATAACAAGCGCGGCATCGCGTTTTATAAGCGGCACGGTCTGCAAATGACCGGTGTGCGCATGATCGAAGATGAATGCGTGCCGCTCTGGAAAATGGCGCTCCGGAGTGATCTGTGCCTGAAGAAACTCAGCGCGGATACGCCGGACAAGGAAGCGCTTGACCGCATCAATGCTGTCTCCTTTGCAGCGGAGCAGCAGACATCCATTGACGATCTGTTCCGGTCGGATCGCGGCGATCTCGATATCCTCGGCATTTATCATGCGGGAGAGCTGATCGGCTTTTTCTCGGTCCGGCGATACAAATCGCTTGCATATCCCGGATATTTTGCGATTGCGCCGGCGCATCGGAGCAAGGGCTTCGGCAGCAGAGCGCTCAATCTGCTGAAAGATTACTACGGCGGTATGCAGATCGTCATTGAGATTGAATCTGTATATGAGGAATGCAATAATCCGGAGCAGCGCCGTTCGCGCCGGGATTTCTATCTGCGGAACGGGATGCTGACAACGGGCTGGTTTTTGTATTATGATGATACAGAGCTGGAGCTGATCTGTTCGGAGCCGGAATTCCGGAAGCGGGAATTTGAAGAACTTACGCAGAAGATCCATGCGCTGTATTATGACAGTATCCCTGCGCTGTATCAAAAGCAGGCGGATCCCGCAGAAAGGATGTGACGCATATCAATACGGCAAGCTTTCTCGTCGGGCTGACCGGTCAGACCGGTGCCGGCAAGACGACTGTCAGCGCGCTCCTCGAAGCAGAGGGCTTCGCGGTCATCAATGCAGATACGGTTGCGCGGCAGGTTGTGGAAAAGGGCACATCCTGTCTGCGGGCGATGCAGCGTGTCTTTGGCGGCAGCATCCTTCTCCCGGACGGCCATATGAACCGGAAGGCCGTTGCTGCGCTGATTTTCAATGATGCGGCAGCGCGTGAGCGGTATCAGGCGATCATTTATCCCTATATTACAAGGACGATCCGGCAGCAGGCAGAGCAGCTTTCCGCAGCGGGACACCGCATGATTCTGCTGGATGCGCCGACGCTTTTTGAGAGCGGGATCGACCGTGACTGCCGCGCCGTTATTTCGGTGATCGCACCGCGGGAAGTCCGCCGGGCAAGGATCATTGAACGGGATTCGCTGAATGCAGAGCAGGCTGAACAGCGCATGAACGCGCAGCATTCGGAGGAATTCTTCCGTGCGCATTCCGATGCGGTGATCGAAAATAACGCAAGTGCAGAAATGCTGGCTGCGGCAGTCCGTCAGACGGCGGAACAGCTGCGGCAGCTGGCTGAATCATATTTTGCATCAATTTCAAATAACAAGGAGGAACCGATTATGGAAAACAAGGATGCACTCAAAGCGCTGAAGGAATCTCTGCTGATGCAGAAAAAGCACGCAGGATTGCTTCTTTCGGATGAAAAGATTGCGGAGTGCGACGCATTCTGCGAAGATTACAAGGTCTTTCTCGACCGCAGCAAGACCGAGCGCGAGGCGGCTGCCTATGCAGCGGAACTGCTGGAAGCAAAGGGCTTTCATCTCTGGAAGCGCGGCGATGCAGTCAAGGCCGGCGATAAGATTTATACCTGCAACCGCGGTAAAGCGATTATTGCAGCGGTCATCGGCAGCGAACCGCTTGAGGACGGCATCCGTCTGTCTGCGGCACATATCGACTCGCCCCGCCTTGACCTCAAGCAGACCCCGCTCTATGAGGACAATGAGCTTGCACTGCTGAAAACGCATTATTACGGCGGCATCAAGAAGTATCAGTGGACGGTTCTGCCGCTTGCGCTGCACGGCGTTGTCGCAAAGAAGGACGGCTCTGTCGTACAGATCACCGTCGGTGAGGATCCTTCCGATCCGATCTTCTGCGTGACCGATCTGCTGCCGCATCTGGCACAGGAGCAGGTCAAGCGCACGCTCGCACAGGGCATCAAGGGCGAGGAGCTCAATCTGCTGATCGGTTCGCGTCCGTTCCGCAGCGATGAGGGCAGCGATCTCGTCAAGCTGCGCATCATGCAGATTCTCAATGAAAAATACGGCATCACCGAGGCGGATTTTCTCTCGGCAGAGCTGGAAATTGTTCCGGCAGGCAAGTCCCGCGATCTGGGCTTTGACCGCAGCATGATCGGCGGCTACGGCCACGATGACCGCGTCTGCGCATATCCGTCGCTCGCGGCGCTGCTCAATACCGAGCATCCGAAGCATACCGCAGTCGTGATCCTGACCGATAAGGAAGAGATCGGCAGCGAGGGCAATACCGGCCTGCAATCTGCATATTTCTATCATTTTATGAAGGATCTGGCAGCGGCATTCGGTACCGAGGCGCATACGGTCTTTGCGAAGTCGCAGTGCCTCTCCGCAGATGTCACGGCGGCATTCGATCCGACCTTTGCGGATGTCAATGACCGCAGAAACTGCTCGTATCTCAATTACGGCGTCTGCATGATGAAGTATACCGGCGCACGCGGCAAGAGCGGTTCCTCGGATGCATCCGCGGAGTTCATCGGCAAGATGCGCACGCTCTTTGATGAGGCCGGTGTCATCTGGCAGACCGGCGAGCTCGGCAAGGTCGATCTCGGCGGCGGCGGAACGGTCGCAGCATATCTTGCAAATCTCAATATTGACACGGTCGATGTCGGCGTACCGGTGCTGTCGATGCACGCACCGCTTGAAGTCGTCAGCAAGATCGACGTCTATATGTGCTACGCCGCAGTACTCGCGTTCAACCGCTCCTGAGTCAGCAGCCGCGCAACGCATACGATATCATGATCAGCCGCTCAGATATGCGCCTTGCAGATCTGAGCGGCTTTTCTGTTTTCTAATCCGGAACAAAACGCTGCGGAATGCGTCTGTAAGATTGGGCGGGATTCAGCCGCGGCTCTGAATGTCCGCGATGATGCGCGCCGCAGTCTGATTGAGAAAAGCATGATCGAGTGCGGCGATATAATAGGATTCCAGTTCGTCATGAATGCGCAGGGCATCAGCGAGCAGGTCAATGACCTTTTGTGTCGTGACGGCGGCTGTCTTGCTGCTGAACCGGATCAGGGCGCGGTGTCTGCGGAGCAAATCGGCATCATAAAACCGCTGCATCCGGATGCAGGAGACCGGTACTTGCAGATCGGACGGCGCAGATTCCGTTACGGCAGCAAGAATCAGCCGCTGCTGCGGGAGAATCAGCATGACAGGCGGTGTATCCGGCCGCGTCAGCGCCTGCGTGATCTCACAGACCGTGCCGGATTCTGCCGCAGCATCTGCAAGCTGGTTCAGCAGAAATGCGCCTGCGGCCCGGAACGGATCCTGAATCAGCATCAGATCGAATCCCTCCGGCAGATACCGGATGAAACCGTCCGGCGTGAGCGCCATGCTCTGCCGGTAACAGGGGCTGACGGGCTGACCGCCGGTTTTCGGGAGCAGACGCCTGCAAAGCCTTGCCGCATAGCTCCTGAGTTTCTCTGTCAGCAGGGCGCGGCCGGCAGCATCTGAAATGATCGCTTCCAGCTCCGCGATTCCGGCGATGCCCTTGCGCGCCTGCAAATGTGCCGCCTGATTTTCCTGATAGAGCCGCAGAATCTCTGCGCGGTTTTCGCGCAGCTGCTCCGGCAGCAATCCGGCGGCGAGATCGACTGTTTCGCCGGTGACAAAGGGGAGCGGCGTGCTCGCTTCATGCGGCGCGGTTGCGTCTGCGATGAACACCCCGCGATCCTCCAGCACAACGGCATCGAGCGACTGCGGATCGGATGCGCAATGCCAGCAGGAGACCCGTTCACCGGAAAATGCTGCTGCGACTTTTTTCATCAGCGTGGATTTGCCTGTCCCCGGCCCGCCTTTCAAATAGTATCCGTAATCGCTGCGGTGCGCATTCCAGAAATCCGTTCGGAATCCGGAAGCGGATGCGCCGCCTAAGAAATATGTTCTCTGCATAATGACCTCCAATAATTGCGGCAGAAGCCGTTTGCCATATGTTATGCAGAATGGGGCATATTGCTACAAAAACGGACATCCTGGAATTTACTTTTCAGGAAGGCAGCGCATTTTATTGTATTTTGTTTGACAAATTTTGCGTTTTCGTGTATAATAACGTAGACAAGAGATGAAAATGGAATGAGGAGAGATTATATTGGAGAATCATTTGCGGCCGCACGATCTGGTGATGCTGATCTGTGCGCCGTTGACAGCGCTGCTGTTTTGCGGATGCGGCGTGGTGATTTCCCCGCCCGGGGATTCTGAGGGACTGCTGCCGGAGAATATTGTCGAGAGTATCATCGGTACGACGACGGAACCCACGACGACAACGACCGTCACGATTGATCCGGAATGGCAGGAGCACGCAATCGGCAATTACAACGACAGAAACGGCGTTGTGATTGAGGGCGTCCCGCATTATACGCAGTTTACCAGCTATTATACTGCATGTGAATCCATTGCGTCAGTTTCCGTGCTGCAATATTACGGCGTGGATATTGATCTTGATACATTTATTGACAAATACCTGCCGCGTGCGAACTATCCGGATTACGGCAAGGACGGAGAGCTGCACGGTGCAAGCCCCTGGGAGTTTTTCATCGGGGATCCGCGGGACAGCGGCGGCTTCGGCTGCTTCAATACCGCGATCAGCAAGGCGATCAACCAGATTGCGGAAGGCCTTGCGATTCCGCTGGACGGCGTTTCGATTGATGAACTTTGCAGCGATTATATTGACAAGGGACAGCCTGTCATTTTCTGGGGCTCGATCTACATGCAGCGCCCGTATGTCAGCGAATTCCAATGGCGGCTGCCGAACGGCGATCTTTTTAAGTTCATCAATCCGGAGCATGCGCTCGTGCTGGTCGGCTATGACGATGACTGGTATTATTTCTGCGACTCGATGTCGGATAAGGAGATCACCGTTTACGATAAGAAGGCGGTTGAGACCGCTTATGAGGGACTTAATAAGCAGGCAGTCGTGATTGACCCGCTGATCCTTGAGGCAATGTCGCAGGATCTGCGCGTCCCGAAAAACGCAGATGCGGAAGGAGAAGAAATCAGCAATGCAGATTCCGAATGATGTATTTATCCTGTTCAGCTTTCTGAATACGCAGCTCCGCGATACCGGTATGACGCTTGCGGAATTCTGCGAGGAGCATCAGCTGGACTGCGAAGCGCTGACCGAAAAAATGAACGCCGCAGGCTTCCGTTACGATGAAGCACAGCGGCGGTTCCGGTAATCAGAAAAAGTCGGCCAGGATCTTTTCGATGACAGGCTGATCGGCCGGGCAGAAGGGGAGTGTGCGCAGCGCTTCGGCATCTGCGGCGCAAACGGCATTGTGTTCGAGCAGCCGGATTTCGCCTTCAGCGACCGATGCGTGATAGAGCGTCAGGCAGATCGTCAGATCCGGATACTTGTGTATGACTTCCATGTATTTTTCTCCGACGGCGATCCCGCAGCCGAGTTCCTCTCTGCATTCGCGGATCAGCGCTTCCTGCGGAGATTCACCCGGTTCACATTTTCCGCCGGCAAATTCCCAGAGCAGACCGCGCGCCTTATCCGCCGGCCTTTGAAATACGAGAAAGCGGTCGTTTTCGCGCAGCAGTGCGGCAACGACCGCTGTGATTTTTTCAGCCATGTGGATGCTCCTTTTCGTTCTTATAATGACAGCCGCCTGTGTGCAACGGGCGGCTGTTTTTATGCGGCATTCGCCTTTAATTTTTCGATTTCCAGCCGGACCTGGGCAGCCAGATAGCCGGTTTCGAGTGCCCGGGATGTCCTGGATACGATCCGGAAGAGCGGTGTGCGTTCCAGCTCCAGTTTCAGGCCGATCTTTGTCGCGGTACCGGAGACCTTTCTCATGGAGAGATGCCGGAAGGTCCAGATCGCGAAGCGTGTCCCGAGATGACCGCGGGAGCCGTGCGGCGCAGCGGGATCATTCAGATCATGCTGCGAATCCTTGCCGTGCTTTTTGCCGTTGTCACTCTGTGATTCCTGTTCCGGCGCGGGGATATCGCCGTCCTTGCTGATTGAGAATTCCGAAGATGCAACGTCGATCGGCGTATCAGACGCATCCACAGCGCTGATGCGGAATTCATATTCTCCGTCCGGCAGCGTGGAGAAGATCAGTTTCTTGGTGAAAAAGCCGGTCAGCTTGTATTCGCGGGCATGGGGATATACTGTGACGGTCTGCACGGGTTCGCCGGGTTTATTGAGATCATAGATCGCGCCGGTGATCGTCCGGATGACCGATTCGGAATTGATCGTTCCGGCAACGGTGAAATTGGAGCCGTTTTTGAGCGTACCGCTTGGCAAAACGGAGTTGACGATTGCAGCCGCATGATTGAAGTAGCTGTATGTATAGCAGATGTTGCAGTCAACGGTCGTGCGGATGCCGGGGGCTCTGCCGCAGCCGGAATACTGCCAGATCGTCGCTTCGCCGGAAAGATCATGTCCTGCGGGGCTTGCAAGGCCGTTGACGGAGTTGAAGTAATTGGCTTCCCAGATCGGATAGCCGGCATCCTGAAGCTGCTTGCGGTCGATACATTCATTGAAGAAAGCGGAGCTTGAGTAGACGCCTGCGGTGTGGCCTGCATCCTCGATCATTTCAAGGCCTGTCAGCAGCGCCGGCATAAAGACGCTCGGGGAAAGATGCTCCTGCCGCGATGCGGATTCCATATCGAGAAAGACCGGGAATTCAAAGGATTTATCCTTGAGGAAGCTCAGCATATAGGAGCAGTCCTCTTCAAATTCCTCGATGCTGGCAGCATCGGTGAACATATAGCATCCGACAGCGATACCGGCTTTTTTCGCCGCAGCATAGTTGGTCTCAAAGGTCGCATCGACTTCCCAGTCGTTATAGGCGCGGATGACCTTGCAGCAGCGCAGGATCACGAATTTGACATCGCTCTTTGCGAGCTCCTGCCAGTCGATTTCTTCCTGATATTTGGAGATGTCGATACCGAGAATCTCGGCGGCAGCAGATGCGGTCGGCGGAGCGGTATCCGGTCTGAGCGCAAAGAGGCTGACAACAAACAGCAAAAACGCCGTCAGAAGCGCCGGAACGCGGCGCAGCAGGCTATTCAAAATACCACTCCTTTCTGAAAAAAATACAATCTTATATATTATAGCACATTTTTTCAGAAAATGCAAGATTTCAGCACATATTTTCTGCGGATACAAACCGGAGCGGAATACACGGATGAATGCGGATTCCGACATGAGGAAACATGCTGTCCGGTTGACCGGATAAAATAAATGCAACTGATAGGTGAATTGTTGTGCAACTATTCAAATATTACCTGTATCATATTGACATTCCGGGAGAGCCGTGTTATAATGCATTTGGTTAGCGAAAGTAAACCAAATGACTGATTAGAAAGAGGGCATTGACATGGACGAGAAAACAAAAGCATTTCTGGAAGTACGCGGGCTCAAAAAGAGCTTCGGCAGCGGCGATACCCGGCAGGATGTTCTGCGCGGGCTGGATTTTACGGTCGGGAAAGGGGAGTTCTGCGTACTCCTCGGACCTTCCGGATCGGGCAAATCCACGCTGCTGAATATTCTCGGCGGCATTGATACGGCAGATGAGGGCGAGATCCTGATCGACGGCGACAAGCTCGAAGATATGAACGAAAAGAGCCTGACGCGCTACCGCCGCAAGCATCTCGGCTACGTATTCCAGATGTACAATCTGATCCCGAATCTCAATGTCAAGGAGAATATTGAGACCGGCGCATATTTATCAGACAACCCGCTCGATATTGACGATCTGCTGAAGACGCTCGGACTGTTTGACCACCGCTATAAGCTGCCGAATCAGCTTTCCGGCGGCCAGCAGCAGCGCGTTTCGATCGGCCGCGCGATCGTCAAGAATCCGGATATCCTGCTCTGTGATGAGCCGACCGGTGCGCTGGATTATACGACTTCCAAGGAAATATTGCAGCTGATCGAAGAGGTGAATCAGAAGTATCACAATACCGTGATCATGGTGACGCACAATGAGGCGATCCGGCAAATGGCGGATCATGTCATCAAGCTGCGTGACGGCGTGATCCGGCACGATGACCGCATCACCGACAAAAAATCCGCCGCCGAACTGGAATGGTAAGGGGGCGGTCGTATGGAAAACGGAAAGCGTCCGAAGAATCCTTTACGGAAGCGTGTCTGGCGGGATCTGCTCCGCGACTGGCGGCGCAATCTGATGATCTTCCTGATGCTGGTCGTGACGATCGGCTTTGTCTCGGGCATGTACGTCGCAAATCACAGCATGATGACCGCGCTGGATGAGAATGCATCGAAATTCAGCCGCGAGGACGGCCACTTTGAACTCTCTGCGCAGGCGGATGACGATTTGCTTGCCGCGATTGCATCCGGCGAAAAGGCGGATATGCCGGCGGTCTTCCGGGCGCGAGCCTATGAAGAAGCGGAGCCTGAGGTTGAGAAGGCTGTCCGCGAGGCGGCGGAGGAGCAGGTCCGTGAGCAGGTGCGGGCCGCGATCACAGAGCAGGTCGCGCAGGCGGTCGATGCACAGCTTGCCAAGGCCGGAAAAGCGCTTCCGGCGGAGCAGCGGCAGGCGATGCTGGATGAAGCGCTCTCTGCTGCGATGAAGGAGAATTATGACAAGGCCGTGCAGGATGCGCTCACGGAGACATGGAAATCCGATGCTTACAAGGATGCGCTTGCAGAGGCCATGCAGAAGGCAAAGGATGAGATCGACGACAAGATCAATTCGGAATATGATGAGCTTGCCGAGCGCTATGAGCTGGATGAGACCTTTGATGCAGTTCCGGTCGATCTTTATGCGCTGTTTTATAAAAATGCGGAGGAGCGACTTCCGGCGGATTCGGATTATCAGGGCAAGATCCGCATTTACGGCCCGCGTACCGCAGTCGATCTCTATGACATTCTATCCGGCAGAGCACCGGAAAACGACCGCGAGATTCTGATCGACCGGATGCACGCAGATAATGCCGGCATTCAGATCGGAGACCGCCTTATGGCCAGCGGAACGGAATTTGAGGTTGTCGGGCTTGTCTCCTTTACGGATTATATCACGCTCTATGAAAGCAATACCGATACCATGTTTGACGCGCTGACCTTCAATGTCGGCATGGTGACGGAAGAGGGCTTTGCGCGCCTCAACCGTGCGCTGCATTATAATTATGCATTCCGGTATCAGGATCCCCCCGCGGATCTCTATGAAGAAAAAACGTATTCCGATCATTTCCTGAAGGCGCTGATCACGCAGGCCGCCGTCGCAGAAAAGGAAACAGAGATCAAGGACTACGTGCCTGCTTATGCAAACCACGCGATCACATTTGCAGCGGATGACCTCGGCTCTGATATGGCAATGGGCGGTGTGCTGCTCTATATCCTGACGGCGGTGCTCGCGTTTATTTCCGCCGTGACGATCAGCTCTTCTCTTGAAAAGGAATCTTCTGTCATCGGCACGCTCCGCGCCTCGGGATATACAAAAGGCGAGCTGGTTCGTTATTATATGAGTATGCCGCTCCTGACGGTCCTGCTGGCTGCGATTGTCGGCAATGTGCTGGGCTATACGGTATTCAAGGAAGTCGTCGTCGGCATGTACTACAACAGCTACAGTCTCCCGACCTACACGACGCTCTGGACACCGGAGGCATTCATCCGGACAACGGTGATCCCGCTGGTGCTGATGCTGATCATCAATCTTGTGGTGATCCTGCGGACGCTCCGGCTCTCGCCGCTGCGCTTCCTGCGGCATGATCTCAAGCGCACGCGCCGTGCAAAGGCAGTGCGGCTGCCGCGCTGGCGGTTCTTCCGGCGGTTCCGGCTGCGTGTATTCCTGCAAAATCTTCCGAATTATCTGATGCTGTTTGTCGGAATCAGCTTTGTGATGCTGATGCTCTCCATGATGGTCGGAATGCCCTCAACGCTTTCCTATTATCAGGAGCGGATGCCGGATATGATGTTTGCGAAGGAGCAGGTCATTCTCTCTGATTACAGAGATGCAGACGGCGAGATCATCCGGACGGAAACCGCGGATGCAGAACCGTTCTCGATCTATTCGCTGGAATATGAGACGGGGCAGATGCAGGAGGATATCTCTGTGTACGGTCTTCAGCCGGAGAGCCGCTATATCGACATCGGCAGCGATCCGGATGCAATCTGGATTTCGCAGGCATTTGCTGATAAATATCATCTGCATGAAGGCGACAGCGTCAAGCTCTCCGAGAAATATGAAAACACAGATTATACATGGGAGATCAGCGGTGTTTATCCCTATGATGCATCGCTTGCGGTCTTCATGCAGAATGACCGGCTCAATACGCTGTTTCAGCGGAAGGACGGCGCATTCAGCGGCTATCTGACCGATACTGGCATCACGGATATTGACGAGACCGATATCGTCAGCCGCATTACGTCAGATGATATGGTCAAGGTCGCAAAGCAGCTCGATCATTCTCTCGGCAGCTATATGGAATATTTCCAGTATGTCTGCGTGATCATCGCCGCAATTATCCTTTATCTGCTGACGAAAATCATCATCGAGAAAAATGAGCTTCCGATCGCTATGGCAAAGATCCTGGGCTATGAGGACGGTGAGATCGCAAGGCTGTATCTCATTCCGACCGGCATCGTCGTCGTCCTGACCTCGCTGATTTCCATGTTCATCGGATTTGAAGCGATGAAGGTATTCTGGTCTGTCATGCTGATGAAGCTCGGCGGATATTTTGCGTTTATCGTCAAGCCGGAGGACTTCGTCAAGGAATTTGTGCTTGTCCTCTCCGCGTATCTCCTCATTACCGTATTTGACTGGTTCCGGATCAAGCGCATCCCGAAGGTGCTTGCGCTGAAAAATGCGGAATAAGCAAGCGGACGTCATTCGTTTTTACAGCAGTATGAAAGCACAGCCGCTCCGGTCAGCCAGATCGGAGCGGCTGTTTTATGTGCTGAACGGGCAATCAGTTTTTCTGATAACTGAATATCATCTTTCGATATTGGACAAATGCATAGGAATATGCTATGATAAGACCATACCAAGTACGGGGAGTGAAACCATGAAGCAGAATCCAATTTTCCTTACATATTCTGACCGAATGCGATGTTATGCATAATCCGTCCGCATTCTGAATTTGAAATATGAAAGGTGAATATATATTATGAAACATGCAGTCAAATTAACTGCGATCCTTGCATCGCTGACACTTCTGACCGGCTGCGGGGCCTTCAATACTTCCGAGCAGTCGGCCGGATACAATGCACCGATTACAGATGCACCGGCAACCGTTCCGGCAGATTCCGATTCCGCAGAAGTCGCAGATTGCTGCGGAGACAACTTGGACTGTTGCTCGGACAGCGACTCTGACTGCTGCGAAAAGAAGAATGAAACAGCTGCGCCGGAAAAGGCAGAACTCAATCTCGGCTATCTGAATTCCACCGCGCATCTGCTCGCGTTTGTCGCGGCGGAAGAGGGCTATTTTGCGGAAGAAGGCCTGAACGTCACGCTGACGCAGTTCTCCAGCGCAGGCGAGCTGGTCAACGGTCTGGAATCCGGCAAGCTTGATCTTGCGTTCATCGGCTCCGTCCCGACGCTGACCTTCCAGAGCCAGGGACATGATGTTACGATCGTCGGCGGCGCAATGACAAACGGCCACGGCTATGTCATCAAGTCCGAATACGCAGAGGAAGATGAACTCGGCGTTGAGATCCTCAAGGGCAGAAATGTTGCATCCGTCAAGAACAGCGTTCAGGATGCTGAACTCCAAATCCTGCTGAAGAATGCCGGCATTGAGATCGGTGAGGGCGAGGACAAGGTCAATATCGTCTATTTCGACAGCCAGAAGGACGCCTACGCGGCGCTCTCGAATCAGACGATTGATGCTGCATCGGTCTATTCGCCGTATGCGTCGCTTGCGAAATCGCAGGGCTATAAGGTCGTGTATTACTGCGCACATGAAAAGGCGCTGGAGAATCAGCCGTGCTGCCGTCAGGTTGCTGCAACGGAGTCTGTCAAGGCAAATCCGAATACCTTTGTTGCGCTGGAACGTGCATTCCTCAAGGCGTATCATCTGACGCAGGAGGATCACGAGAAGACGATTGCCGATGTCAAGAAGTACATTGATATCGACGAGGAATTTATTGATACGGAAGTTTACGGCGGATACAGCGTATCCAGTCCCGATCCCGATAAAAAGGGCACGCTGACACTCAAGGATACGATCGTGGCGCTCGGCTATACAGAGGATTATGATATTGAACCGCTGTATAATACCGAGATCTATGAGACTGCGCTGAACAGCATCCTTGCCGAAAACTCCGATGACATTTATAAATCATTGGAGGAGCATTTCAATGAATACGAATAAGATCGAGATCAGTCACCTGACGGTTGATTATACCGAACGCGGCAAAAAGTTCAATGCGCTGCACGATGTCTCCTTCGGCGTCGGAGCGGGAGAATTTGTCAGCGTGATCGGAGCGAGCGGCTGCGGCAAATCGACGCTGCTCAGCGTGCTGGAGGGGCTGTATCAGGCCGCGGAAGGCAAGGTTGAGATCAACGGCGAGCCGCTGCACGGGACCGGCAGGGAGCGCGGTGTCGTCTTTCAGCATTATTCGCTTTTCCCCTGGATGACAACCCGGCGCAATATTGCATTCGGCATCAAGCAGACGCGGCATGAACTCAGCCGCAGAGAGCGCTTTCAGATCGCGGATGAATTCTTAGGCAAAGTCGGCCTCGCCGAATTCGGCGGAAAGTATCCCGGACAGCTCTCCGGCGGAATGCAGCAGCGCGCTGCGATTGCCCGGGCGCTTGCAATGAATACAGATATCCTGCTCATGGATGAGCCGTTCAGCGCGATTGATGCAAAGAATCGCGTGGTGCTGCAGGAGCTGCTGCTCTCCCTCTGGGAGGGCGACAGCCCGGAGCAGCGCAAGACTGTTGTTTTCGTCACGCATGATATTGATGAAGCAATTTTGCTCTCCGATAAAATCGTCGTGCTGACGGCGCATCCGGGTACGGTCAATGAGATCATCAAGGTACCGTTTGCGCGTCCGAGAAGCCGTGCGGATCTCGTCAAAACAGAGGAATACGGCAAATTCCGGAACCGCTTGCTGTCGCTGCTTTATCAGGATGTCGCGGCACGCATCGGCGGAGAGGAGGTCGTGATATGACGCTGAAAAACCGTCTGCTGCGTATCACGCATCTGCTGTTTGTCATTCTGCTGCTCGTCCAGCTGCTGCCGGATCGTTCTACAAAAGAAGTCCATACCGGTGCATTGCTCGCATTTGCGATCGGTCTGGAGGCCGTTACGCTGGCTGTCAGCTTTCTCATAAAGAAAAAGGAGAGCCTTTCGCTGCTGCTCGATATTGTCGGATTTATCTTTGTATTGCTGACGCTCTGGTCTCTGGCGACCGCAAAATTCAATGTGCTGAATGATCTGCTGTTCCCGGCACCGGGCAAGGTGCTGCATCAGTTTGCAGAGGACAGAGAGAAGATCCTCATCAATATCCGGAGCTCGCTCGGCATCACGGTCAAGGGCTTTGTGCTTGCATCCGTCGTTGCGATCCCGCTCGGACTGTTCCTCGGCTGGAATGCAAGACTCGGCGGTGCCGCGACCTACATCTCCAAATTTTTCAGCTCGATCCCGCCGATCGTCTATATCCCGTACGGCATTGCGCTGCTCCCGACCTTCCAGTCGGTCTCGGTCTTTGTGATTTTTCTTGCGACCTTCTGGCCGGTATTTGCGGGTACGATGAGCGGCGTCATGCATGTCGATCAGCGTATCATCGACTCTGCAAAGGTGCTGAATGTCCCGAAGGCGGAGATGCTGTTTTCGGTCTTGCTTCCGGCAGCGCTCCCGCAGATCTTTCTCGGATGCAACCAGGGGCTGAGTGTATCATTCATCCTGCTGACCTCTGCGGAAATGATCGGCGCCCGCGACGGCATGGGTTATTATGTCAAGTATTATTCCGATTTCGGTGACTACACCCGGACGATTACCGGCCTGCTGGTGATCGGCATTGTGGTGATTGGCGTGACATTCCTCTTTAATCTGCTGCAAAAGCGGATTCTCCGCTGGAAAAAGTGATGCGGAAAACGCGAATCCCTTGTTCGGTTCCGGACAAGGGAATTCTTATGCCTGTATGCATATCAACAAACTAGGTATATTTTGTATATTTTCCCGAATATAGACTGAACCTATTGACATCGCGTCTGTTATGTGCTATAATCCATACATAACCGATAGGAAAACTGTGAAAGGAGAGCGTGACCATGAAAACGATGTGCTGCATGATGTGTTGTCGAAGCAGAAAACTGAACATGCAACCGGCTCATACACACGCAATGCAGCGGCGATGTTGTCACATCATCCATGAACTGTAAACTGCAACGGCGCGGAGTGCTCTGAGCATTCTGCGCTGTTTTTATGCTTTGGAGGAAATATGGTTGATGCAAGAGAGAGCGTGACCGCAAAGCTCTGCGCCTTTGCGAGAGCCTGGCACGCCGTACACAACAAGGACAAAATTTTTGATGATGACCTCGCCTTTGACCTCATGGGCAGAGAAGAATATGACGCGATGTATGAGCTGGTCAGCCGCGGCTTTACGGAGAACGGTGAGAAGCTTTCCCGCGAAGATACGGAGCAGCTGATCCGCGAATACATTGCCCCGATCCCGCTTTCCCGCATTCATTTTGCAGAGAGCCGCTTGCAGGATTTCGCGCAGGCGCACGGAAAAATCCAGTATGTGATCTGCGGCGCCGGTTCGGATTCATTCCTGTTCCGCAATGAGAATCCGGATATCGAGATCTACGAAATAGACCACCCGGATACGCAGCGCTACAAGCTGGAACGCATCCGGCAGCTCGAATGGAAAATCCGGCGGAATGTGCATTTTGTGCCGGTTGATTTTGAAAAGCAGCGCATGACAGAGCAGCTGCTGAATGCGGGATTTGATCCGCAGAAGCCGGCATTTTTCAGCATTCTCGGCGTGACCTATTATCTGACGCTGGATGTCTTTTCTGATACGCTCGCGCAGATTGCCGATCTGTCGGTGCCGGAGAGCGAGCTGGTATTCGATTATCCGATCCGGACCGGTGAATTTCCGGCGCGGGTACACCGGCTCGAACAGATCACGGCTTCTCTCGGGGAGCATATGCGCGGCGGCTACGATTATAATGAAGTTTCCCGAGCGCTTTATGCGCTGGGCTTCCAGATCGACACGTATCTGCCGCCGGAAAAGGTGCAGGCGGAATACTTTGCAGACCGCCCGGACCGTATGAGAGCATTTGAAAACGTCAGCCTGCTCTCGGCGACTTATACCGCAGGCTATAATTTTGAATAAGGAGTATCATCATGAGCAGATTTGAACATACAGAGACCGCCCTCATTCACGGCGGCATTTCCACGGATGAACGCACCGGTGCAGTCAATGTGCCGATTTACCAGACCTCGACCTATCAGCAGGACGGCCTCGGAAAAATGCGCGGCTACGAGTATTCCCGCACCGGAAATCCGACCAGAGAGGCGCTGGAAAAGCTGATTGCGGAGCTTGAGGGCGGTGTCGCCGGATTTGCATTCGGCTCCGGCATGGCCGCGATCACAGCTGTACTGAGCCTGCTGCAAAGCGGCGACCGCGTCCTGATTTCGAGCAATGTCTACGGCGGAACCTTCCGCGTGCTTGATAAGGTGTTTGATCATTTCGGCATCACCTACACGATCGCGGATACAGCAAATATTGCAAATTACGAGTCGCAGATTACCGCGGATGTCAAAGCGGTCATCATTGAGAGTCCGGCAAATCCGCTGATGACAGTCACGGATATTGCAGCAGTTGCGCAGGTTTCGCATCAGCATGGCCTGCTCGTGATCGTAGATAATACGTTCATGACGCCGTATCTTCAGAAGCCGCTGGAACTCGGCGCAGATATCGTTGTACACAGCGCGACCAAGTATCTCGGCGGCCACAGCGATGTGGTTGCAGGGCTTGCGGTTGTCAGCAGTGAAGCGCTTGCGCAGAAGATCGCATTTATCCAGAATTCGACCGGCGGCGTGCTCGGCCCGTTCGATTCCTTCCTGCTGATCCGCGGCATCAAGACGCTGGCTGTCCGCATGGACCGTCATGTGGAGAATGCGCAGAAAGCAGCAGAATTTCTGGTGCATCATCCGGCTGTCAGGAAGGTATATTATCCCGGTCTGCCGGATGCGCAGGGATATGAGATCAACCGGAAGCAGGCCAAAAACGGCGGCGTGATGATATCCTTTGAGTTCCATGAAAATTACGATATCAACCGCTTTTTCGAGAGCCTGGAGCTTGTGATGCTTGCGGAGAGCCTCGGCGGTGTGGAGTCGCTGGTCTGCCACCCGGCGACGATGACACATGCGTCCATTCCGGCAGAGATCCGCAAAAAGGTCGGCATCACGGACGGCCTGATCCGGCTTTCTGTCGGCATTGAGAATATCGCGGATATCCTTGCAGATCTGGAGCAGGCGATCGGAAAGGCGGGCGCAAATGTCTGAGATCAGAGATATTGCGCTCTGGGAGAGCGGCGAACGGAAAATCCAATGGGTAAAGGGCAATATGCCTCTGCTGCGCGGTATTGAGGCGGAATTTGCGCAGACAAAACCCTTTGCAAGCAAGCGCATCGCGCTTTCGATTCATCTGGAAGCAAAGACCGCATATCTCTGCCGCGTATTGGCGGCGGGCGGCGCGGAAATGTATATCACGGGCTCGAATCCCTTGTCCACGCAGGATGATATCGCGGCAGCGCTTGTACACAGCGGTTTAAATGTTTACGCATGGCACGGTGTCACAGCGGCGGAATACGAGGCGCATACCCGCAGGGTGATCGAGGCAAAGCCCCATTTCATCATTGATGACGGCGGCGATCTCGTCACGCTGATCCACAGGGAATATCCGGCGCTGCTTGACAATGTGATCGGCGGCTGCGAGGAGACAACGACCGGCATCCTTCGCCTGAAGGCCATGGCAAATGCCGGCGAGCTGAAATTCCCGATGATGCTTGTGAATGATGCAGACTGCAAGCATCTCTTTGATAATCGTTACGGCACCGGCCAGTCGGTCTGGGACGGCATCAACCGCACGACAAATCTGATCGTCGCCGGCAAAACGGTCGTGATCGCTGGATACGGCTGGTGCGGCAAGGGCGCAGCAATGCGCGCAAAGGGGCTCGGTGCAAAGGTCATCGTCACGGAGGTTGATCCGGTCAAGGCAATCGAAGCGGTCATGGACGGCTTCACCGTGATGAAAATGGAGGATGCCGCGCCGCTCGGCGACTTCTTCGTGACAGTCACCGGATGCAGCCATGTCATTACGGAGCGCAGCTTTTTGCGGATGCATGAGGGCGCGATTCTCAGCAATGCCGGACATTTTGATGTGGAAGTCGATATGGCGGGCTTGCGGAAACTTGCGGTCAGAACCTTTGAAGCGCGGAACAATATCACCGGCTATACGCTGCCGAACGGCGTCACGATCTACGTGATTGCGGAGGGCAGACTGGTCAATCTCGCAGCGGGTGACGGCCACCCGGCGGAGATCATGGACATGAGCTTTGCGATCCAGGCGCGCAGCGCGGAGTGGCTGATTGCACATCGCGGCGCGGTGACATCGGTGCTGAACAATGTGCCGCGTGAAGTCGATGAAGCAGTCGCGCGGCAGAAGCTCGCGAGTATGGGACTTGAAATCGACACGCTGACCGATGAACAGCGTGCATATCTGAACGGCACGGCCTGATGAACGGGCTTGCCGATACGGAGGAGAATAACATGCAGTATTATGATTCTATGCAGGCGCTGATCGGGCATACGCCGCTGGTCAGGCTCGGCAATCTTGTGAAGAAAGAGGGCATCAATGTCTTTGCGAAGCTGGAACTCTGGAATCCGTCCGGCAGCGTCAAGGACAGAACCGGCCTTTATATGGTGAATGATGCGGAGCAGCGCGGCCTGCTGACACCCGGCGGCACGATCGTCGAAGCGACCGCGGGCAATACCGGCCTCGGCATTGCGTTTGCAGCGCTCAACCGCGGCTACCGGATCATTTTTGTCGTACCGACGAAATTTTCGGCAGAGAAGCAGGCGCTGATGCGCGCACTCGGCGCAGAGGTGATCAATACGCCGCGGGAGAAGGGAATGCTCGGCGCGGTGGAGAAGGCGGAGCAGATCAAGGCGGAAATCCCGGGCTCGATCTCGCTGGAGCAGTTCAAAAATCAGAGCAATCCGCTCGCGCATTATGAAACAACAGGCAAGGAGATCTATGAAGCACTCGACGGAAAAATAGACTATGTTGTTGCGGGCGCAGGCAGCGGCGGAACCTATACCGGCGTGCTGCGCTATCTGAAAGAACAGAATCCGGCGATCCGCGGCATTCTGGCAGATCCGGTCGGCTCGACGATGGGCGGCGGTGAACACAGCGATTATAATATCGAAGGCATCGGCAATGATTTCATCGCAGATACGATGGATATGACATTAGTCGATGATGTGGTCAAGGTGACGGACGATGAGGCATTTGCAACGGCGCGTCTGCTTGCAAAAACAGAGGGCGTCTTTGCAGGATCGTCATCCGGTGCGGCAATGGCGGCAGTCCTGAAGCTGACGGAGCGCGTCAGCAGCGGCAATATCGTTACAATTTTCCCGGATCGCGGCGACCGCTATTTCAGTACCGGCTTATTCGGATAATGAGGTGAGATAATGACTTTACAGCAGCTGAAATATGCCCTGATGATCGCAGAGACCGGCTCGATGAACAAGGCCGCAGAGCAGCTTTATGTCTCGCAGCCCTCGCTGACGGCCTCTGTGCAGGAGCTTGAAAAGGAGACCGGCATCCTGATTTTCAACCGCAGCGGACGCGGTGTCACCGTGACGAATGACGGCGCGGAGTTTTTGCAGTATGCGAATCAGGTCGTCGGGCAGTTTGATATCCTGACAGAGAAATACTCCGCCAAAGGCAATATCAAAAAGAAATTCGGCGTTTCTGCGCAGCATTATTCCTTTGCAGTCAAGGCATTTGTGGATATGGTCAAGCGGTTTGATACGGCCAAATATGAATTTGCGATCCGTGAAACAAAAACGGCAGAGGTTATCAGCGATGTGGCAAATCTGCGCAGCGAGATCGGTATTCTTTATCTCAACGATTTCAACCGCAAGGCGATCCTGAAGCTGCTGAATGCAAACGGCCTGGAATTCACCGCGCTGACGAAGTGCCATCCGTTTGTCTATCTCTGGAAGGGGCATCCGCTGGCGAAGAAAAAGAGCATCCGCTTTGAAGATCTCGCGGATTACCCCTGCCTCTCCTTTGAGCAGGGCGCGAACAGCTCGTTTTATTATGCCGAGGAGATCCTCAGCACGAATGATTACCCGCGGACGATCAAGGCAAATGACCGTGCCACAATGCTCAATCTGATGATCGGTTTAAACGGCTATACGCTTTGCTCCGGCATCATCTGCGAGGAACTCAACGGCAGCGATTATCTCGCGGTCCCGTTTGAAACTGACGATGAGGATGCCATGGAGCTCGGCTATATCACGCTGAAGCATACGCTCCGCAGCAAGGCCGGCACGATCTATATTGAAGAACTCAAGCGATATCTCGGGCTTGCGTTATAACTTTTTCCGATACCTTTCAATCACAGTTATGTATTGGACAATGCGCGGAAAAGGGTGTATCATAAATGCATATCAAACGACTGGGAGAATGAAGCTATGAAAGAGATCTTATGGCTCGGGCGCGGCGGACAGGGCGCATTTACGGCAGCCAAGCTGTTCGGCGCCGCCTATATTCAGGGGCATGAAAAACAGTATGCACTTGCATTTCCGTCTTTCGGACCGGAACGCCGGGGCGCACCGGTCAGAGCATTTACAAAGCTTGATGAGAGCCCGGTGCTTGACCGCAGTCAGACCGAGCAGGCTGATTTTATCGTGGTGCTGGATGATACGCTTTACGCGCCGGATTTGCAGACACAGTTGAAACCGGGCGGGCGGATCATTGTCAATTCCAAAGCGCCGATTCCCGATACCTTCACCTTTGACGGCGAAGCAGTTGCATCAGAATTCCGGCTGCCGACGGTCAATACCGTGATGCTCGGCATTGTTTCGGCATTATCGGGTTATATCACAGAAGAACAGGCAGTCAGCGCGATCGAAGGCTATATGCCGGAGAAGATTCAGGCGCGCAATATCGGCGCCGTGAAGCTGGCGAGAGAGGCGGTGCAGGCATGAGACCATATCTGCGTGAGAAGAAAACATTTTCCGCTGCGGAGATTCCGGAAGCAACCGCGTTTGAAGCGGGCTATCTGGTCTCGGTCAACAGCGGCTGGCGCAGCATTCGTCCGGTGATTGATCCGGGGCGATGTATCGGCTGCGAGCAATGCTATCTCTACTGCCCGGACGGCGTCATCTCGATCGAAAACGGCAAGGCTGTCATTGATTATGATTTCTGCAAGGGCTGCGGCATCTGCGCAAAAATCTGCAAAATCGGCGCAATCAGAATGGAGGCGGAGCACAAATGAGCAAGCGGTTTTTATCCGGCAATGAGGCATTTGCAGAGGGCATCCGCCTTGCAAAGCCCGATGTGATCTCTGCATATCCGATCACCCCGCAGACGATCGTTGTCGAGCGGCTTTCCGAAATGGTGGAGGACGGCAGCCTGCGTTCCGAGTTTATCCATGTGGAATCGGAGCATTCCGCGCTCTCCTGTGCGATCGGCGCGAGTGCGGCAGGTGCGCGTGCTTTCACGGCAACATCCTCGCAGGGACTTCTGTATATGGCAGAATGTTTGTATTACGCATCCGGCGGACGCTTCCCGATCGTCATGATGAATGCGGATCGTTCGACAGCGCTGCCGTGGAATATTTACGGCGACCAGCGCGACAGTCTCTCGCAGCTTGACAGCGGCTGGATCCAGGTCTATGCCGAGAATGCGCAGGAAGCGCTCGATCTTGCATTGATGAGCTGGCGCATCGCAGAGGATCAGCGTGTCTCGACACCGGTCATGGTCAATCTCGACGGCTTTGTGCTGACGCACACCTATGAGA
>CAMNFV010000005.1 GCA_946537515.1 uncultured Ruminococcus sp. | reverse complement strand
GATCGCGCCCTGCCAGAGCATCAGCTGGAACGGGCTGACGAGCGTCTTGCCCTGTCCGAGTGCGCCCCATTCGGTCTCAAACTGATCCTTGTCCGTCAGCTTGGTTGAAGCCGGCTGAATGACAATGCCGTTGAGATTCAGCGGTTCCGCCGGTTCACCGTTGACGGCATAGCCCATGCGGGTATAGCTCGTGATGATATCCGAGAGCGGCACGATGCCGGACTGCACAAGCTGTGCAAAATACGGATTACAGCTGTTTGCGAAGGCTGCCGCAAGATCCTGCGTGCCGTGGCCGTACTCCTGATGACATTTGATGACATCCCCGTTCGGATTCGTCCAGTAGCCGGGGCAGTCAAACTGCTGGCTGTTGACGGCATCCACTCCGGCAGACTGATACGCCGCGAGCAGCGTTGAAACTTTCTGCGTTGAACCGGGAACCGTCGGATAAAAGGCCTTGCAGAGCAGGCTGCCCTCAGCCATTTCCCCGATATTGGCATAGCCCTGTGCAATATCCACACAGGGACGGCTGACACAGACATAGGTCTCGCCGGTTTTCCAGTTATAGGCGATCGTCGTACCGTTTTTCATACCGTATGCGTTGTAAACTGCGCGGTTTGCGCTGTGCAGCAGCGTCGTTTTCAGTACTGCCGCATCGGCACCGGCTCCGTAGGTGAAGCTGTAATTGACAAGGTCGCTGAGATTGCGCGCAACCACCGTATTGGTCATTTGTCCGCTCGTATCACCGATCAGATTGCCGACATCCGCAAAATGCCCCCACTCATAATTCGTGAGCGGCTGCGTGCCGTCAAAGAGCACATCGCCGGTGCGGTCCGTGACCTTGCCGTAGGTTGCCTGACCGGATTTTGCCATATAGAATGCAGACTGCGAGATCAGGCGCCAGCCGAGATATACCAGTCCGCAGGCGAATGCGGTCAGGAACAGCGCCGTCCATTTTCCGGCTCTGCGCATACTGCGCGGGGAAGATACATCGAGAACCGGGATCGGCGGACGCTGCCGGAGCTGCTGTCTTGCTGCCATATCACTTGCCCTCCTTCTTCTCCGCAGACCAGTCGGTCAGAACCGGCGCCTGCGCGGCCTTCAGAAAGCCTGCGAGTATGCCGCTTGCAAGCATTGAACTTCCGCCCTGCGAGATAAACGGGATCGTAACGCCCGTGAACGGAATCACATTGCAGGAGCCGAAAATATTGAGCGCCATCTGCACGATGAATGCTGCCGCAACACCGACGGCAAGTCCCGAGTGATAATAGCTGCGCGGCGGGACCGTCAGAATCGAAGCCGGCAGGAACAGCACCAGAATGACGGTCATCATGCCGGTGAACAGTCCCCATTCTTCGCAGATCGTCGAAAATACGATATCCGTGCGGGATGCCGCAACCTTGATCAGGGTACCGTTTCCGGCGCCCTTGCCGAACCATCCGCCCTCTGCAATCGCCGTCAGCGCCTTGACCTGCTGATAGCCGGAGCCGGACATATCCGACCAGATATCCGAATGCAGTCTGTCCTGCACATAGTCCGGCGCGAATTTACAGGCGAAAACCACAACCATGACCGCGCATGCCCCGAGGAAGATCATCAGGCGGAGCGAGATTTTTTCACGCAGATAGCAGAAGCGCAGCAGAATGCCGCAGCCCGCAATCGCAACAAAGGTCGGCAGCGAGCCGAGATCCCTGCAATACCATTGCAGCGCAGCGATCACGACTGTACAAAAGATCAGCATCAGATTATCCGGGACAAAGTGTATGCCCGCAACTTCGGATTTATGCAGCTGCGTCCGCACCGAGCTTGCACAGATCAGCACGAACACCGGCTTGACAAATTCCGAGGGCTGAATCGTGAATACGCCGAGGTCAATCCAGATGCCGCGGCTGCCCGTCAGAAAGAAAATCGCCGCGACAAGCGCAAAGAACATGCCGTACCACAGCGGCTTCAGCCGCTCCGCACGGTAGGGATTCCGCGTTACGGCGTAGGAGATCTGACACATCAGAAACGCCGCAATGCCAAAGACAAAATGCTTGACCGCAAACGATAATCCGCCGAAGCAGGACTGATAGATCGTGCTCATGCCGATGACAAGCAGCATGACCGTATCCACCGTACATGCCTCGCGCTGCACAAATGCCAGGATGATCGAGCCGACAAGATCCGCCGTCAGAACGGCACATGCCATTTTCAGGACCTCCGGCGTCAGCCCGAAGGACAGCGCAACCAGCAGCATCATTGCTGCATGGGCAATCAGCACCAGCAGCAGCAGAAACGGATGCGATACCGGTTTTGTACTAGATGCCATTATGCCACATCCTTTCCGGCACCCTTGATGACAACCAGCTTGCGGCTGCCGATCGTGATTGCGTCATTGAGATGCAGCGTGCAGGGCTTTGTGATTTTCTTGCCGTTGACCAGCACGCCGTTATGCGCGCCGATGTCCTCGATCCGCCATTTTCCGCCGGAGAGCGTCAGCAGCGCATGAAAGCGGGAGATTTCGGTATCAGGAAACTGAATATCCGCAGAAGGATGTCTGCCGATCAGCACCTCTGCCGCACCGAGCGGATACACCTCACCGGCACAGCTCAGCATATAGCCCCTGCCCTCCTTCGCCCAGCGGCGGTCACCGCGGCGGCGTTCTCTGCCCGCTGCAATCAGAATCACCAGCGCACAGATATCAACAAATATCACAACAAAAGCAGTTGCCGCTTCCCGAAAAAACGGATACCGCTCAAAAAGCAGCGTAAAATCCATATCACTACACCTTTCTTTTGGAATCTGCTCTGCGGCCTTTCGTATCAGCTCTCCTGCGCTGCGGGTTTCTCTTCAGCCGCAGCCGGTACAGCCGCTTTCTTTTGTTTATGCAGCCGCACGGCATACACAATGCAGAGAATCAGATAAATCAGTATGCAGGCACCGCTGACCGCAGCACCCGTAATCAGACCCTTCGGCCGGAAGCGCATCCGGATCTGATGCGTTCCGGCAGAAACCCGGATTCCGCTCATCGCATCCAGAACGCGCTCAACCGGAACCTGTTTGCCGTCAACATAGGCCGACCAGCCCTCATCATACGGCAGCGACAGATACAGCACAGAATCCTTTTTGGCATCGACAGTTCCTGTAAATTCATCCTGTGAAAAGGATGTCAGTTTCAGCGGCGATTCATGCAGAATCTCATAGCCTTTTTCATATGTCTCGTCATTGAATTTTACAAGATGAACGTTCAAAGAGGCCGACGTACCTGCATAAAACTTTGCTGAAAACGAAACATTATCGCCTTTTTTGCAGTTCCCGACTGCACAGCTCTCGCAGCGCAGCGGCTGCTTTGACATCACAGCGAACTCGCTGACCACATCATCATTCAGCCGAATCGTATAGAGTTTCACATTATTTGCGCCTGCAACTTCGGTATCCCAGCTGGAATACCAGTAGTATGCTCCGTCTTCCGGAATCCGGAAGTCAATCTTCAAAGACGGATGATACTTCTCTTCACTTTCCATATCATTCTGAATACCGAAAGTCTGATAATCATACCGGTTGCCAGAACAGGACAGCGTCATACCCTCAGATTGATGTGCGTACTCCGGAACTTGCGTAAAGAGCGGCAGATCCAGACCGGTCATCTCCTGAAATAGCTGTGACTGCGCTTCACAAGCCAGCATATCGTGATCCGAAGGCAACTGAATCAAATCCGGAATGCAAAAACCAAGCGGCATTTCCTGCTGCGCTTTATACGCATGGAATTTTTCATCAGGACGATCAGAATCCAGTACGTCATATCCCGGAACCGGCTGCGATGAAACAGCATACTGCATGTCCGACAGCAATGCAGCAAACGGATTCAGCCTTCTGCACAAATAGCAGTAGCCGTGTTCATGATCTGACTGAAAGCCCATTTCCTCACAGAATAAAAACTGTTCATGCGGAATCAGCGAATTGAATACAGAGCTGCCCTGCGGAATGTCATAGATCAATTCTTCATCGCTCAGCTGAATGCCCGGATAATTCAGCGCAGTTCTGCCGAACGAATCCGGCGTGCTTTTTATATCCGCGCTGACAGCAGCTGCTGCTTGTTTGATGCTCTCATCCGGAATGACGTAATTCCAGTCAACAGGTGATTTGAGTGCGATATTCTGTAAGTAGAAATTCAGCCCAAGCTCTCCGCAGACCAGCACCAGCAGGCAGAGATAAAACGGCATCACGCGCTTGGGGCAAAAACGGTAAAAAGCATACAGCAGAAAATACAGACCTGCAAAAACTGCCGCGACCAGCGGAATATCAATGGCGCTGCTTGCGATAGCACAGTAAATAACGCCCGCAGCGAACCCAAGCATCAGGATTCCGCCGAAGATAATACGCAGCGCGGTAATCCCTTTTCCGGCAGGTTTTTCAGGAAGATCATGCAGCGTATCCGTAAATCGCCAGCCCATAAAAGCCAGCACAAACGGAACAAGAAAGCCAAACCGTTGTACGGAAATATGCGGATAGTGCAGACCGTGCCATACAAAATTCAGCGGCGCATACCAGATGCTCAGCATGATGAACAGGAAAACAGCAAGGCCGCAGAGACGTTCCCGCAGCGGAAGCTTCTCTGAAACGAGATATCCCCCGAGCAGCAGCACCGCCAGAATACTGGATGCATAATATCCCGGATGCGTGTTCAGCGTAATATCCAGAAACGGAGAAAGCGAGCCGAAAAGCTTCGGAATGGAACAATAAAACTCCTTCCAGTCGGTCACGGTATCGCCGAAGGTTAAAGTCTGCCGGAGTACCAGAGCGGTCGGAATCAGCAGAACCGCACCAATCCCCGCGCCGACAGCCGATGTACCCAGAAACCGCAGCACTTCTGCAAACCAGGTTCGGAGCGGCTTCTGATCAACAATCAGCAGCGCAAGCCAGGCAAGTCCGGTCATGACGCAGATGATAAATCCGATATAATAATTAAAGGCAATGCAAAAGCCGAGTGCCGGGATATACAGCCGGTAATCGCGGTTCCGTACAGCGCGGACAAGTCCGGCACAGATCAGCGGCAGCAGCGCAATCGAATCAAGCCAGACAAGCTGCAGGGAATTGCCGATCATCCAGGAATTCAGTGCGAACATCACGGAAAACGCAACAGCAGCCGGTGTCAGCTTCTGCCGGATCGTTTGCAGCAGGATCGAGAAAAAATAACCTGACAGCGCAATCCGTGCGCAAATCGAAACCGAAAAATATGCAGGGAGCACAGACTCCGGCAGAAAATACGCAATAAGGTTAAACGGATTGAAGCCAAAGTATCCAAAGGTCGGGATCAGGCTGATGCCGAGGCCGGAGCGCCAGGTATAAAACAGGCTCTCATGCGACTGAATAATCCTGCGAAACATGATAATATAAGGATAATACTCTACAGATGCATCGCCTCTGAACATAGACAGCTTTCCGAACGGATAAAATCCCCCGGCAGCGAGTGCCAGCAGCATGACACCAAACGGAATCAGGAAACTGAGCAGCCGGTAAATCCGGTTTGTTCTTTTCACAGTTTTTTCCATATCAGCCCTCCTAGAGCGGCCTGCTTCTATTTATAAAGTGGCCGGTTTCGCGTTTTCCTAATGAGTATACCATAAAGGCGCCCGATTGTCAAGTTGCGCAGGCCGTGCCCGCCGGGCAGCGCCCGGTGGTATAGATCTAAAGCTCTCCGGTAGGTCAACTGCGGCGGAAGCTGTAACGCTCTCATTCAGGCATTCTATAAAACATCGTGAAGCGATACCACAACTCCTCACCTCTCACTCCTATCTCCTAACTCCTCCCCCTAACTCTTATCTTTTAAAATCGTCCGCGCAGCGGACACCGCAATTTCTAATTTCTCATTTCTAATTTCTCATTTTCATCGCCACTATTGCATTTCCCTGCTGCTTGTGCTATAATCTAGGAAGCAGACCAGATTCACATATTCAAAGCACAGGAGGGATCCCACAGCTATGGAAGATTTTCTGACAACCATTTTCTATGCAGGAGCATATCTGGTTTTACCGGTCGCCATTCTCATCTGGTTTATTGTTTCCCTGATTCTGTTTCTCCGCACACCGAAGGACGCACCGGAACGTCGGAAAAAACGGCGGATGCTTGTGATCTCGGGGATTTTCTGCCTCATTCTGGTCGGCCTGATCGCCGCGCTGATGATTGCGCTGATGATCGGGGTTTCCCACATGTGAGGTGCAAGATGAAAGACAAAACATTCCGCAGGCTGCTCGCGGCAGTCATGATCGTCGGCTCCGTCAGCAGCATCATTCTGGTACTCGTCACAATCCATATGTATCAGAACTGCTCCATCCTCTCCTACATTGCAAACGGACGGTAACAACATGAAAAAACTGACACAACAATGCATTGCACTCATCGGCGCGGCTGCAATCTTTGCCGTCTTTGATTATGCCGTTTATCAGAACGTAACAAAGCGCTGTATCGACTATACCAGCGCAGAGATGCAGGCAAAATCCGTTGAAGTTTCGGAGTATCTGCCGTTTGATCCGGATTCTAAAATCGCAGCAGCGGATTCTCAGCTGAAGCTCTCTTCACATCCGCCTGTGATTGACGGCGCTGCCGGATTATTCCCGGTGTATTCGGCGTTTGTACACGCGGTTTATCCGGAAGACAGCGTTCACTATGACGGCGACCAGTTCACGGCGGAAAGCGCCATGCAATATACCAACACCCGCGGCGCTTACAAAGCACTCGCTGAGGGTACAGTTGATGTCGCAGTACTCGTCAAGCCCTCGGAAGCGCAGATGCAATACGCAGAGGAACAGGGCGCAGAGCTGGAATTTGTACCGATCGGCTATGATGCCTTTGTATTTCTGGTCAATAGCAGCAATCCGGTTGAAAGCCTGACATGCGAGCAGATACGTGATATTTATGCGGGCGATATTCTCGCATGGGATCAGGTCGGCGGAAAGCATCTGCTGATTGACGCAAAGCAGCGCAATCCTGGCAGCGGCAGCCAGAGCGCAATGGAATCTTTCATGGGCGGCCGGGAGATTCATCCGAATCCGTTTGGTGCGCTCGGCAGCGCGATCGGCTTTTCGTTCCGCTATTATGTCTCTGATCTGGCCGGCAGCAGCGGGATAAAAATGCTTGCGCTGGACGGCGTTGCACCGACACCGGAACACATCGCAGACGGCAGCTATCCGATCGTCAGCACATTCTACGCGGTCTATGATAAACACAATCCGCATCCCGATCTGCCGGTGCTGCTCGAATGGATGCAATCTGATGAAGCACAGAAAATCATCGCAGATACAGGATATATTCCATGTAATCCATAATCATTGTAAATCCGGAAACATCAAACCACCAATCACACCAAGGAGTTAAACATGTTAAAATATCTTTATCCGGCAGCATGGGGACTGCTGGCCGTTCTGGTCGGCTGGATCATCTTTCGCTATGTCAAATACAGCCGTCTGGCGCAAACCGAACCGGAACGGATCAAAGTCCGCAAGGATCAGCGTGCAAAAATCCTGAATCTCATCTGTGCGCTGATCTGGATTCCGCTCTCATGCAGCTATATTTATTTTGCACAGGAAAAAATCCGCGATATCAATGCGGGAACACTTGACTACCAGAAGCGCTCCGAATCACAGACAATCGAAGAATTCCGCGGCATCCTGCGGGAACAGCCGGCGATGAAGAAAAAAATGTACACGCTCCTGCTCGCATTCTGGCTGGTTGACGGCATCATTTATGTGCTGGAACTGACAGCATTCCGAAATCAGTATATCACGCCGAAGGGCATCTATTTCGCGGATGAATTCTCCCCTGCGGAAAAATTCAGCTATGAGATTTGCGATGATCGTCTGCTGCTTTATAAAAACAAAAGCGAATCGCCGAGCAGGCATCCGCTCCCCGAAGACAGCACGCAGCTGATGCAGATGCTCAAAGACAACTACCGGCCGCACGGACAGAACACACAATGAGGAAATTACCATGGAATATCTTTATGTTGCAGGTATCGTTCTGCTGATCGCCGCGATCTGCTGGATCACCTATCGTTATGCCAAATATGCGCTTCTGGTTAGAAAAGAGAAAGAAATCGTCAAACTCCGCCGGAGTGCAAAGATTGCGCGGACATGGCTCATCTGCGCCTGCATCTGGATGCTCAACTGCGGCTTCCGGATCGGCACGGGTACGGATAAAATCAAAAAGATCGACAGCGGCTTTTATGACGATCAGCGCCGCAATCAAACGCAGAGCATTGAGGCGTACCGCGATGAACTGCGCAAGCCTGAAACGCGCGATGTCAGGATATACACTCTGCTCGGCGCATTCTGGCTGTTTGACGCGGTTCTCTGCATTGCAGAGCTAGCCAGATTTCACGATCAGTATGTCACCCCGAAGGGCGTTTACTATCCGGACGGCTTCAAAGCCGCGGAGCAATTCACCTATCAGATCGAAGGCGACACACTGATGCTCTGGCGCAAGAGCAAGACGCCGGAAAAGTACACAATCATCGAGGAGCGGGAGCAGCTCTTGCAAATGCTGACCGCGCACTATCAGCCGCACGGACAAAATCCGTCATAACAAAATAAAGGAGGCTCCCATGCCGGAGCCTCCCCTTATTTTTTATTCAATTTTTGACGGTATAGAAAGAATCTATATCAATGCTGCATTGAGCATTTGTGCGGGAACCGCTTCACATTCACGGGAATGCGCTCCGGTGTTCCCAAGCTGACGAGAACCAGTCGTGCACCTGATCCCCGACGCACGGAGTAAGATCACTTCCCATATCATCACTGGCGATTGCATCATTTTCACGGCGGCTGACCGACGCGATTTTGCTGCTTTGCGTCTCCGCCGGCGACTGCACCCTCTGCACAGTCTGATTATTACAACCTTCTTGCTTCATTGCGGCTGCGCGCTGCTTTCGCACCACTCCGTCGAGCGGCTGAATTCTATGCCTGCTTCCATATCGGAATCGCATCCGCATATCCGGGTATTCAAGCATGTACTTGCATGTGCTCACCGGAAGTCAAGAATGCTTTTCATGTCACACAGAATTCATCACGCGCGAGCCTTCGCCAATGAACGGGACATTTTCCATCGTATCCATTGGACTCACGCATCCTTTCCGAATCAGTATTTGCGGCCGGATCCTTGCCGGCACGCTGCCGGCCGTTCACGATCATCTGCATCTGTGCAGAGCGGAAACGCCGCATGATTCATTTATAAGAATTGCAAATTCAGATTGATCAAGCTGCGGAAGCATTGACAGAACCGATTGCCGTGCCATTTGGTTTTGCTTCCGTCCGGAGATTTCGTTTGCCTTTCTTATGGTCTTATTATAGCACATTTCTCGTCAGTTGTCAATAGTTTTCTGAAACTTTTTGTGATATTTTCGTGAAAATTATATTGATTCAGAAAACGCTTGACATTTTACTAAAAATCTGATAAAATAAATCTATGCGGACTGTTTTCCGCAAATCTCTAGCCCGGATACATACGGGGCGGAACGGAGCGAAATATGCAAGATCAGAATACACCAATGGAACAGGATGCAATGATGGACGAAGCCGATCTCTATACGCTCGTGGATGAGGAAGGCAATGAGAAGCTCTTTGAGCTGATTGATATTCTTGAAGAAAACGGTCAGGTTTATTTTGCCCTGATCCCGCACATTGAGGATCCGAACGAGCTGCTCGAAGGCGAAGTTGAGCTCGTCGTGCTCAATGCGAAGAAGGATGCAGACGGCAATGAGATTCTTGAGCCGATCGAGACCGACGAGGAGTATGACCGTATCGCGGAAGCATTCCTTGAGCGGCTCAATGAAGAAGACGATGAAGAGGATGAAGAAGATGAGTAAAATTCACAACATTTGACATGATTTTTGTGAATTTTGCCAGTTGATTTTTTGTGCCTGATCTGATATACTAGTATTAGCACAAAGCATTCTGCCTTGTGCGACCAAGCCTGTTTTGATATAATCCAACACTTATATTCAGGGAATCCTGTCTCTGCGTAAAGATTGCAGACCTCCCGCTTCGGCGGTTGCCAGGGAGCACGAGGTGCGCAGGCAGATACCCACCTGCTCAAAGCGGGTTTTATTGCACAGGCGACGGCAAGGCGGAGACTGTATACGCTGCGGACGGATCACGCGATCCGTCCGCTTTTTTTGCAGATATCTGCAAAATCGCTTGCTTTTTTCTGAGAAATATGCTAGAATAAAGATAAAGCCATTATAATGGCGAAAATATAGATTGAGGAGGATTCTCAATGCCAGAACCTATGCAGCCGATTACCAATCCCGTTCTTGTGGATGCAATGGCAACCTTTAAGCTTGACCTTGCAAACCGCGAGAACGAAGAAGTATTCAAAGAACACGAAAGAGCTTTCCTGATGGCAGCGATTGATGCAAGATATCTTCTGCCCGCACAGGTCGAGCAGCCCGAAGAGCCCCCGAAGGAGGGCGAACCGGTTCAGGCTCGCGTTGCTTTCCAGATCATGACCAATCCCAAGGGCGAAAAGTTCATGCCGGCTTTCACAGACGAAGTCGAGCTCAAAAAGAACCGTAAGCCCGGCGAGCGCTTCCAGGTCGCTGTAATGTCCTTCAATGACCTCTATCAGTTCATGAAGTCCAATGAGGCGATCAACGGCGTCGTCATCAATCCGTTCGGCTCTGCGCTCTGCCTGATCCGTCAGCAGATCATTGCAATCGGCGATCATAACAATGAGCCGGTTCTCTCCGCACCGCGTCCTTCCGCAAATGCACAGCCGATGCCGGAACCGCAGCCGCAGCCGAATAATGCACTCGGCGCAATGGAGAATTCCCGCGAACAGCAGCAGGATATGATTCGTGCAGCAATGGCACAGCTCGATGCGGACAAGGCTGCCGCAGAAGCTTCTGATGCGGAACCGGAAAAGGATCCGATTACCGACGATCTGCTCGGCGCACTCAAGGGCGTGCTCAAGAAGCAGAAGCAGGTCAAGAAAGCTTATATCAAAGCAGAGTCCGAGCAGGGCGAACGTTATCTGCTCGTTGCACTCGAAGCAGACGAGAGCGCTGATATCGAAGCAATCGGCAATACCGTCACGACAGAATGTGCAGATTATTCCGATCTGCCCTTTGACTGCGTCCCGGCAAGCTCGATCCGCGCAAAGGAACTCGTTGCAGAAGGCAAGCCCTTCTACGAGAAGAAGCGCTTCGGTCTGTTCTGATTTTGGTTCAAACGGCTGTTGATGCGGTATGAGGGTGCCGCAAAACGGGTAAAGCCGTCCGCCAATCCGTGCCGTACCGCACGGACAAATTCAAATGAGGGGGAGATTCCTATGAAGCACAAGGTCCTGCTGTCAGCCTCGCTGGCAGCCCTGATGGCCGTAACTTCTGCCGCTGGAATGCCGTTCGCGAAAACACTTAACGGCTCCATTCCGGCAGCAGCGGCAGACGACGGAAATGACGACTGGCTCCACGCCGTCGGCAGCCGTCTTTACGACGTGAACGGCAATGAGGTCTGGCTCACCGGTGCAAACTGGTTCGGCATGAACTGTACCGAAAACGTGCCGCACGGTCTCTATGCAAGAGATGTCGATGACATGGTTTCCGATATCGCAAATCACGGCATCAATATCATCCGTTTCCCGATTTCCACAGAGCTGCTGCTCTCGTGGATGGACGGCGAACCGCTGCCGGTCAGCTCCGTGCAGGCGAGCTATAATCCGCCGCAGGACGAAATCGGTGAGGACGGAACCGTCACACCTGCCGGCAAATACGGCAATATCAACCGCGACTTCGTTCTTGAGGACGGCAAAACGCTCAAGGACAGTATGCAGATCTTTGATATCATCATGCAGAAGTGCAAAAAATACGGCGTCAAGGCGCTGATCGACGTTCACAGCCCTGCATCTCATAATTCCGGTCATAACTACACACTCTGGTATTATGAGCCGACTGCGGAAGACTGCGGCGGCATGGCGACCGGTCACTTCTCCAAGAAGCAGATCACATGGGACGACTGGAAGGATTCCATCACATGGCTCGCGAAGAAATACGCCAACGATGATACCATCCTCGCCTATGACCTCAAAAATGAGCCTCACGGCAAGCGCGGCTACGACGGCAGCGAATGTCCGGCAGGTATCGCAAAGTGGGATAATTCCACTGATAAGAACAACTGGAAATATTCCGCTGAGGAATGCGCAAAGTCAATCCTCAAAGTCAATCCGCACGCACTGATCCTCGTTGAGGGCATTGAACAGTCCCCGATGCTCGATAAGGGCGTCACATGGGAAACGCCGGATAAATTCAATCCGCAGCCCGGTGAGGAAAAGTGGTACGGCGCATGGTGGGGCGGCAATCTCCGCGGCGTCAAAACCCTGCCCATTCTGCCGGAATCCGGTCAGATCGTCTATTCGCCGCATGACTACGGCCCTTCTGTTTACGCGCAGACATGGTTCGACAAGGATTTCACTACCGAAACGCTGCTCGATGATTACTGGCGCGAAACATGGGCATATATCAATGAAGACAACATCGCGCCCCTGCTGATCGGCGAATGGGGCGGCCATATGGATAAGGGCAAGAACCAGAAGTGGATGGAGCTGCTGCGTGATTACATGATCAATCACCACATCAGCCACACATTCTGGTGCATCAATCCGAACTCCGGCGATACCGGCGGCCTGCTTGATACGCAGTTCGCAAGCTGGGATGCCGCAAAGTACGGCCTCTTTGAAGAATCGCTCTGGCAGACCAAGTCCGGCAAGTACATCGGTCTTGATCACCAGACCGCACTCGGCAAGAACGGTCTTTCGCTCAACGAATTCTATTCCGGTGCGTCCGCAAGCGAGGGCTCAAACCTCGACGGCGGCAAGACTTCCTCCGGCAAGATCGTTGAAACCACGCCGACCAAATCTACCGCGTCTGAAACAACCACAAGCTCTGCGACAACAAGCACCAGCACCTCGACTACATCTTCGCAGACTGCAACCTCTACAACCACCTCTTCGCAGACGAAACCTACGACAACAACCACAACCGTCACAACGCCGGAAAGCTCCAAGGGCTCGGCTGACAATCCCGCAAACGGGAAAATCAAGTGGGGCGATGCGAACGAAGACGGCAAAGTCGATGTCTCGGATGCAGTTCTGGTTGCTCGCTTTGTCGCAGAAGACAGCGAAGCTGTGATCAAGCAGCAGGGTAAATCGAATGCAAATGTAGCCGGCGGCGCAACAATTAACTCCGACTGCACGATCAAGATCCTGAAGTATATCGCAAAACTGATTACCGAAGAGGAACTTGCACCTCCACAGGCAGCACAGAAAGCACCGAAGGATTATTTCACTGTCAATCTGTATCTGGATGACGTAAAAAAAAACTGAATGATCCGATCACGAAGATCATCATTCGCGGCGATGCCTACCCGATCGGTTCACATTCGGGTAATATCATTCATGCACAGACGATCGCATCGAAGGATGTTTCTTCAAGCCTCAGCCCTGTTATTCAGGATGCTGACCTTCCGGAGCGTTCTGTCTCCGGCGGCAAGCTGCTGACGATTTGTGTTCCGATCGAACTGAATCCCGCAATGCCCGCAAATGAACCGACAAAGGGAGCGCTCAAGCTGTTGCTGTTCTCTTCGATTGCAGATAAGGACGGCAATACATATTACTGGTATCAAAAAGATGATGTATCCCGTCTGGCACCGGTCTATGCCGGTCAGTCTGACAAAACCGATGAGAATGGTTTTCCGGCCAGCGCCGTGATAGACCTGGATTTTGTAACCAGAAATGTCAATCCGGAGACCCTGGAAGTCAGCTACCCGGAAGAGATTGATTACATCTGGAATCCGGAGACCAACGAAATCTCCGTTCGCGAGGGCGGACTTGGAAACAGAACCATGCCGCGCTTCGATGAACCGGGAAACTTCCATTAAAGCAAAAACAGCAGCGTCAATACGATTAAAATTGGCGTAAAAAACATGTAAAAAAGCACCGGAACCCACCCCCAAAGCCTTGAGGGTGGGTTTCCGGCAAGCGCAAATTACTTTATTTTGTTCCGAACGGCGCTCTCACGGGAACGGGTACCTGTGCCGCGCCGTATCATACACCGGAAACGGTGAATATAAACTGAGAGGGGAAATTTCCTATGAAAAACAAGCATCTGCTGTCAATTTGTCTGGCAGCACTTGTCGCCGCAACCGGCACGATCGGCTTAGCGGGCGGCAGTCTCAAAGCGCCGGCCGCGGTCTATGCGGCTGACGACACCAATGACGACTGGCTTCATTGCGAAGGCAGCCGTATCTATGACAAAGACGGCAACGAAGTCTGGCTGACCGGTGCAAACTGGTTCGGCTTCAACTGCTCGGAGAACTGCGTCCACTATCTCTGGAGCGCCGATGTTGACGATGTCCTGAAAAGTGTAGCAGATCACGGCATTAACATCATCCGCTTCCCAATCGCAACAGAACTGCTCGTTTCCTGGAAGGCCGGAAAGCCGAATCCGGTCAACAGTGTCTCAGCAAATGCTGATCCCGCATTCACAATCAACCCGGATTTCTGTGAATCGGACGGCAAGACGCTCAAAAACAGCATGGAGATCTTTGACATCATCATGCAGAAGTGCAAAAAGTACGGTATCAAGGCGTTTATTGATATTCACAGCCCGCATACAGACAACTCAGGCCACAACTACAACCTCTGGTACGGTAAGGCAGGCGTCACCACAGATGTCTGGATCGACACACTTGTCTGGCTTGCAGACAAATATAAGAATGATGATACGCTGCTCGCTTTCGACCTCAAAAATGAGCCGCACGGAAAAGGTCAGGAAGGAAAAGATGCAGCAAAATGGGACGGCTCGACCGATGAAAACAACTGGGCATATGCCGCAACAAAATGCGCAGATGCAATCCTGGATGTCAATCCGAACGCGCTGATCCTGATCGAAGGCGTAGAGCAATCGCTCAGCGGTGCAATGGAAGGCGACTATTGGGGAATGCCCGACAGACGCGACAATTCGCCGTATATCGGTGCATGGTGGGGCGGCAACTTCCGCGGCGCCCGCGAGTATCCGATCAAGCCCAAGCACGGAACCAGCCAGATTGTCTATTCTCCGCACGATTACGGCCCGTCCGTCTACGCACAGACATGGTTTGACAAGAACTTTACCGAGGAAACGCTCCTCGATGATTACTGGCGCGATACATGGGCATTTATCAATGAAGAGAACATCGCTCCCCTGCTGATCGGCGAATGGGGCGGTCACATGGAAGGCGATAACCTCAAATGGATGACGCTGCTGCGTGACTATATGATCAAGAATCATATCAACCACACCTTCTGGTGCCTGAATACAAACTCCGGTGACACCGGCGGACTCTGGAAAGGCCTCGGCTTCCAGCAGGGTTCCGGCACAACAATCACCTGGGATGATGATAAATACGGTCTCTTTGAGAAGGCACTTTGGCAGACCGCTTCCGGCAAATACATCGGCCTCGATCATCAGGTCGCGCTCGGCAAAAACGGCATCTCGCTCTCCGAGTATTATGCTTCCGGCGAAAGCAGCAATCTCGACGGCGGCTCGAAGGGCAACAAGGGCAACAAAGTTGACATTACGGTTCCGCGCAATACCGAAACGACAAAGCCCAGCTCTGAAACGACAAAGCCCACCTCCGAAACCACGACAACAACGACGACGACCGTTACGACAGTCACAACAAGCGAAACCACAAAGCCTACAACCACAAGCTCTGAAAGCACAACGCCTGCCAGGCAAATCAAATGGGGCGACGCGAATGAAGACGGCGTTGTGGATGTTTCCGATGCTGTTCTTGTCAGCCGCTTTGTTGCTGAAGATTCGGAAGCGAACATCACGGCGAACGGAAAACTGAACGCAAATGTTGCAGGCGGAGCATCTATCAATTCTGACTGTACGCTCAAGATTCTGAAGTATATTGCAAAGCTCATCACAGAAGAAGAGCTGAAACCGTAATCCTTACACACAACATAAAGCCGCTCAAATCAAGCAAATTCGCTGATTTGAGCGGCTTTTCATTTTCTTAGTTTCATTGTTTCTGCCCGTGCGTTACACGCCGCATCAGGCAGCAGGAATCAGCCGTTTCCGCCGCCTTCTTCACCCATTGCAGGCGGTGTATCCGGAATTGTTGTGCTCTCGGGATCTTTCAGCGCGAATGCGAGTGCATTCGTAGAAGTCCAGGCATTTCTGCGCTGCTTATAATCATCCACGGTGATCGCCAGCGGATAGGTTCCGGGATATCTGCCGTTGACAACGCCGACGCCGATGCAGCCGGATTCGCGCAGACGGAACGAGATATCCTGAAGCTTGCCGACATCCGAAAAATAGCTGCAAACCTTTGCATAGAGCGTATTCAGCAGCGTATTATAATCACTTGTCGGACCGTTCGGCATTGCGGTATCCTTCTGTGCATAAATCGTAGCACCGGTTGTCGTGATATCGCGATTCTCAAGCTGCTGCGGCGGAAGGTCATAGGCCTCCATTTCCACCATCGCAACATTGATTGCATTGTAAACGGACTTTGCAGCATTATTCGCCGTTGTGATCTTTGAACGGCGCACATAGCCGAGCATCGCGGGTACGAGAATCGCAGCGAGAATACCAATAATCGCGATGACTACGACCAGCTCGATCAATGTAAAGCCTTTTCTTTTCATTCCAGTTTCCTCTCAGTCAAAAAACACCCATATCAATAAAAGATATTTCAAATTGTCAATTTTATTTGTCACAGCTGTCATGATACAGCGAATGCCCCCAAGATAGGGGGCATTCGTTCATTCAGTTTTCTGAATTACAATCAATCAGTAATTACAAATTAGGAGTTGCTGCTAGAAGCCGGAGCCGGAGCGTTATCAAATGCAGCCTGAGCAGTAGACGGCTTAGAAGTAGCAGACTTGTATGCATCAACAGTCCACGGATTCGGATATGCACCCGGATACTTACCAGCGAGAACGCCGCAGCCAACACAAGCACCGTCAGTTTCCTTAACATAGAAGGAAGAAACCTTAGCTACATCAGAGAAGTAACCATAAACGGAACCCTCAAGGCCGGAAGCAGAAGCGGAGAAATCAGAGCCGCTGTAAGTGGTAGAGCCGAAAGAAACACTAGCATCAATGGTATCGAGGTCAACCAGCGCAGTGTTGAATGCGTTGTAGATAGACTTCGCGGTGGTGTTAGCGGTGGTGATCTTGGACTTTCTCACGTAACCGAGCATAGCCGGAACGAGGATAGCTGCCAGAACGCCGATGATCGCGATAACAACGATCAGCTCAATCAGGGTAAAACCTTTCTTTTTCATGATAAATAACCTCCTCAAGATTGTAAACATGTTGCAATCATTTTGATTGCGGATTCCAGAGTAACAGCCCGATGCGACGTCTGACATCGTCTGTCGTTCTCTATGGTCTTAGTATAACACATCCAAAAGGAAATGTCAAGTCTTTTCCGCAATATTTCTGAATTGTGAACAAACTTTTACGAATCTCGATTTTTTGGCCATAAATCAGGTTTCGTTTTCAGCATTGTGCACAAATTCGGTAACAGTCGTGTAACATTCTAGCAGAGTTCGCCGCAATCATTGAATAAAAAAACAAGAGCACCGCAAGATTTGACATAAATAATGAAAGCCGCAGAACCGGTTTTTGAGGTCCGGTTCCGCGGCTTTTCAGAGCATAGGTAATTAACCGATCACGCCCTCGCGGGTGATGACAGACTGGCCGCCCATAGCGGTGAGGTAACGATAGAACTCGGTCTTGTCCTGGCACTTTTCGAGTGCGTCGATTTCGTTGACCGTGTTGTTCTTGACCAGACGTGCGAGCTCCTGGTCGAGGGACATCATGCCGTGTGCCTTACCTGCCTGGATCGAGCTGAGGATCAGGTGGATCTTACCCTCACGAATCATCGCAGAAACAGCGTCTGTGACGTTCAGGATTTCCATTGCAGCGATACGGCCGGTACCGTTCTTGAGCGGCAGCAGCGTCTGCGAGACAACGCCGACGAGAACGTTCGCGAGCTGAGCGCGGATCTGGTTCTGCTGGTGCTCCGGGTACACGTCGATGATACGGTTGATCGTATCAGGCGCAGATGTAGTATGAAGCGTGGAGAAAACAAGGTGACCGGTTTCAGCCGCTGTAATTGCAGCCTGGATGGTCTCGAAGTCACGCATCTCACCGACGAGGATAACGTCCGGGTCTTCACGAAGTGCTGCTCTCAGCGCCATTGCGAAGCTCGGGACATCAGCGCCGACTTCACGCTGGTTGACCATGCAGCGCTTGTGCTCGTGGACATACTCGATCGGGTCTTCGATTGTGATAACATGAGCGGACTTGTTGCAGTTGACATAGTCGATCATACCTGCGAGCGTAGTGGACTTACCGGAACCGGTCGGGCCGGTGATGAGGACAAGGCCACGCGGACGCATTGCGAATTCGGACATGATCGGCGGCATGAACAGATCGTCCAGCGTCGGGATGTCATTACGCAGAAGACGAATTGCAACTGCGAGATGATCTCTCTGATAGAAGATGTTGCAGCGGTGACGGTAGCCGGCGCGGGTGACATAAGAGAAGTCAACGTCGATGCGCTGGGTAACCTTTTTACGCTGCTGTTCGTTGGTCATCTGCTCAACGATCTCAGCGATCATTTCGTCAGTCATTTCGGGATAGCTGCTCATTTTGCGGAGCTGGCCGTGCAGACGAACAACCGGGTTGATACCGACCGTAAAATGAAGGTCGGAGCATCCGAGCGCACGGACGTCGTCCAGGATTTTATTCACTGAAATAATGGGCATGGTAATTCCTCCGTTTCTTCCTGTTTCAGGATTATACCGTGTATGTTACACGAATCAGCTCATCCATCGTAGTAACACCCTGCTGAACGAGGTCAGCAACGTTATCACGGAGGAGCTTGGTGCCGTTGGCACGTGCAGTCTTTTCGAGTTCATCAGAGCTTGCGCCGTTCGCGATCAGCGTAGAGATGTCGCCGGAGCAATGAATGATCTCGTGAATAGCAGTACGTCCGCGATAGCCGCCGCCGCACTCATTACAGCCGACTGCATCGTAGATCGGTACAGAGTGATCGAGGTGCATCAGCTCATTCTCTTCCGGTGTAGACATTCTCTGCTTTCTGCACTTCGGGCAGAGAACCTTAACGAGACGCTGTGCGACAACGCCGATCAGCGAGGAAGCAACCATGTAAGACGGAATACCCATATCGACCAGACGAACGATTGTCGAAGCTGCGTCGTTGGTATGGAGCGTGGAAAGAACCAGGTGGCCGGTGATAGCGGCGCGGATACCGATTTCAGCGGTCTCGCCGTCACGCATCTCACCGATCATGATGATATCCGGGTCCTGACGGAGAATCGAACGAAGCGCCGCCGGGAAGGTCATACCGGACTTAACATTGATCTGGCACTGGTTGATGCCTTCGATCTGCTTTTCAACCGGGTCCTCAACGGTAACGACGTTGACTTCCGGTCTTGCAATAGCACCGAGCGCTGCATACAGCGTGGTGGACTTACCGGAACCGGTCGGGCCGGTAACGAGGATAACGCCGTGCGGGCACTTGATCATGCTCTCGAACAGGCGGAAGTTATAATCGGACATACCGAGTTCGTGCAGACCACGCGTTTTGATTGCGCCGGTAGACAGAATTCGGAGAACGATCTTTTCACCGTGAACCATCGGCAGCGAGGAAACACGGAGGTCAAGCGGGATGCCGTCAACTGTCTGGGTGAAACGGCCGTCCTGCGGGATACGCTTTTCTGCGATGTTCATACCGGAGATCAGCTTCAGACGGGTAGCGAGCTGATTCTGGACGTTGGAAGAAACATTCATCAGGACGACGAGGTCGCCGTTGACACGAACACGGATCTGTGTATACTTCTCAAACGGCTCCAGGTGAATATCCGTTGCTTCCATACGGAAAGCATTCTCAACGATCTGTGTTGCGAGCTTAACGATCGGGGCGCTCTCAACACGGTCTCTGGATTCTTCATCATCCATCATCTCGCCCTGAGACGAGTCAATACCGAGGTCACCGAGGTCGGTCATCTGATATGCTTTACCGATTGCCTTCTTGATCGCGGAACGGGTTGCAAGAACCGGAATGCAGTCATAACCGGTCTTGACCTTGATATCTTCAAGAATATTGAAGTTAACAGGATCATCCGTTGCAACAGTCAGACGGCGTCCGGTCTTATTGATCGCGATAACGCAGTTACGTTCTGCAAGATCCTGAGGAACCATGCGGGCGATCTCACCGTCAACCTCGACGTTGTTCAGGTCAACAAACGGTGTTTGCAGCTTGACTGACAAAGCCTGCGCAAATTTGATGTCGGACATAAATCCCATCTCGACAATGACTTCACCAAATTTCTTCTGGTCCGTCGATTCGCGCTGTCTCTGCAGAACTTGCTGCAGCTGCTCAGGGGTGATGTGACCTTCCTCGACGAGGTAGTCACCGATGCGGATGTTTCTCATAATCCAACCTCCAAAAAACTCTTGAAAAATATGCCAATCTGTGGTAGAATAGAATAACAGTACAAACCATAAAGGAGGTACCGTTATGTACCAAAAAAACTTGCTTGCTGCTCTGGCAGCACAAACCGGATGGCGGGAATGGCAGTATTATGAAAGTGACCTTGCAAAATTTCTGCTTCTGGCGATTCCCGTTGTCTTCATCTACGGCATTTGCATCGGCAGCTTCCTGAATGTTGTCATCATCCGGGTGCCGCGCGGCGAATCCCTCATCAAGCGCTCTTCTCATTGTATGACCTGTGGTGCCAAAATCCGGATCATTGATCTGATCCCGGTTTTCAGCTGGCTTTTCCTCAAAGGAAAATGTCACAGCTGCGGAGAGAAGATCTCCCCCCGGTATCCGATCGTAGAAGCGCTCAACGGCATTCTCTATGTAGTGGATCTGCTGATCTTCGGTGTCAATGTCAACTGCGTGATCATGATGCTCTTCACATCGCTGCTGATCTGCATCGGATTCATTGACTGGGACACGATGGACATGTACATCCCGATGCTGCTGCTGATCGCCGTTCTGGCAATCCCCTCGCACTTCCTGACATACATTCCGCTGAAGGAACGCATCATCGGCATTTTTGTGATCAGTATTCCGTTCCTGCTGATCGGTGAGATCAGCGGTGCTTACATCAAGAAGAAAACCGGTGAAAAGGTCCGCGGAATTGAACTCGGCGACACAATCCTGATGGCATGTGCCGGAGCGCTGATCGGCTGGAAGGCCATGATTCCTTCCGCGTTCATCGGTATTATTCTTGCTGCAATCTTCGGTCTCATTATTAAAAAGGTAACCGGCAAATCAAAATTCGCATTCGGCCCTTATCTTTGCATGGGCCTCTGGATCGGTGCAATGTTCGGCGAAGAGATTACCATGTGGTACATCAAGATGCTGCCGCATGAAGAAACTGTTCAGTATTACACCGCAATGCTGATGCATTGAATAATTTGCAGTATAGAGGGCAGCCGGCGGCAACACCGGCTGCCATTTTCTATACATTGATTCTGATTTTACGTTTAAGTGGAGCTGGAGCTGGAGCTGGAGCTTCCGGTCGGCATTGTTACCTGCCGATTCAAAAATGCATCATCATAATGTGCACCATCTGCAACATCATGCACTTCCTCAGGCAGCGTAAAGATAAAGTAGAAGCCGTCGAACTGATCCGAACCGATATTCTCATCAATACCGGTATAGCGCGGAATCATCTGTCCTTGTGCTCTTTTCGGATTGACCTGATATGCATGATCGCCATGCTCATCGCCATAACCAAGTGTCGGAACATAGTCAACACCGGCAGTCTTATAACCGTCAGCTGAATTCAGAACATTTTTCATCGAGAACGAAGCAACGATACTCGTTGTCGGAGTTGCTCTTTCCAGGCCGCCTCCGGGAACTCGTCTAATTTCCTGAACTGCAATGCCGATATTAAAATCGCGCGGATTGAAAACAACCGGGACATACGGAGTATAAACATCGCTGCCGTTTACGTCCGTACCGGAATATACCATCCGCGTAGTTTCATCCGAACCAGTTGTAACAAACGGATCAGCATTTGCGCTGATGATTGATTCAGAAATGACGCTCGGATCATTCAGCGTAAACGTGTAATCGAAATTACCGTAGAGCTTCTGATTCACGCACCAGATTGTCGGCGTGAGCATATTATTGATAACTGTCGTCTCATCATCGCCGTCGTAATTATCAAACTCGAAACGATAGAGAATGATTTTACCGCGGTTCAGCTCAGCACCTGTATACTCGCTGATCTGATTCATGCCGCTGATATCAGCCCGCAGAACCGTATTATCAAATACAAGCACATTGATGACTCCGCTGGAATCAATAAATCTGCGGTCTTTAAAGAACTGTGTGTAAAAAGACTGTACTTTCGACAGCAAATCTGCCGAGGGCGTACTGGGGTTGCCTGTATAAGGCTGATACTTGTTATAAGCGCGAACACGGTCAGCATATTTAAGGTTGCCTTCAATGCAGCGCCGCATATTATCAGTACAAGCGGTTGTGTTTTCAAAGTTCGAGCTTCTGACAAAGAACTTTGAAACCGGATTCAGCAACTGAACCGCGCTGTACATGATAATAGAGAATATTGCCATAACAATTATAAGCTCAAGCAACGTAAAGCCTTTCAGCTTTTTCATTGTAAATGACACTCCTTTCATAATCATTTATTCCGCTGCGCGCTGCATTGCACGCAGCGGAAATTTCGGTTCAGTTTTAGTTCGCAGCCACGGACTCCTCTACTACAAGGTAATCAGGATTCGTCGGATCCAGGTTCGGATTCCATACGTAAGTGACACCAGGGAAGAAAGAACGCACTCCGGTATTCGGATTCTCAGCCGAAAGCACGAAATCAAGAGTCAGTGTTGCAGCTGCCGGGAATCCATGACCATCGACTAGAGGATCATTCGGATTCGGATATCCAATACTGATCGTCTCCCAATCCTTCCTGGTATACCAGTTATACTCCTTACCAGTCTGATCCGCGATGGTACGGTAAATCTTGACTACGAGATGTCCCTTAACCTGAGCATGTTCCGCATCCGGATCATTCGGATCAGCCGGAGGCAGAATTGCATGACCCTGTGCATCAGCAGCAGGAACCGGGATCGTCACAATTTCGCCGCTTGTAATGGATTCCAGATTCTGAAGATCGTGCTCAATCTCAGTCGTATCCTTAACATCGAAGGAAGCATTGGAAACATCTCTACCTGGATGATGCGCCATTGCATTAAAATCGGTCAGAATCTGCTTCGAATATAAGGGACCATCTACACGACCGATTTCGTATGTGCCGCCGAAATTGGGAACACCTTCGCCCTCAACAATAATCTTCGTAATCGGATTCGATGAGAGAGAAGTGCCGAGATTCAGGTGGACATAAAAGACGGGAATCGTCGTCTGAACGGTTGAACCGCTTCTTGTGAAAACAAGAAACCGATAATTTGTATTGGGGTTGATAATGAGATTATGTTCAGGATTTTCCATGCTTTTCGTATTCGTCGTAAAAACCATGCCAGGTGAAGTAAGATTAAAATGTCCACCAGAATCACTCAGCGTAACATGTACTCCTGTATGATCAAAACCGCCTGGGTCTACGCCGTCATTATAGAGAAAGTTATCAGCAAATTTCGCCTCGTAGCTCAAGCGTCGATTCAGCTGATTTGTCGCTTTCATCGTTGCATTTACAAGCGTCATGATCTCTGCAATCAGCAGACCAATGACGGCGTAAACAGCGAGAGAAACGACAACCTCCATCAGCGTCATGCCTTTGAGTTTCCGTTTCGTTTTCATTTCGATCCTCCTTCTCATCAGCGCGCGCCCTGGTGATCCTTACCGAATCGGTCTTTTCTGGATCCTGCGGTTGCACCGCCTTGGTTGCCAAGACTGTTGTCATTCGCAGTTACAGTCGGAGCCGTAGTACTCTGTCTAGAAGGTCTGTTCAGGTCACCGAGGTAGACACAGATCGGCAGGTTTGTATAGCCCTTGAGATCGCGGACAAGCATTGTGCCCATTGTCATGATACCGGAAGAATTCGGCTTATTGTTCGTGTTTGCATACGGATTGTACTTGACCGACTCAGTAAATTCGCGATACTCAAGCGATGTAACATTCGGTTCACTAATCGCAGAGCCAAAGTCGGAATCCGGAGCAATAAACTCAGCGTTTGCAACAAAACCGTTCTGGAAAGAACCGTTATAGTTGAAATCTTTTTCACCGTAGATGACAATATTCGGAATCAGCTCAAACTTGAATGCATCCGCACCGGGATAGAGTGCATCCCACTCGCCATTGAGAACCAGATTGCCGTTTGCGTCCATCGTGCCGGGATAAAGCGGATTACTGATGATATCATAAGTATGATCCTTCATCAGCTGCTGATAAGCGCCGGTTGTCATAATATTCAGGCCCTTATTCACGTAAATGCTCGAATCAAAGAAGATCAGAACATTACTTCTGCCAGCAAAGCTAGGGTTGCCTGTACTGTGTGAGGAGTCGGCATAGGTCGTCGGCTTTGAATAATCAGCACCGCCGCCGCCGGATTCATACGAGCAGTTATTGTTAACAATGATGTTCAAAGCCCTGTTCATAAAGCGGCCTCTCAGAACAATACGGATTTGGCTGTTGCGCTGAGGCGGATCGACAAAGATCGTATAATCCACGTCATTGCACGTCAGATCAATATCAGTATTCGATGTTACAACCGGAACCGAGTTCAGCGTTGTCGGTACTGCTGTACCGTTAGCCGAATGAGAAATAAATGTAACATTTTTCGTCGGGATATCCTTAATATTTACAGCAGTACAATTTGCACCACTTGTAAAATCGCCAACAGTATTAATGTATTCATTTGCAGCGATCGGAGAGCCCTGACTTGTCTCAAGCATCGGGATAAAGCTGTTATTGTTGTTCAGCATAACCGAATTCGGATCAAGCGATTCAACTACAGCCGAAGCTGCCTTCGGAACTGTATACGGAACCCACTTTGTCGCAGCGTCGCTGGCCTTCTGCGTTACGCGCCACTCATGACCGCAGGCTTTACTCTCCTGGCAGAGCGGATCATTATCGCAATTTGCAGAAGCTGCTTCTGCAGAATCTGCTGCAAGATCCCAGCGGAAATAATGCGTAAAGATCTCATCCTGTCTGCTGCAGAACGGGAACATACTGTAATCACGGCCGGAGTTATTGGTGAGTGTATAGTAGTCAGAGCCGCTCTGCGCGCCAAGATTACCAGACAGAAGCTTGCTGACAAGATCATCGTAGCCGGTACCGTCAGCGCCTCTGCCGCCGAGGCTTTCAAAATGTGCGGATGTAGAGGTATTCTGAATATACTGTAATCTCTCAACACCGTCATCGCCTACAAACGTCTGAGCAGTAAGATATGCCTCCATATTCTTGGTCGCATCACAAATTTCAGAAAGCGAGCCGCTTGTTACGCCATTGACTCTACCGTTAATAGTCGTTTTGGAAGCAGTTGAATAAATACCGCCGAGAACGGTCAGTGATTTATTGCCTGTATTGATCTCAAGATCGCCGGCACAAAGAAGCGCGCCTCTGATCGTAAGATCCTCATTCTGCAATCTGATTGTGAGTTTTCCGTCCGGATTCGTCATAATGACGTCACCGCCAATTTCCGATACAGCACCGGCAATCGTCAGCGCACTATTGTTGCAGATGACATCGCCGCCGACGAAGCCTCTTGGAGTATAGTTAGTCTTCTGGACATTATTTCTAACAAAAGTTGAGAGCGTTGTCTTACGGCCATTTTCAAGATTGGAAGAAGCAGCTGGGTCATACATGTAAATATCGCCGTTCATATGCTGCGCGATATTGGTCATCGAACCAACATACAGATTGACCGGCTGGGGCGTGTCGTTCGGCGTGCCCGACATACCAATCTCCTGACCGGTATCACCGTTGAAATGAAGATTACCGTCAACATACAGATACGGAATGAATCTGTATTCTGTCGGATAGCTGGAATCATTGATTTCAGAACGGAATTCAAACATGTTCTGTGCATAGATGTTGCCCCAGAACTGAACGCCCTCGCCAGGTCTCTGTGCAACAAAGGATGTCGCGCAGTTTGCTTCAAAGTTTCCGATAAAGAGGCCGTCGCCGACTGTCTGCGGATTGTTGCGGAAGCCGACTACGGCTTCATTTGCATAGTTGCCTCTGCCGGCAGGCAGTCTGCGGATACCGTATGTCTGCGGTCCAAGGCAGAGAAGGTTATTGCTGGCAGCGTCATTACTGAGGCCGCCCATGTACATTGCTTTCGCCTTATTGCTCGAACCGGAGCCGGGGTCGATGATAGTCGTGCTGCCCGGTGTAACATTGAACGAATTGATAACGTTCCATGCAGCATCATTGACGGCACCTGTGTTAACATTATTAACCGGGTTTTCATAAATGTAGCTCGCCATCGTATACTCAGAAGCATTTCTGCCCTGACCTACGGAAGCAGTAACAGTAATTTTCCAGCCGCCCTGCTCGCAAACAGATGCGGATTCTGCATCCCAGATGTAGTTCGCGCCGATACGCTCAACCGTAGCTGTGACCGCACTGTCACCGTTTGAGTGCCTTGTCAGCGGAATAAACGCCTTTGATGTATCATCAATATTCAGCTGAACATCAATCGTGCCAACATCGCCTACATTAGACAGACCCTGCACCCAGTGATAGAAATTCGCACTCTCCACATTACTGGGATCGGGATCGTTTGCTGCTGTGAGGATCGCATCCAGAACACCCTGCGCCGTATACTGTGCCTGATTCTCATAGAATGTGTAATACGAACGGCGGTTTGCTGATGTCGTAAGAACCAGCGTAGACATCAGGAACACGACCATTACCATCATCACGGTGACAACGGTAAACAGAACGGAACCTTCTGCCTTTCCTTTCCTCCTGATTTTTTTCATTAGAAACCACCTTTCTCAACTGCGGATAGCCTTCTTAAAGATCACTCTAAGAAGGCATATCCTATCCGATCTAATTACTGTGCAGCGGCTTCAGCATTTTCAGCCGGAGCTGTAACTGCTTTCCACTCTTTGCCTTCCCAGATCGACTCATCATACGAAGGACCGACCTCCGGTTTTGTCGGAGCCTGGACATAGTACGCACGATAGGAAATCGTAACATCCGTATATCCCGGTTTCACATCTGCCGGAATTTCGTTCTCGTCGTTATTTGCCTGCGGAGCCGGCTCATTCTCAATCGGGTTGCCCTCATCATCAAGTTCTGGTTCTGCAGGTGCTGCCTGCTGCTGCGGCTGCTCTTCGCCTTCAAGATATGCCTCGTTGAATTCCGCTTCCTTCAGTGCGACAGAATTGATCATCATCGTATCCTTGTGATCCTTTGCGTACTGATTGATCGCATCAAGAAGCGCCATGGTATCCTCGCGGTTAATTCTCAGCTGAATGGTAGAAGCGCTGGAACCAACTGTCTGTGCAGAACGGGCGCCCAGCAGCTTTGCTTCGCTCATCTTCTCCTCAGCTGCTTTTGCAAGAGAACCGTCCAGATCAGCATACTCATAGAGCGGATAAGTGATGATGCTCGGGGTGTAGTAGTAGTAGTTCAGCGAAGTTGTGCTCTTATCGCCGAGCTGAACTGTCTCAATCACCTCAACATCGTCCTCGCGGAACTTATCAATGTTGATGAAGTTATCCTGCAGGAACTTACCAAGCTCAACAGAATCCATTTCATCGGTAAATTCCGCGGCAAGCTTTGTGCCCTCGTCGTATTTATTCTGGATGATCTCCTGTCTCTTCGGGATCATGCTGAATTCATGCAGTTTCTGCGTCCACTCGCTTTCGAGGTTCTTTCTGATTTCCTTATTGGTATTGAGCTTTTCCCAGGTCGGTCTGATAACAGCAAAAATACCAACGCAGAAAATCACAACAATTACAACAACCAACAGAACAATTCTGTCACGATAACCGAATTTCATTAGTTTGCCTCCTTTGCATTGCCAAGCTTTGTCAGGTCAACCTTTTCGCCCTGCATCTTCACAGTCAGCGGGATCTTGACTAATTTCTTCTCGGTTTCCGGCTCTTCGGTACCGATCTGATTTCCGTCATCATCCAGAATCGGTTTGCCCTGCTGGTTCTCCTCGTCAATCTGTTCTGCATCAAACGTATATCCGCTGTAAGTTACAGACTGAACATCGCTCAGACCGCGAAGCGCTTCAGCAATCTTTTCAGGGGCAACAGGCATCGGGGTATCGTCTTCGCGATCCATTAGGATTTCCAGTGCGAAGCTGCCGTTTGCATAGTCCATCTTTGTGAACTTATAGAGATCCTTTGCAGCCTCTTCATCCTCAGCGCCGAGCACTTCGCCGACAACCTTGCCGACAGTCTCATCAATTTCCTGATAGAACTTGGAAACCGGCTTCGGAGTTGAGAGGAACGAATTGTACGCATCCTGAACGCCTTCAACATATGTGTTGACAGCAGTCTGGCGCTGTGTCAGCATTGCAAGCTGCTCATCCAGCTGCTTTCTGAGCGGGCTGTTCATCTTCTCATTGAGTGTCTGAATTTCATTCTTGACATGCTGATTCTGAATTGCAAGAACACCCCAGGCAGCTGCACAAATCAGAACAGAGCCGAGTGCCAGGCCGCCGAGCAATGCGAAATAAGAGGAATCAGAACGGATTCTGTTGTTGTTAACAGTATCAGTCTCAAGCAGGTTGATGCGCTCAGTTTCCTTATTACGCTTGAACATTGCGCCGATAGCATTTGCGTAAGAGGAGAACTCGAGGTTCTCGTAGCCGTGAATCTGCGGCGGAACATTGATAATGCTGGTACGGATACCCATCTTATCCAGCTCATTGGTGAGTCGGACATATTCATGTGTATCACCATAGAAGACAACATTTTCGATCATCTCGCTGCCCGGCTTGGATTTCTGGAACTGGAGCATACGGAAGATGTTCTCGTTGACTGCCTCAAAGACGTAGTCTTCGGAATCATCGTAGTCCTCAGCGGAAATCGAAGCGAAACGGGAGAAGGAAAGCTGTCCCTTTTCGTAGAGGTTCAGGGAGATAAAGTTGTTGTCGATCTGAACAGCAAGCAGCGGCATCTTTGCCTTGATCTTGGTATCTGCAAGCAGAACCTTGGTAATGCAGTTGCAGCCGATCATAACGCTCTTCAGTGTCAGCTGAAGCATGCTGAAAACGCGCTTGTAGCAGTCAACGACTTCATACGGGCACGCAGTTGCAAGAACCTTGTCAGCGCCGTCAACCTGATCGGACGGACCGACAACGATGTAGGAAACAGAATAGGAATCATCAATGCCGAGTGCAGCAGCCATCTCAGCGCGAACCATCTTCATGTAGTCCTGCTTAGCGTTCTCTGCTCTCTGGATATGCAGTTCCTTGAAGATTGTCATGTTCGAGGAAATGCTGACGATTGCTTCTTTATCAGCCATTCTGTTGGTGCGGAGCACCTGGTTGATCAGAGTCGCAAGACGCGGGACATCGCGGACATGGCCGTTAACGATGACCTCTTCTTCAAGGTTGAGTGTTGCCGCAGAATTAATACGGATTCTGCCGTTATTTTCAGTACCTTTAATGATCCTGATATTGCGGTCAGTAATGTCAAAGGAAAGCATTTACAAAATCCACCTCTCAATTTATTCTTTGATAACATTTGATTTGTGCGGCAGCGGCTGCCGCCGCACAAATGATTGCCGTCTGGATTATTGATCGCCCAGATTGCCGATCGAATCGTACAGAGCCGGGAAGAACGCTGCGCAGACGAGACCGATGACGACGCCGAGAACAATCAGCATGACCGGCTCGAGCAGCGAGCACAGACGCTTAACAGCGGAGTCAGCTTCTTCGTCATAGTATTCAGCAGTCTTTGCAAGAATGTCATCCAGCGCACCGGATTCCTCACCGACAAAGATGATCGAACAGAACATGGAGTCGAAGATATCGGCTCTCTGAATCGAGGAGCTGAGTGTTTCACCACTCTTAACCTCATCAATGATATCACGGAACTTCATCGAGATGTAGGAGTTGTTCAAGGTATCCGCGGAACGTTTCAGACACTCAACCATCGGCAGACCGGAAGAATACAGGGATGCCATTGTCTGTGCGAAACGTGCTGTATAGATCTTAACAACGAGTTTGCCGAAGCCCGGTCCTTTTATAATGAAGCGATCCCACTTCATCCGGACATTCGGAAGCTTGAGCAAATAGATGCACGAGAAGATCAGCGCTGCCACCAGCAGAATCAGAATCAGCCAGTGCGCAACAAGGAACTTACCGATATTCATCATGACCTTGGAAAGCGTCGGCATATCATTCGGATCATCATACAGATCCTCAAAGGTCGGCATGATAAAGACGAAGACGCCGATAACAACCGCAACAGTCAGGATGACCAGGATGATCGGGTAAACCATCGCACTCTTGATCGTGTTAGCAAGCTTGTTCTGGTTTGCGTAGTAGTCACTCAGTCGCTGCATGATAACGTCCATCTGACCGGACGATTCGCCCGCGCCGACCATGGATGTCATCAGAGTCGGGAAGACGCTGCCGTGTACTTCCAGCGCATCCGAGAAGGATTCACCCTTCTGGACGTTCTCATACACATCACGCCAAACGTTTCGAGCAGCTTCGCTCTCCTGCTCTTTGCAGAGAATGTCAAGAGCCTTAACCAGGGTCAGACCGGATGTCAGCATTGCCGCCATCTGACGCGTCGCAAAAGCCAGGTCTTTTGTCCTGAACTTTTTGATCGTCTTGGTGTTGGACTGCCGCTCCTTGTAATCGGTGACATACATTCCCTTTTCTCGGATTCTTGCCAAAAACTCTTGCTCATCCGCAGCAGTCAGAACGCCCTTGCGCACGTTGCCGGCTGCATCCTTCGCAGTATAGCTGAAACTCATTGGCATGAAAACCACCTCCTGCAAGCCTGTAAAATGATTTTGAAGCGATACGGCGAGCGAAGCCGTATGCCTTTGCATTTATCCGTGTGCAACCTGTGCACCCAGAACAGACTCGCCGTTTTTTCAGGAACCGTGTACCGGAACTGAAACTGCCGGGATTTCTGCAAATGGGCATAGCAATAGCCACACATAGATCCATAGGGATATTATACCACATGATGATAGATAATTGCAACTATGTTTCAACCAAAAATTCGGCCTCAAATTTAGTTGTTTCGCCTAATCCTCACGCGGTGCCGCCATCGACTGCTTCAGAATAATCCTTCCGGGGATTACATATCGGGCGGGCTGCTTCTGCGGATTCTCGATCCGCTTGAGCAGCAGAGAAACTGCCGCATGTGCCATTTCCGCCAGATCGACCTCAACGGTCGTGATCGCAGGCACGCACATATCAGAGACAGTATAATTATCATAACCCGTGACGGAGATATCCTCCGGCACGCGAAGCTCGCGCCGCTGCAGCGCGCCGATCACGCGGAACGCAGTCTCATCGCAGTTGCAGACAAACGCGGTCGGCATTTCTTCCGGAAATGCAAATTCCGTCAGGCTGTAGCCGTTCGGGAGCCGGTCCTCCAGGGTCCATTCCTGCCGGTATTCAAGGCCGTTTTCCATCAGGCATTTGATATAACCGAGGAATCTGTCATGGATGCTGCTGGTCGCGGTGACAGTTCCGATGAAGCCGATCTTTTTATGTCCGAGCTGAACAAGCCGGTCGGTCATCAGGTAGCTGTCGTAGAAATTATCCGAGATGACAGCGTCAATCTCGCTGTGTTTATCATAGAAATCGAGGAAAAGCATCGGCAAATGCAGCGCTGCAAGATGCTCCAGGTAATCCGTTGCAAGCTGACCGACGATAATCAAACCGCGCACCTGCCGTTCGGCAGCGATCCGCGGCAGAACCCCTGCCTTTTCGTCTGCTTCGGAGATACTCTCATAGACCGAGTAAAGATTGCAGTATGTCAGCTCCTTGGAAACGCCTGCTGTCAGGAACCAGTAGAAGGTTCCGCGGACATTGGCAAAGCGTTCGCTTGTGAGGATTCCGATGCTGCCGCCCTGCTGCTGAATCTCCGGTGCTGCTTTGCGCGGTGCACGCGGCGCAGAAGGACGATATCCCAGTTCGGAAGCGCGCTCCTTGATTTTTTTGCGCATCTCCTCGCTGACACCGCCGCGGTCATTCAGCGCATTGGAAACGGTCACAACGCTGACGCCGAGCTCTTTCGCGATGTCTGACATCCGAATGCCGTTTTTCATAGGAACTCCTCCGTTATCCGCAAAACATCATAAACGCGATATTATATATAAATAGTATATGCTTCCTGCGGATACTTTTTATTTATTATAGCACATCTTTTTTCATTTGTAAATACCTATGCAAAAAAAACTTTCCGTATAATGCCGGCCGGATTTTCCATAGAATCCGTCTATCATTTGCCATATTGTAATAGAGTTTTGACAAAAAATGTCCGATTTAGCCATTTAAATTATGCATTCTATCCTTTTCAACAAGATTTTGTTTTTATTTTTGTGCAGGCTGTTCAAAATCAACATATATAATTTGTGAACATTCGGCCTTTTCTCACTTGCGATTTCGCAAAAAATGGTGTATGATAGTATCAGTCGGCAAGGCAAGCGGATTCTTGTGCATTCCGCCCCCGTGCCGGAGAGATATCATCTGCTCATATAAGGAATGAGGTTGAAACATGAAAAAAGAACTGTTTGCTGCGCTTTCCGGTGCACTCGCTCTGCTGCTCTGCACAGCCTGCGGCAGCACGACACCGGATTCCACCGCAGCTGAAACGACCGCTGCACCTGTCACGACCGCTGAAACCGCTTCGGATGCAGCCGCAGAGACCGCAGAAACCGTCGCGGCCGAACCGGTTGAATTTGAGGAAGCTGTCGAGGCCGGCTCCGGCGATGCGATTCTTTATATTAGTGACGATGAATGGTATGTGCAGTATAACGGCAGCAAGGACGACCTGCTGACCTATGACGCCGGTATCGCCCATATCGACGGCGACGGCGACTACACCGTCAGCGTCAACGTCGGCACAAAGGGTGCACAGTTTGACATTACCGGCGATCCTGACAGCGATTACAAATGCGGCGGAATTGATTTCGCTGCGGTCAAAGTCATCGACGGCACCAAGCTTTTCCCGGATATGAGCATCGAGATCAAGGAAATCCGCGTAGACGGCAAGCCGATCGAGATGACTGCGAAGAATTATACCTCTTCGGATGACGGCATCGAAATGCGCTCCAACATCTATAATCACGTCGTCAGTAATTTCCCAGAGGATGCACACAATGCCGAGGGTGCTGTCACAGGCGATTTCGGCGAATACTCCTCCATGATTATCAATCCGGATGATTTTGCTTCGTGGACAACCGTTGAAGTAGACTTCACCGTTACCGGCACCGGTGACGGCACGCCGGCTGAAGGCGAAGCGCCCGCTGAATCTTCCGCAGCAGATGAAGCTGCCGCAGAAACGACCGCGGAGAGCGCCGCAGAATAACCCGAAACCCTCAAATGAACAAAAGCACCTGTCACGCATACATGACGGGTGCTTTTTGTTTACCATGGCACCGCGTCAGTTTCCCTATTATAAATAGTATAGCCGATCAAAGCGGTGTATTCCAGTTTCCTGCGAGATACCGCCGCAGAATGACGATATCCTTGAGATTGACAGCGCCGTCTGAATTGACATCCGCCTGGTTCCGGTCAATCTGCTCGCCGTATCCGCCTGTCACATAACGCCGCATCGCAACAACATCCTTGAGATCCACGCTGCGATCCCGGTTCGCATCGCCTTTTTTCAAAAGCGGTTCGGATACGGTCGTCGTGGCAGTAGTAGGCGTAGTGGTGGTTGTGGTCGTGGTGGTCGTCGTGGTCGTGGTGGTGGTCGTCGTTGTCGTCGTAGTAGTCGTCGTAGTAGTCGTCGTAGTAGTCGTAGTGGTAGTCGTAGTGGTAGTCGTAGTCGTAGTCGTGGTTTCCGGCGCGGCTTCAATCCAGCCGTCCTCCGCGGTAACAGCCGCTTCCCGCAGATTCTTGTCGCAGAACCTGTCCGTCGTAATCTTCAGCGGATATTTTGTTCCGCGGACCGCATCCTCCGGAACCGTGAACCGCAGCGTCACCAGAATACCGTTCGCCGCGGCGTTTTCCGTACCGATCGTGCCGATGCCGATCATATGCGTCTCCGGATTGTGATAAGCCTTCATGATCAGCTTGTCCGCGATCATACCCTTCTGGAATTCCGGCAGATCCTCCGCATCCAGTACCGGCAGCAGGCCGGTCTCACCATAAGAGATTGTGAATCCGCAATTCGCAAAGCCGGGATTATTTTTCAGCAGAACATTGAGATAAACCGTTTCTCCCGGATCTGCGGTCACATTTCCGAGATAGATACAGGGCTGCTTTTCCGCAGCCTCCGCCTTAACTGCCGGCAGCACCGGGCATCCCGCCTGCATTCCGGACAGCAAAGACCAGACCGCAGCGCCCGTACAAACCGCAGCAGTCAGCAAAGAACAAATGCGCTTGTTCCCCATAGGTAGCCTCCCGATTTAATGCAATTATTAAAATCGCACAGCAGTTTTCAATAATTGCACTTCTTTATATATATTATATCATAAGCCTGTCCGCTTGTCAAGCAAAAGATATCCCGTATTGCATGAACAATACGGGATATTGCGTTTCCTGTCTCAACCCTGATTCTGCTCTGCAACGAGCTTATCTGCGCCGTACATTTTGCGAAGCTTCGGCTTCTCAATCTTGCCGGTCGGATTGCGCGGAACATCTGCGAAGATGATCTTTCGCGGCCGCTTATAGCGCGGCAGCGCCTCGCAGAACTTGTTCATTTCTTCCTCGGTGCAGGTCTCACCTTCCTTAATCGAGATGATTGCAGCCGCAATCTCACCGAGCCGCTTATCCGGCAGACCGATCACGGCAACGTCCTTGACCTTCGGATTTGTGCGGATGAAGTCCTCGATCTGAACCGGATAGAGGTTTTCACCGCCGGTGATGATGACATCCTTCTTGCGGTCCACGAGGAAGACAAAGCCGTCCTCATCCTCCTGCGCCATATCGCCGGTGCGGAGCCAGCCGTCCGGCATCAGCACCTGCTTGGTCGCCTCTTCATCATGATAGTAGCATGTCATGACGCCCGGACCCCTGACGCAGAGCTCACCGACCTCGCCGCGCGGAACGATTTCGCCGTCCTCGCCGATGATCTTGCTCTCCCAGCCAAAGCCGGCCTTGCCGATTGCGCCGACCTTATGGATATTCTCCACGCCGAGATGCAGCGCGCCCGGTCCGATCGACTCACTCAGGCCGTAATTCGTATCATACTGATGATTCGGGAAGTATTTTTTCCAGCGGGTGATCAGGCTGGGCGGAACCGGCTGGGCACCGATGTGCATCAGGCGCCATTGCGACAGCTCATAATCACTCAGCGAGACCTTGCCGCTCTCGATCGCATCGAGAATATCCTGCGCCCACGGCACCAGCAGCCAGACGATCGTGCAGCGCTCCGAGGAGACTGCATCGAGAATCACATTCGGGGTGACGCCGTTCAGCAGAACAGCCTTGCCGCCGACCAGGAAACTGCCGAACCAGTGCATCTTCGCGCCGGTATGATAAAGCGGCGGGATGCAGAGGAATACATCGTCCTTGGTCTGGCCGTGATGTGCCTGCTCGACCTTACATGCGTGCATCAGGCTCTCATGATTGTGCAGGATTGCCTTCGGGAAACCGGTTGTACCGGAAGAAAAATAGATCGCAGCATCGTCCATATCGGTCAGCGCAACGGCCGGTGTTGTACTCGGGCAGTTTGCAGTCAGCTGATCGTAGCTCTCTGCAAAGCCCGGGCAGCCCTGTCCGACATAGAGCAGCATCCGGTCATTGCCGAGCGTATCAACAACTTCCTCGACTCTGCCGATGAATTCCGGTCCGAATACCAGAACGGAAATATCCGCGAGCCCGACACAATACTCAATTTCATCCGCAGCATAGCGGAAATTCAGCGGCACAGCCAGCGCACCGACCTTCAGGATGCCGAAGTAAATCGGCAGCCACTCGATGCAGTTCATCAGCAGAATGCCGACCTTATCGCCCTTCTTCACACCGCGGGAGATCAGAAAATGTGCGAATCTGTTTGCTTTTTCATTAAACACCTTCCAGGTGATTTCACGGCGGTAAATATTCGGGCGGCGCGGCTCGATCAGTTCATATTCTTTCCATGTCACTCTGCGCGGTTCGATCACCGAAGGATTCAGCTCCACCAGCGCGACATCATTTCCGTAGAGCGCAGCGTTCCGCTCTAAGATTTCTGTAATCGGCATAGCAATTCGTCCTTTCACTTCTGTTTTTCGGATTCCGTCTGCCGGAATCCGCAATATATCCATTTTAGCACAAAAAAGCGCTAAAGTCAAGAGCAATTTGCAATCTGCGCCTAAAAATGTGCGTTTTTACGGTTCCGAACGACAAAATCCCGTTTTTCGCTGCCTGAAATCGTAAAATTCTGAATTTTTCCGTAAAATTTTCAAAAAGGGTATTCCATTTTTTCTGTTTTTCTGGTATAATAAATGTAATCGTGTCTTTTCAGACCGAAACCATTTTGTCTAACGCATACAGGAGATGATATCATGCTGAAACGACTGCTCACTTCCGTCACAGCGGCAGTCATTGCTGCGGTGCTTGTTGTCGGACAGATTCCGGCATTCAGGGCCGATGCGATTCTTTTCACACCGAACGCAACCGTGCAGAGCGATGCTGCGATTCTGATGAATACCGATATCGGTGAGATCGTCTATGAGAAAAATGCCGACATGAAGAAAATGCCCGGCTCTCTCGTCCAGATCATGACCGCGCTCATCGTTCTGGAAGAATGCCAGGATATTTCCGGCACAAAGGTCACAGCGAAGGAAGACATGTATGAGGTCTTCGAGAACGACGAATATCCCGAGGATCTGCGGAAAGCGGATATCGAATCCGGCGAAGCGCTCACCGTCGAGGATCTGCTCTATGCGATGATGCTGACATCCTCGATCGAAGCTTCCTATATGCTGTGCGATAAATTCGGCGACGGCAGTCAGGATAAATTCGCAGAGAAAATGAATGCAAAGGCAGAGTCGCTCGGCATGACCAATACCCGATTCCTGAACGGTACCGGTCTTTACAGCGCACGTCAGCTGACGACTGCACGCGATATGATGCTCCTGCTTGATTATGCGATGAAGCAGCCGCGGTTTGAAGCGATCGCCTGTGCAAACTCCTATACGCCGAGCGTTGCAACCGCCTATGATAAAAGAGACCTCTGGGCCTGGACACATTCCAACCTGATGGTCAATGAATCCAGCGAATACTATTGTGAAGGTGTCCGCGGCATCAAAACCGCAAACACACAGGAAGGCGGCCGCTGCATCGCCTGCAAGGGCTCCCGCGACGGCAGCAACTACCTGCTGATCTGCCTGGATTCCAGTATGCAGGATCTGGACGGCAACAACCATTTCTATCATCTGGAAGATGCAAAGAATATTCTCGAATGGGCATTTGTGCATCTGTCGCCGCAGGAAATCCTGCCGGCCAATACGCAGCTCGGTGAGGTCCGCGTCAACAATGCAGAGGAAGAGGACTTCGTCCTTGTCAAGCCGACGGAAGGCTTCTCCTGCATCTGGTGCGATACGACCGATATCAAGAGCGTCCAGAAAATCTATAACTGGCCGGAAACCATTGACGCGCCGGTCGCTGCCGGTGACAAGGTCGGTACTGTCACGCTGAAGCTCTCCGGCGAAACGCTCGCAGAGATCGACGTCGTTGCCGCATCGGATGTCAAGCGTTCGTTCTGGAAGTACAACCTCAGCGAGATTCCGGGCTTCTTCAAGTCCAAGTATCTCCGGAACACATGGATTCTCGGCATCGTGCTCTCGCTTCTGTATATCGGCGGATGCATCTACTTCGCATTCCGTTATCATGAAGAGCGCAAGAAGCGCGCCGCCGCAAGAGCCGGTCACCTCAGAAATCAGTCGCGATAAATGAATAGAATGAAGCCGCTCCGGTCAGCTGATCGGAGCGGCTTTTGCTGTAATAATAAAGATGCAATTACAAGAGGCTGCTTTCGTTGATTACCACAATCTCTCTGTCACATTTGGCGATACAGTCGTCGGTCCAGAGCTCAGGGTTTTCAAACGCATCCGTACCGGAAAACGTATGGATCAGGTCTTTGCCCTTCTCAATAAATATGAGCCCAGAAAACCCTTGCGACTTTTCAAGCGAGTATTGGTAATCTCCGAAATCAAATATGATTCCCCATGTCAGCCAGATATCAAAGGTCTGCTCGCCGTTTTCATACAGCTGCTGATGATCCTGCACAACATTAATCTCCTTTACGGCCTCATGTACCGGAGATGCGGTCGCGAGAGCATTAGAACACTCATCATAATCAAGCCACGCATGACGTTCGTGCGATAACGTCAATACTGCCTCGTCTTCAACAGAGCCAAAGTAATTCATGGAATCCGTCTCACTATAAAGATAGATCATACCCTGCTCAGTTTCGATGCCCACGACCCCGGTAGCTGCATGAAGATGAACGGGGCAAAACTTATTATGCCGCAATGATACAATCTTCCTGCCAATCAGCTGCCGGAGAATATCCATTTCGTCCGGGTTAAGGCGTTTGTCAATCGTAACCATTTTGCGTCACTTCCTGTCCTGATCGTTTATTCCGGGAACTGCGCATGTCCCTGCTGAATCTCATCGGGCGTGAACGGGATATCCTCGTCAATGACAACCTGCCCGTAGATATCGGTAATCCGGAACGTAAACGGCCCCTCGCCGAGCCCCGACTGCGCCTCAAAATAATTGAAATTCCGGCGCGGCAGCTCGACAAATTCGCCGTCGCTGTTCAGATACTCCAGACGTTCAATCGGGTAGCGGTGATTGCGCACCTGCACCGCGCACCAGAACGCCGTACTGCCGACCTTATATTTATAGCTGAGCGGTGCATCCGCCGCGGTATCCAGCGGAATAATCTTCCAGGTCACGGGTACCCTGCCCTTCTCGACCGGCGCGATCAGCGGAAATGCATCTGTATAGAGATCGAGGTCGCCTTTTTTGCCCTCAGGGAGCAGATCCGTCACGAGAACATTGATCGTACCGAGCTCGCCGGTGACTTCCAGATACGCCCCGGCCAGTTCCGCGCAGTTGTAATCCGGGAGATTCATCGCCGTGATCCAGTAATCCTTTGAGACCGGATCGAGCATCGCACAGCCGCCCTCATAGCCGCCGCCGTAAAAGGTGGCCTCGCCGCTGTGAATCGTTCCTTTGGGTTCCAGAATCCAGTCATGCGCTTCCGGCTCCGGCAGGATCAGCCGCTTGAGCAGCGTCAGATCGCGTGCATCCAGCATCTGATCCGCATTGAGATCGGCGCGGCTGCCCGTTCCTTTCACAGCCTTGCCAAGCAGCCAGTCGCGCAGCAGCAGTACATCCGCACGGTCGGTCACGCCGTCTGCATTGAAATCGCCGTCAGCAGATGCCGCAGCAGCCGGTACCGCGCACCCGAGCATCATCAGCAGCACAGCCGCTGCCGTTCCGATTCGTTTCATTTCAGGGCACCGCCTTTCGTTTTGCATTTTCCTTATTATACCACAATATCCCCTCGATTTCAATGTACAGAAATATCCTGGAAGTGAGGGAATGAGAAATGAGAAATTAGAAATGAGAAATTAGAAATTGCGGTGTCCGCTGCGCGGACAAATTTTAAAATAGGAAGATAGGAGAAAGTTAGGAGTTAGGAAGGAGGAGTGAGAAGTTAATGTATCGCTTCGCGATGATTTTATTAAAGGAAGAAAAGCGTAGTGGGGAGTTAATGGATGAGAGAGAAGTTAGGAGGGAGGAGTGAGAAGTTAATGTATGCTTCGCGATGTTTTTTTAAAGGAGAAAAGCGTAGTGAGGAGTTAATGGATGAGAGAAGTTAGGAGGGAGAAGTGAAAAGTTAATGTATCGCTTCGCGATGATTTTTTTAAAAGGGAGAAAAGCGTAGTGAGGAGTTAATGGATGAGAGAGAAGTTAGGAGGGAGGAGTGA
>CAMNFV010000004.1 GCA_946537515.1 uncultured Ruminococcus sp. | reverse complement strand
CAGCTCTCCGGCGGTCAGCAGCAGCGTGTCTCAATCGGCAGAGCGCTGTTCAATTCTCCCGGTGTCATCCTTGCGGATGAGCCGACCGGCAACCTCGACAGCAAGAACAGCGCCGAGATCATGGAGCTCTTCCGCCGCTCAAACCGTGAACTCAAGCAGACCATTCTCATCATCACGCATGATGAGAAAATTGCGGAGCAATGCGACCGTATTATCGTACTGAGCGACGGCAAGATCATTTCTGATGAAGCAAACGGTTCTCCGAAGGAGGCTGACCGCAATGAGATATGAAAATCTGCTTGCGTCCCGGTATATCAAGGCACAGAAGCGGCAGTCGTTCTTTACCTGTGTCAGCATTGCAGCAGCAGTTGCAGTCATTGCAATGATCTTTATTCTTTACAGCGTCTGCATGAATTGCCTTGAGAATACCTATTACAGCAACGGGCAGTATCATCTGATATTCAGCGAACTGACCGAGGAACAGGCCGAAGCAATGGCGGATTTCGAGGAAGTCCGCTCTTTGCAGCTGTATCGCGAAGAGGACGGCGTTTCGGCATATGTCCTGTTCGGCAGCGACATCGGCGACCGCGAAATCTGGCTGATGAACGCCGCAAAAAAGATCGGCGCATTTGACAAGTACGAGCGCAGCATACATAACAGTATGCACGGCGCTTATGAGTGGAACGACAATCTCATGAAAATGGACGGCGTCTATGACGGCGCGCATCTGGTCAAGCTGCGGATTTTCTGCATCTTCTTCATTTTTGCGATACTGATTGCATTTGCGCTCCGCATGATCATTGACACGGCGTTTGAGGTTTCCTCAAAGGAACGTGAGCGGCATTACGGCGTATTGCAGTCGATCGGCGCAACGCCGGAGCAGATCGTCCGCATCATCACCTCTGAGGGGCTGCGGCTCTGCGTGATCGCGATTCCGCTGGGACTGATCGCCGGCATCGGATTTGCATATCTGATGTACAATGTACTGCTTTCGGCAGGACTTGCCGATCTCTTTCAGGGCATGACGGCAGCAAAGCTCTCTCTGCCGTTTTCGGTTGATTGGAAAATGCTGCTTGTCACGGCGGTTGTCGGCGTCGTCTGGGTATTTCTCTCGGCATACGGCGTGGGCATGCGCATCATCAAAAAGGCACCGATGGAAGCGATTATCGCACGTTCCGACAAGGTGGAAAAGGTCAGAAAGCGCACGCTTTCCGGTCTGCTGTTCGGAATCTCCGGCAGCATTGCTTCCCGCAACGCAAGACGGCAGAAAAAGCGCTTTGCGATTACCGTTCTGACGCTGACCGTTTCGATCACGATGTTTGCGCTGTTTTCCACAATGACGGAAACAGTCGAGCGCAGCATCACCGAACATACCGCTGCTCTTTTAATGTTGGGAGACAGTGAAAGCGAAGAAGGCGCAGCCAATATTGACTTTCAATTTGAGATCGGCGATCCTATGAAAGGCATCAGCTACGGAGAAGCAATCGAGGCGCTTTCCGCCAGCGGTCTGTTTGAACATATCGCTGTATTTACAAACAAAAATTTTCAGTCTGCGGATTCTGAGGATACAGTAAGTGTTTGCTATATGAACAGGGAGGCCTACACGCGGTTTTTCGGAGCAGATGCACCGGTCAGTTATGACGAACTGGTCAGCTCCGGCGGATATGTATATAATTCCGCCTGCAAGGACAGCGCAAAGTATGCAGACGAGCTGCAAAGCGGTTCTCTGAGGCTTTCAAGTGTTTGCACAACGGTACCGGATGGCACAGATATTGCGAATTTCAGCATCAAGGAGCTCGCTCAAATCTGGAATATGGAAAAACAGGAGCATACAGTCGAAATCATCGGATCTGTTTCAAAAGAAGTGAAAGGATTCACACGCAGTAATATTGGTGATGATTTGCTGATCGGCGCATTCGAGACGCATGAAAAGATCGCAGAAGACTGGTTTGGCTTGTATTTATGGTATGCAGAAGCGACTTGTTCCTTTGTGGGGAGCAGCGCGGATGATTATCAGTACAATGCTGCCGACATGAAAAAAGCAGAGGACTGGTTCAGGGAGCATTCTGATCTCATTCCCTTAGCAGAGAATGATGAGCACTTTTTTGAATCGAGTTTATACAATATAAAGTGGAAAACGCACAGTATTCTGGCGACGCTCCGTGCGGGCGTGCTGATTCTCAATCTCCTGATTGCACTGGCAGCGCTCATCAACCTGATGAACATTATTTCCACGGGTATCGCAAACCGCCGCAGCGAACTGGCATCCCTGCAATGCGTCGGCATGACTGACAAACAGCTTGACCGCATGGCGATCATCGAATGCCTGCAATTTGCAGGCGCGGCGGCGATCATATCCGCGATCATCTGCGCGCTCATCATCATCGGCACAGAAACCGGTCTGCAAGCGCTCATCAATGCTTCGTTTGTAGACGAGAGCGAAGAAGCCAGAAAAATGCTCAAAGGTCTGATTCACTTTGACCGTGTGACGCCTTTTATCCGGGTTGGTGCGGCTGCGCTGACGGCCTTTGCAGCGGGCTGCGTGACATCGCTTGTCATGCTGCGGATGCAGAACAACGAAAGCCTTTCCGACCAGATCCGCGGCTCGGAGTTAAAGCTCGACGCGAAAAAATCACACATTCTCCGGAACAGTATCCTTGCGGTTGCGGGTGCATTTATCCTCACGATTGCAGGGCTGCGGATTTTCAGCGTTGTATCTTATCATAATGACCGGAACGAATATGCAAAAGCAGGCTATCTCAATCTCGTGGACGGCAAGGACACTAGGATCAATGTTTACAGCACCGGCGTGCAAAACGGCAAGCATACGTTTGTCGGGCTTTCGGGCATGGGCATTGAGGACTATCCGGTTAGTACGAAGGCACTCAATGAACGGCTCGGCAAGGAAAACACGGTCGTATATGCCGACCGTCCGGGTTACGGCTTCAGCGATGATTCTTACAAAAAACAGACGCTGGAAGAAGTTGTGGAGAATTTCCGCGCCGGACTGAAAAACGCAGGCTTTGAAGCACCGTATGTGCTGATGCCGCATTCCTACGCGAGCTTCTATGCGCTCTGGTGGCAGGCGAAATATCCGGATGAAATCGAAGCAATTATCTTCATGGACTGCACAGAGGTACCGAAAAATGAACACTGGCGCACCTGGACGATTGATGACTATCCATCGGAATCTGCTGCCTATGCAGATGCGTTCAGATACTGGCTGCGGACATGGCTCGGACTGGACAGACTGAACCCACTGCCCGAGGATGAAGAAGATCTGGCAGACGGGAGATCCGTTCTGACGCAGGAGCAGATTGAACTCTGCGAACTGACAGAAAACCGTGAATGGAGTGCCGCAATGATTTTACAGGATTTCAATGAGCCGGAGGCTGCCAGCGAGCTGCGCGAAATCCTGAAACCGACCGATACCCCGAAGCTCTGGTTCTCGACGACACCTTCCTGCGAGGAAGATGTCCGCGAATATTTGGAATTTGTGAAGGCGGATTATGAGGCAGCCGGACTGAAATTCAAGCAGGATCCCGAAACTGCGGCAAAAGCATGGTGGCAGCGGGAAAGCTGGTACAATCAGGACTACTATGACAATACACTGACACCGTTTCTGGAGCAATGCGGAAATTGCAGACTTGTCCGCATCGGCGGTTATCATCACCTTTTCTGGGCGCAGAAGCCGGATAAAGTGACGGCTGAGATCGAACAGTTTTTAGCTGAAATCCAATAATGTTTTGCGGCGGGCTTTGTGTCCGCCGCTTGCATTCGGTCACATTTCATGCTATAATAGAAGCATGGCAGGAGGTGAACAAAATGCCGAAGATTTTGCTGATCGAAGATGATGAACAGCTTGCGCGGTTCCTGATGCGGTTTCTGAATGCCGAGGGATATTCCACGGACTATGCAAGCGGCCAGAAAGAAGGTATGCGGCTCTTTGAAGAGACCCGCTATGACTGCGTGCTGCTCGATGTTTCCCTGAAGGACGGCAACGGCTATTCTGTCTGTGCTGCGATCAAATCCGCCGGTGATACGCCCGTGATCTTTATCACGGCCTCTGCCGATGAAGCATGTACCGTTGCAGGATTTGAGATCGGCGCGGATGATTACATCGGCAAACCGTTCGGCACAAGGGAGCTCCTTGCCCGTATGAAAAATGTCATGCGGCGGCATCAGCGCGCACCGGCGCTCCTGCAATGCAGCGGTGTGACGATTGACCCGATCAAGGGCATCGTATACAAGCACGGCGATGAGATCGCCATGTCCGCGCTGGAATACCGGCTGCTGCTGGTATTCTTCTCCAATAAAAATCAGATGCTTTCCAGAGACCGCATTGCGGAGGAACTCTGGTCCATGACAAAGGAATTTGTTTCCGATAACACCCTGAGCGTTTATATCCGGCGTCTGCGCGAGAAGATTGAGGACAATCCGCAGGAGCCGCAGATCATTCTCACCGTCCGCGGGCTCGGCTATAAGGCGGTGGACGGATGAGAGACAGAACAAGACGGCTCATCCATTTCCTGCTGACGGCTGCGGCAGCGGCAATCTGTGCGCTGTTCAGTCTGCCCTCTGCCTGTGTCGTCGCTGTCTTTTCGGCGGGGATTCTTGTGCTCTATGAAATCATTTTCGCCCGGCGGCGCAAAACAGTTCTCCGGCTCTGTGATGATATTGACCGTATCCTGCACAGCAGCGAACAGATCACATTCAATGAGTATCAGGAAGGTGAGCTAAGTGTCCTCTCCGCGGAGATTCACAAGATGACGATTCGCCTGCGGGAGCAGAATGCCGCCCTGCTGCATGAAAAACAGTTTGCGAAGGAAGCGCTGGAGGATATCTCCCACCAGATCCGCACGCCGCTGACATCTGTCATGATGATCCTCGGACTGATGCGCGCACCGGAGCTCACAGATCAGAGCCGCATGGAGTATCTCAGCGATCTTTATGCGCTCCTGGAACGCATGAAATGGCTGATCGAGACCATGCTGAGTCTCTCGCGGATCGAAGCGGATGCTGCGAAATTTGAACACGAACCGGTCTCCTGCCGGGAACTGCTGAAGCGCTCCGCGGATACTGTGTCTGTCACGGCGGAGCTCAAGGGCGTTCAGATCGTAACGGAAATTGAAGGCGAACCCTGCTTCCGCGGCGATATGCATTATACCTCGGAAGCGATTGTGAATCTGCTGAAAAATGCCATTGAGCATACGCCTTCCGGCGGCACGGTCACGCTGACTTCCAAAGCGAGCAACATTGCCACGGAAATCACCATTGCCGATACCGGCGAGGGCATTCCGGAAGCTGAACTGCCGCATATTTTTGAGCGCTTTCACCGCGCCTCGGAATATACCAAAAACGGCTTCGGCATCGGGCTCGCCTTTGCCAGAAAGGTGATCTCCGCGCAGGACGGCAAGCTGCGGGCATCCAACCGGGAACCGCACGGCGCAGTCTTTGAAATCCGTTTCTATCAGAATGTCGTATGATCCAGGCCGCACAAATAGCCGGAGCCATTGCGCAGTCTCAAAGATTCAAAGAAAACCCCGAAGCGAATGCAATCAACGCAGTCACTTCGGGGTATTTATCTGTATCCGGCAAATCAGAGGCTGCCGGGATTCATCTGCGAAACGATCTCCGCAGTCACCATTCCGCCGCCTTCCGGGCCGTTTTCAATCGTGATGCCGCCGCCGAGCTTCCGGCTCAGCAGCCAGCAGATATAGAGGCCGAGGCCGAAATGATTTCTGTCCTCTTCATTCTCATCGCGGTAAAAGGGCTTCCAGGCCTTCCGGATCGCTTCCTCCGAAAAGCCGCTGCCGTCATCGGAGACTGTAAGCCGGAGCTTTTCCCGGTCTGCCGCAGCCCTGCATCTGACGCAGGTATTGGTATAATGCTGCGCGTTTGCGGCAAGATTCAGGAAGATCTCCGTCAGGAGCTCCGGATCGGTCTGAATCACCTGTTCCGGATCGCCTTCACATGTAAAGCGGAAGATATCCGCACCGCAGAGCAGTCCGCCGTTCTCGCTGATCTGTTCGCAGATATGCCCGAAGGTCACTTTCCTGACATCCGGGATGATATCCTCCAGTTTATGAACGCTGCTCATTTTCTCGGTGTAATTTTTCAGCCTGTCGATCTGCCCCGCCATTTTCGCCAGAATTTCCTCCCGCTTTTCGGGGCTGAGATTCCCGCCGCATTGCTGCATCAGCTCCATATAGCCGTTCAGCACCGTGATCGGTGTGCGGAGATCATGCGAGAAGGCGGCGTTCAGCCGCTTGCGTTCTTCAAGCGCCTTCCAGAGACTGTAATTGCTGTCATAGAGATTGCGCCGCATATTCTCAAAGGAATCACAGAGTCCGCCGAGCTCATTCTCCGTCTTGCTCTCGACTTTGAAATCCAGATCGTCATTGAGGATCTTGTCAGATGCCTCTGTCAGGATCCGGACGGGCTCTTCGATCTCTCTGCGGCTGTAGATCTGCACAGCTGTCCAGAAGCACAGCGTTGACCACAGCGGGATCAGAACGATATTGCCGAACCGCAGGAACGGATATACCCAGCCGCCTCCGGAGAATGCGCCGACCGCACCGTCCGGCGGAAAGTACACATACAGCGATGTATACCATATCCGGAGATACGTGAATGCCAGTTCGATCAGGAGATTCCCGGCTGTACAGACCGCAAGCGCGGGAATGAGATACCGCAGCAGCGCCGCAGGCAGCGTCTTCTTTTTTACTTGATCCATTTATAGCCCATGCCCCATACTGTCGTAATATGCTGCTCCTCGCCGTGCTTTGCAAGCTTTGCGCGCAGTCGCCGGATATGCTCCGCAATAACAGTGCTATCGCCCTCTGCATCATAGCCCCATATTTTTTCGTATATGCGTTCCTTATCGAAGATCTGCCCGGTATTCAGCGAAAGGAGCTCTATGATGCCGTATTCCTTTTTGGTCAGATCAAGAACCGTATCCCCGGCGGAAACAGTCTTCGCTGTATAATTGATCACAATATTGCCGAAGAATCTGGTATTCGCCGCTGCGGATGTGCGGTGGTCGCGGCGGATATGCGCGGCGATCCGTGCACCGAGTTCCTCCAGCGAAAACGGCTTGATGATGTAATCATCTCCGCCTGCCGCAAAGCCCCTGATTTTGTCCGCATCTTCCACACGGGCGGTCAGGAACAGGATCGGGCAGCTGATATGGTCGCGCAGCCGTTCGCAGACCTCAAATCCGTCCGCTTCCGGCATATTCACATCAAGGAGAATCAGGTCGGGCTGATTGGATGCAGCCTCGATCGCCTGCGCACCGTTATACGCTGAATATACACAGTAGCCCTGAAGTTCAAGATAATCCCTGAGCAGGCTGACAACATCCTTTTCATCATCAGCAACAAGTATCTTATACACAACATCACTTCCTATGCAGTCATTATACTATGTTCCGGCCGGTATGTCAATCTTATCGTTCATTTTTGCATATTCTGCGGAAGATCATCGCAGCAGCAATCAGCACCGCCGCCGTGACCGCAAGCAGCGGCTTGCTGCCCTTGATCCCGCAGCTCATAGACAGCAGGCAAAATTTTCCGAGTTCTTTTTTCAGAAAGAGGCTCGTGATATAATACGTCACAGAAACCATATAGCCGATCACGATATTATCCGACACCCCCGCGGCAAAGAAGCCGAGCGCCCCCAGCGCAGCAGCGCCCGCAAATGCGCCTGCACACATCTTCACAGTCACCTCACAATCATTCAATCTCATATAGCTGCCGAGTATGCCGATGAATCCGGCCAGCAGCACAAGCGCACAGATCAGCCGCAGCAAGGTCACGATATGGCGGCTCATTTTTTTTGCGCGTACGGTTTCCAGTATGCCCTCATTCTGCTCCGGTGAGAAGAGCGGCGTCATGAGAATCATGCCCATGAGCGGCGGCATGAGCTCAAGCGGCAGTGCCGCCATGCGGCTGTTCAGCTCTGCAAGCCCGAACAGGACCGGCGTCAGCAGCAGAACTGCCGCAGCCGCAAGATCATACAGCAGGAAATTATGCCTGACGTCTGAGGAGACCACCCTCACCAAACAGCTTGAATCCATTGAATCTACCCTCTCTCTTCGCTTCATATACAGCAGCCGCCGCAGCGATGATCACGAGCGAAACCGCTGCCCAGAAAAAGCGGCTGAAAATGAAATTGTCCTGTGCCGCCAGAAATGCTGCTCTTTCGCCTGCGGAATTATGGCGGCAGACCAGCGTGAATTTCCCGATTTGTCCGACCAGCATATTGCTGCTCATCATCACGGTCAGGAACCAGATCACGACCTGTGCAAAAATCGCCGTAACCGCGGAGAAAATCTCTGTAATGAGCACCCCGGCAGCCGTTGTACACATCAGAATCGGCAGCAGCCAGAAGGTCGGCAGCGTGAACATGATTCCCATATCAAGATCCTGTCCCTTATATTGAATCATCGCCTGAATCAGTGCGGCAATCATCTCAAAAAATACAGGAATAAACATCGTAAAGACAAGCGCTGCATATCTTGTGAAAACGAGTTTGCACGACGAGACATTTCTTGTGTATACCAGCTCATGCATTCTGCGCTTTCTGTCAGCGGCAGTCAGGAATGCAGCCGGAAATACCGGGAGAATCGCAAGGTCAATGCCTGCATAATCAGAGAACAGTCTTGCAAAGCCGCCTGTGATCCGGTCATCCTTGATGAAAGCTTCATGCTCCGCCTGACATTCTTCCTCTGTCATGGGAACCTGCCCATAATAATACAGAAGCTTTTCCGGATCATATTCCGAGCCGCCGCCGAGCAGATTGTCCACATCCGTCATGATCTCTGTGAATCTGTCATACGAAAAGCCCTCTGCAACCGGCATATCCTCATACATATATTCAAGCTGCTCCTGAAAGCCTGCCATGACGTGGCATTCTGTTCCCTGACCGAGCAGTCCCTCAAAGCCTTTTTCATCCGTTCCGGTGATCTCCATGAGATAGTCCGCGATTCTTTTCTGATCGCTTTCCTTCAAATGAACGGCCTTATAAAAGCCGAACGGATAGCAGACATACTTGTTTGAAGCATATTCACCAAACAGCACATTGGTTGCACCGGACATCACCAGGTCATGATCCTCAGTCATCTTGTAGCCCTCCACGCCGTCATAAAGAGGGCCGCCGTAGCTGCCGATATAATTTGTTGCAAAGAACACCACAGAAAGCACGCAGTAGATCCAGAAGGCCGCGGAGCGGAAAATCTTTCTGCATTCAAGTCCGAACAGCATTATTCCTCACCGCCTTTCACCTTGCATCCGTTTGCATGGAGACAGTACATATATGCGCCCTCAAGATCCGGCTCTGTCAGAACTGCATTCGGCAGATCGGGTTCCGCATCCGAGACCAGTCTGACCGTGATATAATCCGCCTGCGCGACCATGCCGGTGACGATATATTCTTTCTTGATCTGTGCCATATACTGCTTTTCGATATTGGCCGTATAGATATGCCCGGATGCATTCTGAATCAGTTCTCTGACGGTTCCTTTCCAGAGAATTCTGCCCTCGTCCATGACCGCAATCTTTTCACAGGTGGATTCGATATCCCCGACGATATGCGTCGAGAGGATCACGATCCGGTCCTCTGCAATCTCACAGAGCAGATTCCGGAACCGGATGCGTTCCTCGGGATCAAGCCCGGCTGTCGGCTCGTCAACGATAATGACCTCGGGATTATGAATCAGCGCCTGCGCAATGCCGAGGCGCCGCTTCATGCCGCCCGAAAGCTCCTTGACCTTTTTGCGGCGATGCTCGGTGAGATTGACCTTTTCGAGGAGCAAATCCACGCGCTTTTTGCGCTCCTGCGCAGGAATACCGGACAGCGCACCGAGATAATCCAGCGCTTCATCCGTCCGCATATTCGGATACATTGAAAAATCCTGCGGAAGATATCCGGTCATGGCGCGGATTTTCTTTGCTTTCTCAACCGGCACGCCGCAGACGGTCACTTCTCCGCTTTTTTTCTTGTGCAGCGCAGCAATCGTCTTCATGAGCGTGGTCTTGCCTGCGCCGTTTCTGCCGAGCAGGCCGAACATGCCCTGTTCAATGGTCAGATTGATATCGAAAAGCGCCTGCTTTTTTCCGTAAAACTTGTTCATATTCTGGATTGTGATTCTTTTGTCCATATCAGCACCTCATTTCAGGAGTATTTTGATTGTGACTTTAGTATAAACCTCAAAAATCAACTTTTTATCTGATCTTTTCCAAATTTTTATAGATAATCTCCGGGTGGCGCATTGCAGCCGCTCCTGCAAACAAAGAACGCCTGCGGCACTCCGAAGGGGAGGAATGCCGCAGGCGCTTTCATTTTTGATTTGTAATCAGCTGAGCTTCCAGCTGTCAAAGGAAATATTGTTGTTGAATACGAAACAGAGATCGCTCTTGCCGGAAAGTCCGACAACCGGTGCGACGACTTCCTGCATGGAGCCGCCGGACGGAATTTCGATATATGCAACCGGGGTGCCGGAAGCGCCGCCGGTGCAGACCTTGATGATGCCGCCGCTCTGCGAGGATGCCTTGACGGTGATCGAAGAGGCGGACTTGCAGTCAACGCCGGTCACCTTGAACCAGTCGCCCTTTTCAGCGGTTACGGTAGAATTGCCGCTGCCTGCGATCTGGATGCCGCCCTCATGCGAGAATGTTGCTGCACGGACGGTCGTGAACGGATCGAGCGCCTTGATCTGCGTAACACCGGTCTTGGTGCCCTTGACCTGCTGCATTGTGCCGTCGGAATTCATGGTGATCGGATCGATATGGGTGCTTCTGTAGCCGCAGTCCTTCAGGCCCATCTGATCCTGGAGATACTGTGCGTGATAGAAGAGATACCACTGATCCTTGAACTTCATGATCGTGTGGTGGTTATTGCCGGTCGTACCGAAGAAATTGCCGATGTTCTTGAACACCTCGCCCTTATGGGTGAACGGTCCGAGCGGGCTGTCGCTGACCATGTAGTCGATCGCAGCAGTCGTAAGGCCGTAGGAGTTGCCGCCGGTGCTCCAGTTGGTGCAGTAGCTGTAATAGTATTTGCCGTTGAACTTGTGAATGCCGCTGTCCTCGAACATATACGGCGCATCAATGACAGCCGGTGTGCCGACGATCGAGGTCATGTTATCGCTGAGCGCGACGCAGCGGGCAGATTTCGGATGATCCTTCGGCAGATTATCCGTACCGCCGCCGAAATAGAGATAACCCTTGCCGTCATCATCGACGAGCACAGCCGGGTCAAATACCCACGGAACATTCGTAACGCCCGTGGTCTTGCGGTCGATCATTGCACGGCCGTTCGGATCGGACCACGGACCGGTCGGGCTGTCAGAAGTCAGCACGCCGATGCCGTTTGCATTGTTTGCGAAATACAGGAAGAACTTTTCCTTGCCGTTGATTTTCTTATGGGCTGCGGTCGGTGCCCAGGAGTTGCCTGCCCATTTTGCGATGCCGTTATTGCCGGCAACATTGATCAGGCCGTGGTCAGTCCAGTTGACGAGATCGTCAGAGGAGATGCAGCGCAGGCAGTTGATCGTGCTGTAGGTTTCTTTTGTGATCTTGCCGTTATCATAGAGCAGGTGGTCGTCTGTCATATAGATGTAGACTCTGCCGTCATACTCCATAACGCCGGGGTCTGCGCCGAAATACTGGGTAATAAGCGGATTGTGCTCATTGTCAGCCTTGTAGCTCTTTGCGAGATTGACGCTGCCGAATTTCTGTGCCATTTCGGTGAAATCAACCTGCGGAACAGGCTTTTCCGCGACCGGGAATACGGTGATCTTCGTCAGCAGATAATCGCGCATCAGCTCCATATCGGTCTGATCGACGGTACCGCTCTGATCGACGTCTGCTGCACGCTTCTCGCGGCTGCCGGTCAGCTTGCCGGTGCAGACCTGCTTTGCAAGGGACAGATCCGCTGCGCTGATCAGGCCGTCGCTGTTGACATCACCGAGGATAAACTTGACAGCAGAAGGCTTCGGGCCGTCAACCACCGTACCGGCAACGCCGCCGATCGCCTCATCAATATAGAAGTTTCCGGTTCCGTCTTCGGTCTCAACATAAAGGACCAGAGAGGATGCGCCGGACGGGATCTTATAATTGGGATTTGCAAGCTGAACGAATCCGCCTTCAGAAACGCCGTTTGCAATGTGGTCATATTTGGTCTCGCCGGAAGCATCGGTATATTGCAGCGAGAGCATCAAATTCTGCTCGGTCTCGCTGTAAGCACAGATGCTGAAGCTGTATTCCTTGCCGGGCTCAAAGGCTCTGGAATTCAGGGACTTCTGAACGCCGTTCCATGCCTTTTCGCGGCCGGAGACTGCAAGTGCCTTGCTGCCCGCATAGGACTGGCCGCCTGCTGCATCTGCCGATGCGCCGCCTCTGCCGACCCAGTCATCCGAACCGCTCTCGAAGGTGTCGTGGAAGAAATAGCCGTTGGAATCGGGCTCAATCGGCTCCGGATCACCGGTGCTGATGACGAAGGTCGTCACGGACTGTGCCGGGAGCGATGCGGAGAAGCTGCTGCCGTTGTAGCTCGGTGCGGAAGTGGCGCGGAAGTTCTCGCTGCCGGTGGTGTGATACGCTTCCATACCGGAGATCTTCTCGCCGCTCTTGATCGTAAAGCTCTGTGTCTTTGCACTCGTTGTCGGGTTGATTGCAACGACCGTCAGCTGATTATCGAGCTTATACGCGGAAACCATGGTCTGGAGATTGTTCCAGTTGCCGTTCTTGGTGTCCATTGCAACATATTTTTTGCCTTCCGGGAATTCCGTCGCGCCGATGCGGACTGCGCCCGGACGTACCCACTTGGAATACTGTGCCATCATCGCGCCGCGCTTGGAAACGGTGCCGTTCTCATTCATCGGGCCGTACTGGCGGCGGATATACCACCAGACATATGCGCTCAGGTTGCTGACGCACATACCGTTGTGGATATTCTCCGCAACAGCAAGTGCTTCCGGGAATTTATCAGAGGAATTTGCATCGGAATTCGGGACATAGACCTCTGTCATCCAGAGTTCCTTGCCGCAGTTTTCCAGATCCGGATAATCCATCCAGTCTCTTGTCGTGCCGTAGTAATGCGTACCGAAAACATCGCAGTTTGCCATGGCCTTGGCATTGTTCATGATCTTTTTATAGAAGCGCTTGCCGCCGTCGCCGCCGCTGATCCAAGATGCGCCGTCCGGCGAGAACTGGAACGATTCCGGCGACATCAGTCTGGTACTGGTGATCTTGTCGCCGTAATCCGCAACGAAATTCATTGCCTCATCGGTTGACCAGTAGGTCCAGTCGTGGGCGTAATCCGGTTCGTTCTGCACGGAAATCGAATACAGATTGACGCCGTTCTGCTTCATGTAGTTTCCGAAGTCATTGAGGTGCGTTGCGTATGCACCGTAGTTTTTCGAGGGCAGGTGCAGCTTGCCCTTGCCGTTGCCGCTTTCTGCGAGATTGGAAGGCGGCTCCCAGGGCGATGCGAAAACCGTGACATTGTGCTCTGAGGCATATTTTGCGGTCGCAACAGCCTTGTTCCATTGATTCTTATCCGGATTGACGAAAATACGGAGCACCGTGAATCCGAGCTGATTGGCACCGTTGCCGAACGCAGTCTCGCGCTGGCTGGATGTCAGGTCGCCAGCCCATTCCGGATGGTTGATACCGCCGAATCCGCGAATGGTCTGGTAGGTGGTGCCGGTATCGATGACGCAGTCCGCAGCGCTGGCTCTGATCGGCGCGGGAAATCCCGGCACGATACCAGTCAACAAAACGGCTGCGCCGGCGATAAACGCGGCAGCGCGTGTTGTTTTGTTTCTCTTCATGTAAATCTTCCCCTTAAATAAAAAAATATCTTTGGCCGCATCGGCCTATCTATATTGTACCATACTTCATACAGGTTGTCAAAGCACAAAAAGACATATAACTAGACAAAATCATGCTTTTTAGAACAAATTTTAATACAAATCACATGACGAATCGCAAGAAATGAGAAGTTTCCTTAAATTCGCGGTTGACTTTCCGACAGTTCCAGGATATCCGCAGCAAAGAGCCCGCCGTCTGCAAACCGGTCGCAGACAGCGGGCTTTTCATCAGCGCGTCATGTTGTATATCAGTTCAATCAGCTCCGGAATGCGGAGTTTCTGCGGGCAGGTCTTCATGCAGCGCCTGTCCGTACATCTCCGGCAGCTTTCGTACACCTCTGCAATGTTCATCCGGAGTTTTTTCATTGCCCAGTAGGATTTTCCGAGATGATAATAGTTGTATTGCCGCAGAAGGATATGCACCTCATAGCCCTGCGGGCAGGTGCAGCGCTGGCATCTAGTACAGGCAATCGGCGCAAAGGATTCCGCAAGCCGCTCCGTCACATCAGAGAAGGAAAAATGCTGCGGTGCATAATCTGATTTCAGCGCAGCATCGGCCTGTTCCATTGTTCCGATGCCGATCAGCGCACAGGAAAACGGCCAGTGCAGCACACCGCCGATCAGCTCAGACGGCTGAAAGGCCCCGATCAGACACCCCGCCGCATAGACCTTATTGAGAATCAGACCCTTTCCGCGGAACAGATCGTTTTCTGCAATGCGGTCCATGATGCCGCGCTCCATGATATTGCCGCTTGTCTGGATCACATCGACTCTGCTGTCTGCCGCAGCACGTTCCGCGACGCTGTAATAATGCGTTGCGATGCCGGTATAGCGGATGATCCCGGCTTTTTTCAGATCACAGAGCGCATCGAGTGCGCCGTACCGGCTGAAGGTCTCATCCTGATTCTTCTCATCCACCTGATGCACAAAATAAATATCAGGCGCAGTTCCGAGATTTTCCGCCGAACGCTGCACTTCCCGGAACATGTCGTTCCCGTCCATGAAGCGCGCTTTATCAGAAATGATGATATGCTCGCGGCCGACCTTTTCTGCAAATACGCCGAGCTTATATTCCGCATCGCCGTATTCCTCGGGGATTGCCGTATCATAGAAATTGCAGCCGAGTCTGTAAGCGTGCATCAGGATATCGACTGCTTCCGGCAGCGCAGGGCTGCAATAATCCGGCAGAACAGGCACATTGCCGCTCAGGATCGGGATCGTCCCGAAGCCGATCTCCGAGACAGTCAGGCCGGTGTTTCCGAGTGTTCTGTATCTCATAGCTTCTCACACCATGCAAATGCATCTTCTGCGATCTGCATCCCTTCCCGTTCGGCGAAAATCACCTCTGCAAGCTCGCTGCAAAATGCAAATGCCTGCGGCCCGATGACACGGACAGAAGCCGGAATCACAAGCTTCCGCAGACTCTTGCAGCGGAAAAATGCGCGCTCCGGGATCTCCGTCAGCTTTTCGGATATGCGGATCTCCGTCAGATTGCAGCAATGCTCAAAGGCACGCTTCCCGAGAAATTCCAGTTCATCGGAAAGATCAATCTGCTCCAGGCTCTTGCAGCCGCTGAATGCCTGTGCTTCGATCCGGACAACGCTGCCTGCATTCTGCACGCTGCGCAGCCATTTGCTGCTTTTGAATGCGGATCTCCCGATGACGGCAGTCTCCGGCGAAAGTACGATGCTTTCCAGCAGATTGCATTCCATATAGACCTGATCGCCGATCGCCCGGATGCCGCCCGGAAACACCAGATTTTTGATATTGCCGGTACTCTCTTCGAGCACGCCAGCTTCGTTTAACTTGAAACAGTTGACACACTCGGTAAAAATGCGCCGCACGATATCGGGATAATCCTTTTCCGCAAGATCGCTGTACTGCGCAAATGTATAGATTTTGCCGTCTGCAAAGCGGATGCGTTTTAAGTTGATGCAGTTCCGGAATGCAAATACATCTATGATGAGCTGCTCCTGATGCAGGATCAGCTCCCGGAGCGCAGTATTCCCGGCGAATGCCCAGCTGCAAATGCGCGTTGTCTCCACAGGGATCTCGGCTGTTTCGCCGCAGTTGAATGCATCAATCAGCAGGCCGTTGACGAGATTATACCGCACCTCATGCCGGCGTTTCTCCAGCCAGCCCGTTCCGGCAAAGGTCAGCTTGCCGCTGTACCGGAAGCCTTTCGGGAAGATGATCTCCGTCACGCGCAGATGATCGCGGAATGCTTCATCCTCTGCCGCCGTGATATCATCCGGAATGCGGACCGTGACCGCATCGCCCCGGTATTGCAGAATGGCCGATTCCCGGTTGACCGAAAAGCAGGCATACACGCTGCCGATGATCTCCTGCACCCGGAGCGGCAGCGGATTCTCCGCCGTATTTCTGCTCTGCTCAAATCTCGAAAAGGCATAGCGCTGCCCGTCCAGTATGACTGTATCCGCCTGCGTACAGCCGGAAAATGCACCGCTCTGCAAAACCGTACCGGAATCAAGCGCAATCGTTTTCAGCCCGGAACAATCCGCAAATGCATGATACCCGACCGCAGCATTCTCCAGCCGGATTTCCGTGAGGCTGTCGCAGCGTTCAAATGCCCGCTCCCCGATCACCCTGACCGATGAAAAATCGAACTGTGCAAGCGATGTGCATTCATCAAAGCAGCGTCTACCGATCTCTTTCACTTCATCGGAGATGCAAAGCTTCTTCAGCGCTGTGCAGCCCGCAAAGGCTTCCTCTCCCAGCGCCGGAACGCCGCGGATTTCCGCAGTTTCAAGACCGCGGCAGAATGCAAATGCCCCCTTTTCGATCTTGCCCGCCAGCACCCTGATCTCCCGCAGCAAGCCGCATTTCTCAAATGCGTATTTTTCAACAATACATTCCGAATTGTTGATAATGACCGATCTCAGATTCGGGCAGCCCGAGAACGCATATTTCCCGATCACCGCAGGACGGTCGAAATGCAGCTCGGTCAGCGATTCATCATCACAGAAGCTGTAAGGCGCAATGTCATCTTTGCCGTATGTCCGCTCCGGCAGCTGTTCCGCAGCAGGCGTTCCCGTTTCAAATTGCTTCAGTTCCAGCATTCCGCAGCCCCGGAACGCCGCAAATCCGACTGTTCTCAGTCCTTCCGGAACATTGAAGCGAATCAGCTTTTTGCAGTTTTCAAATGCGCCGCTGCATATCGTTTGCAGATGCTCCGAAAACACCGCCGACTGCATCGAGGTGCAGTTCCGGAAGGCATTCTCCTGCACAATGCGAACCGTATCGCTCATCACCACGCGGTCGAGCCGGTCATTTCCAGCAAAGCAGCTTTCACCGATGATCTCAATGCCCTCTGGGATCGTCACGCGGGTCTCTCTGCCGGAATAGGACATCAGAATTTTGCCGCTGATATAGAAATCACACATGACCTGATCGTTGATCCGGCGGATGATCCGCGGCGTATCTGCGTCATAATTGATGCCGCCGAGATGATAGACCGCATCCCCGATGCACACCGTTTTCAGGCTGCTGCATCCGCGGAATGCGCCGTCTTCGATTGTGATATTTTCATGCTGTAAGGTAATCTGCTCTAAGTTGATGCAGTTTCCGAAGGCATTGCTCCGGATCTGCTTCAGGCTCGCCGGAAATACAAGGGACACGATGCCGCGTTTGTCAAAAAAGCAGCCCTTGTCAACGACTGTGATCCCTTCCGGCAATTCAAATGTTTTGAGATTGATATGCAGCTTATGCAGAATTCCGTTTTCGATTTCCGCGGACTGCCAGACGCTCTCTGCAATCGCACACACAACCGGATGTACGCCGCCTTCCGCCGCAAACGCCTGAATCAGATTCTCTGCATGCCAGGCATAGCCGCCGGAGAGCCGGATATCCTGAATGCGGACACAGCCGGTGAAGAGATCATCCTTGAAATTGGTGCAGTCGATCTCATCGTGCAGCGTGATCTCACGCAGCGCGGTGTTATTGGCAAAGGTCTGCTTTTCCAGCCGCCGGACGCCCGCAGCCCGGATGCATTCCAGCCTGTCGCAGTATAAAAACGCACCGGTGCCGAGCGTCCTAACCGAATCCGGCAGGATCACAGAGACAAGCGCATGACATCTGTGAAATGCAAACGCGCCGATGCGCTCCAGCCCGGCCGGAAAATTGATCCGGGCAAGCTGCCGGCAGCCCTTGAATGCGTTGTCGTCGATTTCGGTCAGGCCGTCGGGCAGCGTCACATCCGTAATCCACGCCATGCCCTTGAACACGCCCTTGCCGATTTTGCGGACGCATTCCGGAATCACGATGCTGTGGGATTCTCCGCTGTATCCGGTGAGGATCCCGTTTTCGATCTGAAATTCTTCTGTCATGTCCGATTCTCCGTTTCCCCGAACATCTGCGCCAGCACATGCCGGATCTGCTGCATATTGCCGCTCATGTGCAGATTCTGCCGGTAGGCCTTTGTGCCCGGCATTTTCTTCATAAAATACGAGGCCAGTTTTCTGATGTACTCCATTGCGGCGAGCTCATCATAGCAGCGTTCCGCGATCTCTGTCTGTTCCAGCAGCAGCGAAAGCTTGGTCGCATCCGTCTTTTTTCCGGTCAGCTGCGCGAAGATCAGCGGATTTTCCAGACCGTACCGGGCGATCATCACGCCGTCGGCACCGGTCTGCTCCATCATTCTGACGGCATCCTCTTCCGAAGCAATGCCGCCGTTTGCAATGACAGGGATATGCACCGCCTGCTTTGCTTCCGCAATATATTCATAGACCGGTTCGCCTTCATACATCATATTCCGGGTGCGGCCGTGTACGGTGATCATATCCGCACCGGAATCCTCACACATTCTCGCGAAAGCCCGGATCACGACATTGCCCGGACGCATCCCCGGTCTGCATTTGACCGTCACGACCTTGCCGCTCCGTTTGCAGGCCTCTATAATTCTGGACGCAAGCGGCAGATTGCCGGTCAGCGCACAGCCCTCGCCGTTCTTGATAATATTCGGGACCGGGCAGCCCATATTGATATCCACAAGATCAAAGCCCTGCGTATATGCGCCCTTACAGGATATCTCAAATGCCGAAGGAACACAGCCGAGCAGCTGCACCGCTTTCGGTGTTTCCGTATCATCCGTATAAAGGAGTCTGGCCGTCGCCCTGTCCTGATACTTCAGCCCGTTCGCGCTGACCATTTCCGTAAAGGCAAGCCCAGCGCCGAGCTTCCGGCACATCACCCTGAACGGAAATCCCGTGTATCCGGCCAGCGGTGCCATCAGCACATTGGATTCCGTCGTGAGACTGCCGATCCGGAGCTGCTTCAGATAAGTATCGCAAAATCGTTTCATTTTCTCCCCTCGTTCCGGCTGGTTTTTCTTCTGATAATCAGTATACCATTCTGAAAAAGAATTGTCAAGGAATATGCAAACACACACACGCATTGACTTTTCCGGATATTTGTTGTATAATTTCAGTATCCCGACAGAAAGGAAATCCATATCATATGACACGCAGACGCATATCTGAACATGTTCTGTTCTTCTGGATCTACGCCGTTATCGGCTGGATCTATGAGGTCGTTCTCGAAACCTTTATCTATCGCTGGGGCTTCAGCAACCGCGGCGTCTTATTCGGGCCGTGGCTGCCGGTTTACGGCTTCGGTGCAACGGTCTTTCTGCTGCTTTGGTACCGCCTGATCAAAGGCAAGCCGCTCACGCGAAAGCTGCTGTTTCTCCCGGTCATCTTTCTGCTGACCATGGCGACCGCAACGCTGATCGAGCTGATCACAAGTTATCTCTGCGAATGGATCATCGGCTACTGGCCGTGGCAAACCTATGCAGACTACAAGATCAACTTCCAGGCGCGGATCGCATTGAGCCCGAGCATCCGCTTCGGAATCGGCGGCGTGGTATTCCTCTATGTCATTCAGCCGCTGCTGGACAGACTGGCCGCCAAGCTGAAAGATAAAACGCTGTATATCATCGCAGCGGTGATCCTCACCGTCCTTGCAGCCGACCTGGTGTACACCATATTTTTTCGCTGATTCGTCATTTTTCACAGAATCTTTCATATGGAGCCGTGCAGCTGTGTGACTGCACGGCTTTTTCGCATCGCAAGGCCGGCTGCTCCCGTATTTTCTGCGCAAAATGGTTGCAATCAGGCGAAAGTTGTGTTATAATAGCTGTGTCATTTATTGCAATCATAGAAAAGGAAGTTATCACTTTGAAAGAAATCAAGCTACCGCAAAAAATTGAGAACGCCGGCGTTCTGGTCGTCGGCATCATCGCAGCAATGGTCTCGCTGTTTCTCTCCTGCGTCAGTCTGATGCACACGACAGTCGTGGAAAACGTCAAAGAAGGCGAAGGCATCGAATCCATTGTCTATCACATCCCGGAGCGTCTGGAATCGGTCTACTATCTGAATGACAATCTCATTCTGAATCTGCTGATCCTGGCCTTTATCCTGATCGACTGTTTCCTGCTGATCAAGAACGTCAAAAAGATCCGGCTGCGGACAATCTGCATCGGCGTGTTTCTGTGGACATTCATCCTCGGCACCGTCTGGGTATTCTCCTCGCAGACCTCACCGACAGAGGATTCCGGCATTATCGCAGGCGCCGCACTCAGATTCGCAAAGGGCGATTACGGTTCGTTTGAAGAGGCGCGGTATTTCCGCGATTATTCCTTCCAGCTGGGATTTGCATTTTTCAGCGAAATGATTATCCGCTTCGCAAACCTGTTTACGGATCTGCAAACGCTGATGATCGAAGAGGTCCTCAATGCGGCATTCCTCGGCGTGAGCTATCTGTTCCTTGTCCTGATTACGGATAAACTGGTCCGCGACCGCCGTGTCACCATTCTTGCAGCGGTTTTGCTCGCGCTGAGCGCAGCGCCGATCATCAGCTGTTCCTTTATCTACGGCATCTATCCGGGCATGATGTTTGCGCTGATTGCGCTCTACTGTGAGCTTCGCTATCTCATAGACGATAAGCTGCCCTTCGCCTTTGGTGCTGCGGGCGCCATGATGCTCGCTGCAATGATCAAACCGAATTACATGATCTGGATGATCGCGATGCTTCTGATCGGCGCGGTATTCTTCCTGAAGCGCAAAAAATATCTGCGTGACAGCATCTTCCTCGTGCTGACCGCTGTACTCGCCTGCGGCATCCGGCCTGTCATCATTCACAGCTATGAGGTGCGCAGCGGAACTGAGATCAAAGGCACGATCCCCTATATCTGCTGGATCGCAATGGGGCTCAATGAAGCAGAGCTCGCGCCGGGCTGGTATAATTACAGCTATACGATCGGCCTGCTGGAGCAATCTAATTTTGATGAAAAGCTGACTGCACAGTACGGCATGGAAGTTGTGAAGGAGCGCATCGGATTCTTCCTGCATCACCCGCAGTATACCAACGACTTTTTCTATCTGAAGAATGTCTCGCAATGGAATGAAACATCCTACCAGTCGATCTGGAACAACACCGTCCGCGGGCAGTATAAGGAAAAAGGGCCGATCGCGGCATGGGTCTGCGGAAACGGCCAGACGACCGTCAAGAAGCTGATGGATCTCTTCGCGCAGCTGATCTTTGTCGGATTCTTCTTCGGCTGTATCCGGATGCTGCGGGAGAAGTATTTCCTGCTCGCGCCGCTTCCGGTCGTATTCCTCGGCGGCTTCTTCTACCATATGCTCGCAGAGGGAAAATCGCAGTATGTTCTGCCGTATTTCATCGTCATGACCTGCTTTGCGGCGGCCGGTATTGTCTGGCTCAGCGACTGCTTCTGCGCACGCTTAAAGCCCGGCAATCTGCTCTACAATGCGCTCGGCGTGACCGAAACCGCCGCCGAATCTGCACCTGAAAAAGCAGAACCGGAAGCGGATAAAAAGCCCGAGCCGGAAACCGCCGCGCCGCAGAAATCCGATGCGGCAGAAGCGAAATCCGGCAAAAACAAAAAATCGAAATCCTCGAAAAAACGAAAATCGAAATAATCCGAAGACTTGACATCATCGGAAAACTGTGCTATAATCAAATTATACAGAGAATCAGGCAGACCATAATTACTTACAGGGGTACACCACCGTTACTGATGATATATGCGGTATGTCCCTGCGAGGAAGCGCCTGAACAAAACCTGTGAAACCAAGGCGGCCGCATTTTGGGGAATGCGGCTGCTTTTTTGTATATCGTCAGGAAACCGGATCCGTACACGCAAACAGGATAGGAGGGATGCAGAGAATCCGGCCGTGAATCATCCATGTGTGATTTCAGGGGGAATCGCAGAAGCAGAATTAAAAAAACATAGTATCTGCTTTAGATTGGGAGGATTTTATATGAAATTGCAGAAGAAACTTTGTGCGGTCACGGCATCGCTGATGATGGCCGCCGCGGCGCTGCCGGCAGACTTCAGTTTCGAGGCCGCAGCTGCCGACAAAATCAAGATCATGCCGCTGGGCGATTCGATCACCTACGGCATGGCCGATGAGGGCGGCTACAGAAAATTTCTGTGGCAGATGCTCCAGGAAAAAGGCTACACGGATATCGACTTTGTCGGTCCGGAAGGCAAAGAAAGCGCGACCTTTACCTATAAGGGCAAGCAGGTCAGCTATGACGACAATCATGCCGGATACAGCGGATATACGATCGTTGACCGTCCCGGCGGATTCTTCGGAAAGCAGAACGGCATTCTGGAAACCATGCAGAGCGGCGATTACATCACCAAATATGCGCCGGATATCATCCTGCTGCAAATCGGCACGAACGATATCAACAACGGTGCACTGAACAGCACCGAAAAAGATCTGCATACGCTGCTGGATTATCTCTGCGAAAAGCGTCCGGCAAACGGCACGATCTTCATGACGACCATTCCCGATCTCGGAAATATGGGCTGGGGCGGCGATAAAACCGCCGATATCGCAGCCTATAATCAGATCGTGAAAAAGGTCGCGGATGAATACAGCAGCAAAAACGTCATTTATGCCGACATTCACAGCGTCATCAACGCTTCGTCAGATCTCGCGGACGGTGTACATCCGAACGCGGGCGGGTATGAGAAAATGGCGGCATACTGGACTGAACAGCTGGACGGGTATCTCAGCAAGGGCAGCACCCCGGGTACAACACCCAGCAGTACAGACCTGACGCCCGGCGATGTCAACAAGGACGGCGTCATCAGCGCCGCGGATCTCTCACTGCTCAAGCAGGGCATCCGCAGCGAAAATAAGGATTCCGATTTCATCCGGCGCGCCGATGTCAACCAGAGCGGCGTTGTCAATAAGTTCGATGCAGAGATGCTGCAAAACTTCCTGCTCGGCAAGATCGTGAAGTTTGAAAAGGGCGCATCTGAAATCGTAGAACCGCCGAAGCCGCAGAAGGAAAACAAGTGGGACAGCTATCAGGAGACCGCTGACGCGCGCTATCTCCAGTTCTACAAGGATTCCATCTACAGCATGGGCAATACCTACCGGCTCGTCAAGAAGCTGGAAGCTGCTGAAAACGGCGAAAAGCTGACCATGGCTTATCTCGGCGGCTCGATCACCGAAATGGGCAAATATACCACGCCGTTTTCCGCATATGTCAAGCAGACCTTTGCAAAGGGCGGCTTCACAGAGGTCAATGCAGGTCTCTCCGGCACCTCTTCCGTCGTCGGACTGGTCCGCAGCGAGCCGAATGTGATCTCGAAGAATCCGGATATCGTCTTCGTTGAATTCTCCGTCAACGACCACGAAGATATCATGTATAAAAAGTGCTTCGAGAGCGTCATCAAGCGCTTCCTCGATCTGCCGAATGAGCCGGCAGTCATCATTCTGATTCATCGTGCAAAGAGCGGATTCTCCAGCCAGGCACAGATGGTTCCGGTCGGTGAGAACTTCAATATCCCGATCATTAGCATGGACAATGCGCTGACCAAGGCCTTCAACAGCGGCCTGCTGACGCTGAATGATTACTTCACCGATGATTATCATCCGCATGACAAGGGCGGCAAGCTCGTTTCGGATTGCCTCAGCTACTTCTTCCGTCAGGCCATGAAGACCGAGAACCGCTCCGATTCTTACAGCGTCCCTGAAAAGTCCGTCTACGGTACGGAATATGAAAACTGCGAATATATCAACCCGAAGAACCAGACCGGCTTCAATGCAGGCTCCTGGACAGCAGGCGGCGGCTATAACGGCGGTCAGATCCTGCCTTATTCCTACACGCTGAACGGCGGCAGCCCGATGAGCTTCAAGACAGAGGGCAAGGGCCTGATCATCGTGTTCAAGGCAAACAGCTCCGGCATGGGCAGCATTGATGTCACCGTCAACGGCAAGACCACCAAGGTCAACGGCAACAAGCAGTATTGCTGGGGCGGCCCGGATGCCGAACTCGGCTACTATCAGAATACCTCTGGCGAACTGAATGTGTCGATCTCCGGCAGCGGACAGTTCACGATCTGGGGCATCGGCCTCATCAAATAAGGTTTTCACACACAAAAGGCAATGAAAGGATCAGCACTGCAACCCCTTCTGCGGTGCTGATTCTTTATTTTATCATGCGCAAAGCGCATACCGCAATTTCTCATTTCTAATTTCTCATTTCTAATTGCTATTTCCTGTTTCATATGCTATAATATACATAATCAGCGGCGAAGAAGCCACAGGAAGAAAGGGGTATTCATATGGCAAACGTATTGCTCATCAACGGCAGTCCGCATCCGAAGGGATGTACCGCGGAAGCACTCGCAGAGCTGCAGCGCACACTCGAAGCGGAAGGCATCGAAACCGAACTGATCCAGGTCGGCAATAAAGATATCCGCGGATGCATCGCATGCAACAAATGCAGCGAGCTGGGCAAATGTGTCTTCGGCAATGACCTCGTCAACGAAACAGCCGCAAAATTCGAGGCCGCCGACGGTCTTGTCATCGGCAGCCCGGTCTACTACGGCTCTCCGAACGGCACGCTGCTCGCTTTTCTCGACCGGCTCTTCTACAGTTCGCCCTTCTCCAAGCATATGAAGGTCGGTGCCGCGGTCGTAAGCTGCCGCAGAGGCGGAAATACCGCATCATTCGATACGCTGAATAAATACTTCACGATCAGCAGTATGCCGGTCGTTTCCAGCACCTACTGGAATCAGGTTCACGGCTTCTCGGCAGAGGATGTCCGCAAGGATCTTGAGGGCTTGCAGACAATGCGCAATCTCGGACGGAATATGGCATTCCTGATCCGTGCGATCGCGGATGCAAAGGCTGCATACGGCCTGCCCGAATCAGAGCGCGATGTCTTCACGAGCTTCCCGGACGGACTGGAATAACATAACAGAGAAAGCCGCCGAAATGAACGCAACAGCTTCATTTCAGCGGCTTTGTTTTTATGCTTTCGTTTCGGTATCCGCGCCGATATTGGCGAGCACCTTTTTCTCATTATACCGCAGGAACACGATGCCGCCGAGCAGACACAGCACAACTGCGAGCAGCGCCGTCAGACGGTAGCCGAGTCCGTAGCCGGATTCGCCCTTCGGGGTATCCCTGCCGATCACAGCGATACTTGTGAACAGCAGCATTGCGGCAGACTGCCCCAGTTTAAAGGCGAATGTCCGCGCCGCATAGAACATGCCCTGCCGGCTCTCGCCTGTCGCCTTCTGATCCTCTTCGGAGATATCCGCGACAACGGCCTGCGGCAGAATGCCGAGAATCGCCATCGGGACGGCTGCAAGCGCCGCAACGATATAACCGTAAACCTTCGGCGGAATTGCGGTCTTGCCTGCAAACGATGTCACGAGAAATGCAACAGAGAAGAATCCGAATGCGAAAATGATCAGCTTCTTTTTGCCGATTTTCTTCGAGACGATATTGACGATCGGATAGCAGATGAAGCTGAGCACCGTCATAACTGCGAACAGCGGAAATGTCATGGAATCATCAAGCCCCATGAGCACCGTGATGTAAAACGGCAGGCCGGTCTGAAAGAGCGTCAGGCCGATCCAGTAAAGGATATCCGAGCAGACAAAGATCCGGAAATCCTTGTTTTTGAAGGTAGCGATCAGCGAGCGGAACGCAGATGCTTTGCTCGGAGTCGTGTCGGCATAGACCTGCTCGTCGATCAGGAATGCCGGGATCAGCATACAGATCACGGCAATGACCGCGAGAATGCAGATCGTAATGCGGTAACTGCCTGCATAGCCTGCGGCGCCCGCAAACAGCCCCGCGATATTCGGCACGAGATATGCAATCGCCGTACCGAAGAAATAGGTCACAGAGATGAACGTCGAAAGATTGATACGTGCTTCCTGTGTCCTGCCGAGCTCCGGAATCAGCGCATTATAGGGCGTGCAGTAGCAGGTCATGCAGAAGTAAAACAGCATCGCGCAGAGAAAGAGGCAGACCGCATTGACCGGACTCTCGCTTCTGACCGGTGAACAGAACATCAGCACAGTCACCAGCCCGAACGGGATCGCCGCATACCGCATAAACGGAATGCGCCTGCCGAGGCGGTGCTGACAGCTGTCGGATTTGCCCGCGATCAGCGGATCTGTCACGGCATCAAAGATTCTGCCGAAAGCCGTAATCAGGCCGATCACCGTCAGCCCGAGGAATGTCCCCTGCGGGATAAACGTCAGCTGGCCTTTTGCAATCTCTTCCGCACTCGGCTGAAAGAAATAGACAAGCCAGTTTGCAATAATACCGGAAAGAATCGACCAGCCGAGCTGACCGACCGCAAAGATCCATAAAACCTTATTCGAAGCGATTTTCTTCTCCTTCATTTGCGTTCTCCTTCCTGAGATAGCTGACCGCCATCCCGGCGAGCATTTCCAGTTCGGCTCTGCCGTTGCCGAAATCATCAGAGGGAAGCAGTTCTCCGCAGAGCATCTTCTTGCAGAGTGAGAGCATCGCATGACCGAAGGTCAGATAGAAGAGTTTGAAATCAATATCCGAACGAACGGTACCGTCAGCCGTTCCCGCAAGATATGCAGATTCCATATAGGGGTAAAAATTGATGATCGAGCGCTCGTAGTCAAAAAGCGCCGCTTTCGGAACATTTTCATGCTGGAGCATCAGATCGAATTCGCCGACCAGCCGCATCAGATCCTTATGTGCATCGAAGAGCACCAGATACATATGCATCAGGTCGGAGAGCCGCTTGATGCCGGGCTGCCGGAGAAAGACCTCTGATTCAAAGACATGTTCATACATGCCCCGCAGCGTGTTCCAGAGATGTGTCATAGCCGCAATGGTGATTGTCGTTTTTGTGCCGAAGTAGCGATAGAGCGTTGCAACACCGACGCCGCAGGCATCTGCGATGTCAGTCATTTTGACAGCTTCGATTCCGTTCCGGAGAAACATCTCGGCGCTGATCTCAACTGCACGCTCAATTCGTTTTGTCTTGAGACTTTCCTGCGCATGTTGATTTTCCACTTGACAAACCTCCTATTTTGTGATAGACTATATATCAAATATGATAGTATGGCTATCATACTATATAGTGATAGTCTAGCATATTATTTTTCATTTGTCAAGTGGGGGAGATGAAAATTATGGAGCGTTCAAAGCAGATCTTCGGGAACGAAATGTCAGACCGCAGCTACCGGAAAGCGCTGCGTACAAAGGAGAAATTTGCGCGTAAATACGGCGATGACGGCGATCATATTTACCATTTGCGTGCAGAATCCGCACCGGCAATCGGGCCGCTGCTCGGCGTACAGAATCTTGTGCTGAGCGAGGAATCCGATGTCACATTTGACAGCAAAAGCGTCATTATCGGAAATATCCGCATGGGCTTCGGACATTACCGCATTTCTATGGCAATGGCGTCTGCGGCGCGGGCGCTTGGCTATCAGCCCTACTGGTTCGACCTGCACGCCTTTCAGTCCGCTGCCTGCGGAAAGATCATCGGCGAGCAGAATCAGCTTTATTCGCTCGGCTCGCGGCTTTCGCAGCAGATCCCGCCCTTCAATAAGCTCATCTGGGAGCCGCTCAACAGCGAAGGCTTCCGCCGGCTGCAATACAACTGCTCCGATCAGAAAACGGCGGAGCTGATGACCGGCGTTTACTGCGATCTCCCCAAGGATATCCCATTCATTGCGACACATGTCTGGCCGTCGCAGGCCGCGATCCATGCCGGACTGACGCATGTCGTCAACGCCGTACCCGATAACTGGCCGATGGCGCTGCATCTCTCCGAAGGCGCCGTGCATACGGTTCAGACGCCCTCTGCCTATCTCGGCTACCGTGCGCTCCGCGGCATGGACGGCAGCCGTCCGCTGCGCCCGATGCCGAAAAATGCGATCGTCTGTACCGGTCACTATATCGACCATGAACTCGTCAGCAATATCGAAGCGGACTGCGAAAAGCGCATCCGGCGGATGCAGAGCGGCGCGCCGAAGCGCTGGCTGATGTCCGTCGGCGGCGCAGGCGCACAGAAGGATATTTTCGTTACGATCATCCGGCGGCTGATTCCCGCAATCAAAAAGCAAAAAGCAGCGCTGTTTGTCAATGTCGGCGACCATGCAAATGTCTGGCAGGAGCTGCTCCGCGATGTTCCCGAGATGCAGCCGCTGCTGCACACACATTTTGATGACTTCGATGAGACTGTGCAATTCTGCGATGCGGCATATTCCGGCGATGTCACCGGCATCCATGCCTTCTGCCACAAGGATATTTTCGCAGCGGTCTATTCGACCAATCTGCTGATGCGCGTTTCGGATGTGCTGATCACGAAGCCGAGCGAGCTCTCCTTCTACCCGATTCCGAAGCTGATGATCAAGCGTGTCGGCGGCCATGAGGCCTGGGGCGCGATCCGCTCAGCAGAAATCGGTGACGGCACCTATGAATGCAGCACGCCCTCGGAAACCGCTGCAATGCTCGTATTGCTCCAGAAAAACGGCGATATCATCGAGCAGATGTGCGCGCATATCTGCACCGCAAAAAAGGCCGGCATCTATCAGGGCGCATACCGAGCCGTAGAGCTTGCCGCCGTGCGTGAATAAGGTGTCTCCGACGGATTTCAAATGGGGGCTCCTCGCCCCCAACCCCCTCGCTGGGGATATGATCCCCAGACCCCATGTTTATAATGATAATTATAGATAAGCCGCCCAAATTCGCGTAACTGCTGAATCTGAGCGGCTTACTTATTTATTATACACAAAATTGGATTTTTAAGGACTTCCGGCCCTTAAGCGGAGTTGGGGACAGTTTACGAAGCACTACTGCAAAGCCCTCATTTTTTATCCGTCGGAGACATCGCATTCGTCTGCGGATTGTTCTTGCCGCAGTATTGTGTACAGAGCTTGTCTGTACAGTTCGTACATCGCAGCGCAGCATTGGAATTTTCCCAGAAGCGCTCGGGATACATCATAATGCACAGCTCCCAGAGCAGCCAGTCCGCAAACGCCATGAGCACCAGCGTCCGCGAATAAAATCCGCTGACCATCAGCATCGGTGAGAACATCATCAGATGATCCCAGTTGAAAATGCGGCAGGTCGTGCAGCATTTTGCCTTGACGATCAGCCGGAACGGACACCAGATCAGCACGCAGATCAGATCACAGACATAGAATACCATGGTGATCATCAGCAGCGCCGTATCGTCCAGCACATCAAACGTGCGCAGCAGCGAGACAACCGCGACGATTACCGCCCAGATGCCGAACACCTTATAGGCCGCCTTTGTGGTCTCAATGATATGCCGCCGGAGCGCCTGTGTGCTGAAGGCTTCCTTGATCGGCTCAAAGCGGAAGCGGAAATGCTTTTGCGATCCGAGTGCAATGACAATGCGCTTTTTGACCGGTACCAGCTGCCAGAGCATATCCAGCATCCAGGACAGCCAGAGCAGATGAAACGGCGAAAATTTCCGGAAGAAATTCCAGCCTTCGAGAATTTCCATTTGCTGCGGATCAAATATCACAACCAGAATACAGGCTGCCAGAATCACACAGCGGATCACCAGCTGAATGATATACATGCGCCGTGTTTTTGAGGTTTTCGGTCTGGGAATGACTGCTGTGCGCTGCATAGTCTCTCACGCTCCCCTGTTTATGTCGGCTTCTTTGCATTCGCAAGCATCAGCTTGACGCGGTTTTCCTGATTGACGCGTGTTGCACCGGGATCGTAGTCGATCGCGGTGATATTGGCTTCGGGATACGCATTCTTGATCACGCGCATCATGCCCTTTGCAACGATATGATTCGGCAGACAGCCAAAGGGCTGCGTGCAGATGATATTTTCTGTTCCGGATTCGACGAGCGCTGCCATTTCAGCGGTGATCAGCCAGCCCTCGCCCATGCTGACGCCCTGACTGATATACTGATCGGCGCGGGCACGCAGAAGCTCAAAATCATGCGGCGGATCAAAGACGCCGTGCTTCTTTACGGCATTGATCTGCTGCTTCTGCATCGCGTAGATCGCCTTGTAGCCGAGGCCGTTATAGAGCACGCTCTTATCGAAGAAGTGATAGAGCTTGCCGTCTACGGCGGTGCTGATCGCGCAGTACATGACAAATTCCAGCAGCGACGGGATCACCGGCTCGCAGTTTTCCGAGAGCAGATATTCTTCCAGATGATTGTTTGCGAGCGGCGAATATTTGACATAGATCTCACCGACAATGCCGACGCGCACCTTATTGCGCGCAGTCCGCGGGATCGCGGCAAAATCATCGAGAATGCGTTTATAGAAGGTTTTGGTATGCAGAAAATCTCTGGACTGGAATGCCTTTTCCAGCTTCTTCTGCCATTTTCTCAGGACCTTATCCGTCTTGCCCTTTTGCAGTTCATACGGGCGGCATTGGTTTGCGACCAGCATCAGCAGATCGCCGTACAGCACCGCATAAAGGAACTTCAGGAAGATCATGGGCGTCATCTGCCAGCCGGATTTCGGATCCTTTTCAAGGCCGGAGAAATTCAGCGAGATAACCGGCACCTGCGGGAACTGCTCCTTCAGCGCCTTGCGCAGCAGATGGATATAATTTGATGCACGGCAGCCGCCGCCGGTCTGTGTAATCAGCAGCGCGGTGCGGTCCGGATTATAGCGTCCCGATTTCAGCGCTTCCATAAACTGCCCGATGACCAGCAGCGCCGGATAACAGGTGTCATTATGCACATTCTTGAGTCCCTCATCCACAACGGCACGGCTTGCCGTCTGAAGCAGCTCGCAATGATAGCCGTAGGGCTTCAGAATGCTGATCAGCAGCTGAAAATGCACCGGAAGCATATCCGGCACAAGGATCGTATGTGTTCGTTTCATTTCGGGTGTAAACCGGACTGACATTGCATAACCTCCATGAAAATGATCCGCGGGCTTCAGAAGCGGATCTGATAAGGGAACCCGATCGCCTCCAGATATTCCGGAAGCGTCGTCTGTACAGGAAACGGCCGCTGCTCCAGCTTGCCCTCTTTCGTCCGGACAAGCGCACAGAGCGCTCCGATCTCGATCTGCTCATCCTTGCAGAATTCCGCAAAGCTGGTGCAGAAAGCATCGAAGAGATCGCTCCTGGGCTCCCGCAGCGAGCAGGTCTCCTGCCATTGCGCCGTCCAGAAGCTCTGTTTCCGGGTACGCTTCAGGAGCGGCTGATCGAAATGCGGCTCTTCGATCCGGCAGAAGCCTCTGACGATCATTGCAGCGCCGTCGCGTTCATAGCGTCCGGACTGTGCATCGAGCCGCGCATAGCTTTTCATCATATTGACATAGGTCTCTGCGATTTCGCGTCCCTGCTGAAAATGGATGCTTTGCAGATTGATCTGCTTGCTGGCATGTTCATCGGCATCCTGACGGAGTGACGCAGCAAACGCAGGCCGTGATTTTGTTTCATAAGCAAACTGCGAATTCATCTCTGACGCTCCTTTCAGAATTCGATCTGATACGGAAAGCCGAATGCCTGTATTTTTTCTTTTTTCGGATTCAGCAGCGTGAACGGCAGCGTATGATAGACGGTTTTTCCTTCTTTATCGAGGATCTGCGCCTGAAACGGAAAATAGATGATATCCTCTTCCACGCAGAGCTGCCGGAATGCCGAAAGGAATACTTCAAACAGCTCATTATCCGGCGTCAGCGTATAGATCGCGCGCTTTTTTCCGGTTACGAAGCGTCGCTTGCGCTCTGTTTGCACAAAAGGCATATCAAAATCCTTCTCATTAAGCGTGCAAAATCCGCTGATGAGCGCATGCCCCTCAATCCGCTCATAGTTTCCGCTTCGGGCAGCAATTCTTGCTTCCTCCTCGATCATATCCACATATTTCGCGGCAAGATTGCGCGCCTGATGATAGCGCCGGCTGCGGAAATCAGTCTCCATGTCGCCGTGGATTTTCACCTCGGCCTTGAGCTGGTCAATAAATCGCATTTGTATCATCCTTTTTGTTGTGTTCATCTTTCTTTTTTCTATCCGGCGGCTGCTTTCAACAACTCGCCACCTTACATTATAACACATCGCTCCGGAAATTGCAATGTTTTCAGAATAAAAAATAACCATATTCAGAATAAAAAATAACCATATTCCCGTATGCCGCAAAAAAACGGAGACAGCATTTTCATACTGTCTCCGTTCGGGATAAATTGCGTGAAAGATCAGGAAGCAAGCTCTGCGCCGAGTGCCTTCAGCTTTGCGAGATCGTCATCAGAAGGTGCCTCATTGACGATATAGCCCTCATCGCCGACCAGTACTGCGCCTGCGGTCTTTGTGCGTTCTTCCCAGTTGCGCATCCACTCGCCGTCGCCCCAGCCATAGGAGCCGAAGAGCAGGACCTTCTTGCCGCTGAGATTGCCCTCGATCGAGGTGAAGAACGGCTCAAATTCATCCTCTTCCAGCACTTCTGCGCCCATTGCCGGGCAGCCGAATGCGATTGCATCAAAATCCGCGACGCTGCCGCTGAAATCCGATACGGTAAAGAGATCTGCGCCTGCACCCTCTGCGACCGCGTTTGCCATGGCCTCGGTGTTGCCGGTGCCGCTCCAATAAATAACTGCTGTTTTCATAGTGAATTCCTCCTTGTGATGATTCCGGCGCCGGTCAGCAAGCCTGATGCCGGATTTATCTGCACAGAAAGCATGTCTGTACAAATCTGTAATAATAAAATGGTGCTGCGATTATGCGCCGTCATATTGTGACAGCAGCTTTTTCAGCGCGCTGACGCTTGCGCTGTGAACATGCTTGACCGGGATTCCGTGTTTCTCGGCGCGGTTCTTGACTCCTGCCAGCATTTTGTGGGAACAGGTGCTTGTGAATACGACCATGAAATCCGGGAAGCCGATCTTGTTTTCAAAATCTGTCGGCATTTGGGTAAATACCTTGGATTTGAAGTTGAACTGTTTGCAGATATCCTGATATCTGGTTGCCATGCGGTCATTGCCGCCAACGATTACGACGCTCATAGATTCCTCCTTTGTTATGGTTTGAAAAAACGGTAGAAAAATACATTGTTTGGTACATTTATCCTGAAACATCCTGCGTTTGCAGAATGTCAGAAGCGAGATGATGTTTTCTGCATTTGAGATAGCATATGCTAACTCGAATAAGAAGGAAACAGGGGGCATCATATCCCCCTGCTTCGGGATTATGCAGATCATTCCTGTCAGGATTTTGCACCGTTTTTTTCGATACAAAATCTTGCCAGCGAGGTCTCCGGGATTTCTGCGAGCAATGCCAGAATTGCATTTTCTTTCTCTGCAAGCTCCGGAAAGCAAGCAGAAAGAACGGAATCCAGTTTGTTGTAGTAAGTTTGATAGCGGGATGCTGTGTCAATACCTTTCTCCGTCAGGTGGACGATGCCGCCCGCTGCCTTTTCGATCATGCCGAGCGCCAGGAAGTTCTCCAGCATGGAATGTACGCTGGATTTTTTATAATGCAGGCAGGCTGCAAGATAGGCACCGCGGATCATCTTGCCCGAATCGGCAAAGGATTTCATCGTCAACAGATAGCGGATATTGGCAGAGGTCAGTTTTTCAGTCGATTCCATGCGATTCCTCCGGAAAGAGAGCGGGGAGCGTACCGGTTTGAAGTACGCTGCCCGTCTGTTTCAATGCTTGTGACAGGAGCCGCTGAGTGCACAATGGCTGCAATTATTTCCGCAGGTGGATTTGCCTTTTTTCTTGTCTCGGATCATTGAGGCGATGATCGCCGCAACAATCGCGAGCAGCACGACCGAGATAACGATCGTTCCGAGATTTTCAGATACCCATGCGAACATACAGATCAGCTCCTTTTTTCGTCCTCAGGACTTCAGCTTTTCAGTCAGCGTGGTGGCTTCGTTATACTTCTTGATGAACAGCATATAGATCATAAATGCAAGAATTGCAACTGCAAAGATCAGGCCGAGCGGGTTTGCATGGCCGGTGAAAAGGCCGCCGAACTGGTTGATCATCAGAGCGATTGCATATGCAAAGCAGCATTGATAGCCGATTGCGAACCAGGTCCACTTGGCATTGTTCATCTCACGCTTGATTGCGCCGATTGCAGCAAAGCAAGGTGCGCAGAGCAGATTGAAAACGAGGAAGGAGAAGCCGGTTACGCCGGTGAATGCAGCGCCGAGCGTCTGCCAGACGGTCGTATCGCCGCCGCCATAGAGAATGCCCATTGTACCGACAATATTTTCCTTTGCAACAAGGCCTGTGATGGATGCAACGGCTGCCTGCCAGTTGCCCCAGCCGAGCGGTGCGAAGATCCATGCGATTGCGCTGCCGATTTTCGCGAGAATCGAGAGATCGAGCTCATCCTCTTCCAGCATCCGGAAGCCTTCGTCCGTGAAGCCGAAATACGAGGTGAACCAGACGATGATCGTCGAGAGCAGGATGATCGTGCCCGCCTTCTTAATGAAGGACCAGCCGCGCTCCCACATCGAACGGAGCACATTGCCGAGTGTCGGCATATGGTAAGCCGGGAGCTCCATGACGAACGGAGCAGGCTCGCCTGCGAACGGCTTTGTTTTCTTCAGCATGATACCGGAAATGATAATCGCAGCCATGCCGATGAAGTATGCGGAGACTGCAACCCATGCAGAGCCGCTGAAGATTGCACCCGCGATCATTGCGATAAACGGCACCTTTGCGCCGCAGGGGATAAAGGTCGTGGTGATGATCGTCATACGACGGTCGCGCTCGTTTTCAATGGTACGGCTTGCCATGATACCGGGCACGCCGCAGCCCGTACCGACGAGCATCGGGATAAAGGACTTGCCGGAGAGGCCGAATTTGCGGAATACACGGTCCAGAACGAACGCGATACGTGCCATATAGCCGCAGGCTTCCAGGAATGCAAGCAGCAGGAACAGCACGAGCATCTGCGGCACGAAGCCCAGAACCGCGCCGACGCCGGCAACAATGCCGTCCAGGATCAGGCCCTTCAGCCAATCCGCAGCGCCTGCTTTATCAAGCAGATTCTCAACGAGAACCGGAATGCCCGGTACCCATACGCCGTCTGCTGCGGGATCCGGCTCCTCAAAGCCGTTCTCCTCAAAGTATGCAACTGCATCCTTATAGGACATGCCGACAACTGCTTCCTCATCCGCGTCATCCGGAACAGAATCGAAATAAACAGTCTTTTCGATCGTTTCGAGGGTTTCTTCATCCTCGACCGCGATCACAGCGGATTCCTCGCCGGTGACTGCCTTCATCTCTGCAAGAGCAGTTTCCTCGCTGAAGTCCTCTGCTTCGGTGTCAAGCTCATAATATGCGCTGACAGCGTCTGCTGCGTCGGCATATTCACCGGATTTCTCCTCGTATGCGGCGGAACCGATTCCGAAGAGGTGGAAGCCGTCACCGAAGAGATTGTCATTCGTCCAGTCGGTTGCCCATGCGCCCGGCCCCTGCATTGCAATGAGGTAAACCAGATACATGATCAATGCAAAGATCGGGAGGCCGAGCCAGCGGTTCGTGACGATCTTGTCGATCTTATCGGAGTCGGACAGCTTGCCCGCGTCCTTCTTCTTATAACACGCCTTGATGATCGAAGCGATGTAGACATAGCGCTCATTTGTAATGATGCTCTCTGCATCGTCATCGAGTTCTTTTTCCGCCGCTGCGATATCCTGCTCGACATGCTTGAGCGTATCCGCGGGGATATTCAGCTTTTCAAGCACCTTGTCGTCGCGCTCAAAAATTTTGATCGCATACCAGCGCTGCTGCTCTTCCGGCAGATCATGGACGACAGCCTCTTCAATATGTGCAATCGCGTGCTCGACAGGACCGCAGAAAGTATGCTGCGGAATTGTCTTGGTTTCCTTTGCCGCCTTGATTGCAGCTTCCGCCGCTTCATTGACGCCTGTGCCCTTCAGCGCAGAGATCTCAACGATCTCACAGCCGAGCTGACGGGAAAGTTCTTTCGTATTGATCGTATCGCCGTTCTTCTTGACGATATCCATCATGTTGATTGCGATCACGACCGGAATACCGAGCTCTACAAGCTGTGTCGTCAGGTAGAGATTTCGTTCGAGGTTCGTACCGTCAATAATATTGAGAATTGCGTCTGGGCGTTCACCGATCAGGTAATTACGTGCAACGACCTCTTCCAGCGTATACGGAGAGAGCGAATAAATACCCGGAAGGTCGGTAATGACAACGCCGTCATGCTTTTTCAGCTTGCCTTCCTTTTTTTCAACGGTAACACCCGGCCAGTTTCCGACGAACTGGTTAGAGCCGGTCAGCGCGTTAAAGAGCGTTGTTTTACCGGAATTCGGGTTACCTGCAAGTGCAATACGGAGATCCATTCTGATTCTTCCTTTCCCGCGATTTGCTTATGCTAACCGCTACATAAAAATATACAGAATAAAAAGTTTTACTCGACTTCCACGAGTTCAGCATCCGCTTTGCGGAGCGAAAGCTCATAGCCGCGCACCTTGATTTCAATCGGATCTCCGAGCGGTGCGACCTTGCGCACGTAGATCTCTACGCCGCGTGTAATGCCCATGTCCATAATCCGGCGCTTGATCGCGCCTGTTCCGCGCAGCTTGACAACCTTTGCTGTTTCACCGATCGGAACATCCCGTAATGTCTTCATGCCATTTTCCTCCTTTTCAGCAGCGGCCGCAGTGTTCATCTCCGGCCGCGTGCCGACAATTATCATCCGGCAGCGGTTTTCCGCTTACACCATGATTTTCCGTGCCATATCCGCGCCGATTGCAACGCGGGATTCCTTGACCTTTACGATCACATTTTCGCCGAGGGTATTGATGAGCGTGACGGTTCCGCCGACCGTGAAGCCGAGATTTTCCAGATGCTGCTTCAATTCCGGGCTTCCGCCGATTTTACGGATTGTATGCTCGGTTTCCGCCTCTGCAAGGCTGAGCGGTAACATACGAAAGACTTCCTTTCTAATTGTTAGCTTTTGCTAATTCGGATAGCAAGATATCGGTTAGATTTCTCTAACCGTTAATATTCTAGCACTTTACTATGGTTTTGTCAAGGCGAATCAAAGCGGAAACAACAAATTCGGAGAATCAAACAGATAGTTTGCCGTAACTAACCATCTGCATTATGCGCTTTGCACAAGGTTTTTGATTTTATTTTTTTCGCTTGACAAATTCCGATTTAAATGGTATAATATGCATCGGGTTAGTATGTGCTAATTGTGCCGGATGTCAGGTCCGGCCTGATTATCCGCGCTTGGTTAGGTGAACCTAACTATGTGCATAAACTACCCGCAAAGTCTACGCGCCGCAGACAGCGGCGTACCGAATGAACCATAAGGAGAGAAACTGTATGAAACCGATTCACATTCTGACAGCAGCCGCAGCTGCGGCGGTCACGCTTTCTGCGATGCCGCTTTCTGCCGCGGCAGAGGATACCATGGTCTACGGCACCATGAATATTCCCTATACCGATTTTTATGCCGCTGAGCTCGGCGAGGGCGCAGGCGAAGTCGATGCGGTCACATCTGCAACCAAGACCAAGGCACTCAAGAACGGTGAGGGCGAGCTTTTTGAAGGCTCCTACAACAACGGCAGCGATACCATCCTCGGCGTGACCTATCCGGTCGCCATTTCGCAGGCTGATCTCGATGCACTCGGCACCAATAATTTCGGCTTTGCAAAGCTCGATGCCGCTCCGGAAGCATATAAGACCGTTACCCTGAAGGACGGCAAGGCGCAGTTCTCCGCTGTGCAGGATGCATCGCCGGAAAAGGCCGCGCTCGAAGTCAAACTTTCGACCGCGACTCCCTGGGGCGACTATCTGATCGACCTCGGCAATCAGCCGGAAGGCTTTGATACCAAGTACCGCGGCGCGATTCTCAAAACCGCTGACGGCAAGGCCTATGCAATGCGTCACGAGCAGAATATCTGGCGCGGCGAGATCGCGTGGTCTTCCGGTATCAAGACCGAAGAGCCGCACGGCAATAAGCTCGATTATGCAGCATATACAGGCCTCATGGGCAGCACCGTCAAGGAGATCGTGCTGATCACAAAGGCAGGCTATGTCACCGTTGATGCAAATACCTATATCCCTGTGAAATTCGCAGGTGAAATCAAGGCCGCAGATGCTGCCGCAGGCACCGGTAAGACCAAGATCACCGAGACCGGCATTCCGGCAGATTACGAGAAGAAATACAGCGCTGCTGACGGCTTTACTGTTGAGAACGGCGAGATCAGCTATACCGACGCAAAGCCGGGCAGCTATTCGCTGAAGCTCTCCGACGGCAAAGGCAAATACGCAGATATGAGTGCATCTTTCACGCTGACAACCGATAAGCTGCCTGTCAAATATGCAGACGGAAAGCTCGTCAAGGCAGATGATGCAACCGATGCAGAAGCTGCAAACTTCATCAAGAATCTCGCATCCGTCACGGTCGGTGAGACCAAGTACAACGCATCCGGCAGAGGCGCTGCGAAGATCTTTGATGAGAACGGCGCCATCGACTTTAACGCTGAAAGCCGCCAGACAAAGATCTTTGCAGACGGTGCAAACGGCAGCTATCAGCTCGTTGTTGCTGCAACCGGCTACACCAAGACGCTCGATATCACAATCGGCGGTCAGGCAGCAGAAACCTCCGCTGCCACGAGCACAACCGGAAAAGCAACTCCGGTCGTCACCACCACAACAACAGCAAAATCCTCTTCGACAAGCCAAACCGGTTCGACCACCTCTCCGAAGACCGGTGATGCAGGTGTCGGCGCAATCGCCGGTGTACTTGCGGCTGCCGGTGCGGCTGCAATTCTCGGACGCAAAAAGCGCGGAGAATAATTTATGCTGTTCCTGATTTCACTCGGAATTGCCGTCTGCTTTGCAATCTTCTGCGGCGGAACGCTGCGCAAGCATCCGGCGCCGTTTTACATCGCGGCGGCAGTTCTGAGCATCGGGGCGGTGTGTCTGGTGAATCTGCATCCGGCGGGCATTCCGGCGTGGCTGAATGACTATGTATTCGCACAGCTCACGAAGGGTACCCTCGCTGCCGCCTGCTGGGCGGTTGTCATGTGGACAGGCACGCTGCCGAATTCCTCTCCGCTGATGAAAAAGCTCATGCCGCAGCGCAGCCAGCTTTCGATCTTTTCTGCAATCCTGACACTCGGTCACGCCGTCGGCTACGGCATATCGTTTCTGCCGCGCTGGCTCAAACAGGCAGATGCGGCGAATCTGATCGTCTGTATTCTGCTCATGGCGATCATGCTGCCGCTGACGGTGCTTTCCGTGCAGAAGATCCGCAGAAAAATGAAGGCGAAAAAATGGAAGGCGATTCAGCGGCTCGCATATGTATTTTATGCATTGATTCCGGCGCATGTCCTGCTGCTGAATTATCAGAAAGCAAAGGCCGGCCGGGACGGCGCATTTTTCAGCCTGCTGGTGTATGGCGCGGTGTTCATCGGCTATGCTGTATGCAGACTGCGCAAGTGGTATCTGACGGCAAAGAAGCCGGAGAAACGATTTGCGCTGAATACCGCGGCAGTTGCGGCATTCGCAGTCATTTTCACCGGTCTTGCAGTATCGGCATACGGCCGGAAAGCCCCCGAAACCCGTCAGACCATGGCGGCGGAAATCAGAGAAGTTTCTTCGTCAGATGATGCTGCGGAAACCGATGCCGAAGCGGCGAAAACCAAATCCACGGAAACCGATCTGACAAAATCAACGCAGAAAGCCGGCAAAACGACCGCTGATGAATCATCACGGACAGATGAAACAACGACAACGGCCGTAACTGATGAAACCGAAGCGGCGGATAAATCCTCTGCGGAAGAATCTGCCGGGGAGAACACCGAAAATACGGAACAGGCTGTGCAGGAAACGCCGGATTCTTCCGAACCCGCAGCAGAGCCGGAAGAACAGGCACCGCAGCGCATCTATCAGGACGGCACATTCACCGGCACGGCTTACGGCTATGACGGCAATATCACCGTACAGGTCACGATTCAGGATGACCGCATCACCGATATCACCGGTTCGACGGAAGAAAGCGATGATTTCTATTTCAATGATGCGAAAAACATCGTCATTCCTGCAATTTTGAATGCGCAGTCTCCGGATGTGGATGCGTGCTCCGGCGCGACATACAGCTCGAACGGCATCATGTCCGCTGTCCGCGCTGCGCTGGACTCCGCCCGCTGCTGATGATCGGAAGTCCGCCAAAAGGCCGGCTGCGGCGATGCTGTCATGCGTGCATCCGGCTATTATAAAAATCATCGCGAAGCGATACCGCAACTTCTAATTTCTCATTTCCGATTCTCTATCGCCCATTGATTTTTATAACAGAAAAAGTTATAATCAAGCTGAATAACGGCAAGGAGTGAAATGCGAATGAAATACAGAGCTTTTGCGGCATCGCTGCTGACTTTGATTTTGCTGACAGGCTGCGGCGATCCTGCGCAGGAAGCGGATTCCGCCCCTGCATCGGCAGATCTGTTCGCAATGGATACCTATATGAACCTCAAAGCCTACGGCAAGGATGCTTCGGCTGCCGTAAAGGAAGCCGAAGAACGCATCCGGACGCTGGAGCAGACGCTTTCCGTGACGGATTCGCAGAGCGATCTCTATGCGATCAATCACGCGGACGGCGCTGCGGTCAGAGTCTCTGCCGATACGGCGGCGATTCTTGAAACAGCAGAGCGCATCGGTCAGAATACGAACGGTGCGCTCTGTATTTCGCTTTATCCGGTGCTGCGGACATGGGGCTTCACAACCGGCGAATACCGCGTTCCGGATGCATCGGAAATTGAGAATCTGCTGCAATTCTGTGATGACCGGCTGATCTCGCACGAGGGAGATTCCGTGACGATCCCGAAGGAGACAGAGCTCGATCTCGGTGCAGTTGCAAAGGGGTATACCGGTGATGCGGTAACGGAAATTTTCAAGCAGCACGGTATCACATCCGCGATCATCAATCTCGGCGGCAATGTGCAGGCGCTCGGCAAAAAACCGGACGGCAGCACATGGACAGTCGGCGTGACCGATCCCTTTTCACCGGATCAGCTGCTCGGGACACTCCCCGCAGACAATCAGGCGGTGATTACCTCGGGCAATTATGAGCGGTATTTCACGGATGATGGCGGCAATCGTTACTGGCATATTCTCGATCCGGAAACCGGCGCGCCTGCGGACAACGGGCTTGCCGCAGTTACGGTAATCGGGGAATGCGGTGTGGAATGTGATGCGCTTTCGACGGCGCTGTTTGTCATGGGTACGGATGCCGCAGCAGACTACTGGCGGCAGAACGGCGGCTTTGAAATGCTGCTCGTGACCACAGACGGCGAAGTCTGCCTGACAGAGGGGCTGGAGCAGAAATTTCAGCCGAAGCGTGAATTGCAAAGCAGGGTGATCCGGCATGACGAAACAAACTAAAATCATTGCGGCAGCCGCAGCGGCGGTCTTTTTGATCGCGGCCGCACTTTCGGTTTATATGCTCCGGAAGGCGCCTGCAAACCGCATTGAAATCGTGCAGGACGGCAAGCTGCTTTATACATTTGATCTCAATTCCGCGGACAATCAAACCATACGCATTCCGGCAGCAGACGGCGGATATAATAATGTTGTCATCGAGGACGGAACGGTGCGTGTGGATACGGCGGACTGTCCCGATCAGACCTGCGTGAGAATGGGGACGCTCAAATCAGAGCATCTGCCGCTGGTCTGTCTGCCGCATAAGCTGATCGTCCGGTTTGCAGAGGACGGTGCGGCATGAGGATGCAGACGAAACGCTTAACAGAGCTGGGGCTCCTCGCCGGAATCGCGCTGATCATGTTTGTGATCGAGCTGCGGATCCCGAATCCGTTTCCGATTCCCGGCATCAAGCTCGGCCTTGCCAATATCGTGACGGTATATGCGGTATTCCGCTACCGCCCGCATGAAACTGCAATGATCGTTGCGGTGCGGGTATTGCTCGGCGCGATATTCGGCGGGAATCCTTCGGCGCTGCTGTATTCGGCGAGCGGAGCGGTCTGCTGTCTGCTCGGAATGCTGCTCCTGCGGAAAATTCTGCCGGAAAAGCAGATCTGGCTTTGCAGCGTCATCGGTGCGATGTTCCATAACTGCGGACAGATTGCGGCAGCAATCGCGGTGATGCGGTCTGTCAGCGTGGCGGCCTATCTGCCGCTGCTGCTTGTCAGCGGATCGCTCGCGGGATTATTCACCGGTTTGACCGCGCAGTTATTATTGAAACGAGCCGGTCGGTAGAACCGGCCGGTAGGACCGGCAGCCATTTTGCTAAAGCGCCCTTTGGCGCATTGGTTATCATAGAATTCATACGTTCATGTGACGCAACAACAATCT
>CAMNFV010000003.1 GCA_946537515.1 uncultured Ruminococcus sp. | reverse complement strand
ACGACCTCCGCCGTGACAGGGCGGCGTTCTAAACCAACTGAACTACCAGGCCATTCCGTCTGACCTTTCGGAAGTTTTTCGTTTCCGTCAGGCGACTTTGTTATTATAACGCAAATGAAGCAAAATGTCAAGAGAAAAATGAAAAAAAATCAAGTTTTGGCGAATTGCACAGAATCTGTCAAAAACATCGTAAATTCTGAATAAATAAATCTGAATCCGTCAGCAGGGGAGTAGCTGATGCTTAGTTCAGCCCGTTTTCGCCGTTTTTCGCGAATAATTGAAGTACCGCGGTGCGCAGCGGCTGATGCGCCGGAGATTGCAGTTCCGGATCAGCTTCCAATAATTGTTTTGCGGCCATTTGTGTTTCGGAGACAAGGGGCATATTGCTGCAAAAAGCTGCCTGCATGAGCGGGGGCATACCATGCTGCGCATGTCCGAAGAAATCGCCGGGGCCGCGCAGCTTGAGATCCTCTTCGGCGATTACAAAGCCGTTTGTCGTACGGCTCATGACCTTGAGGCGTTCGCGGGCATCATCGTTTTTACTGTCAGTCACGAGAATACAATAGCTTTGCACGGAGCCTCTGCCGACTCTGCCGCGCAGCTGATGCAGCTGTGCAAGACCGAAGCGGTCCGCATTCTCAATCAGGATCAGCGTCGCATTCGGGACATCCACACCGACTTCTACAACAGTTGTGCATACCAGCAAGTCGATCTCGTGCGCTTTCATTGCTGCCATAACAGCTTCCTTTTCGGCAGGCTTCATTTTACCGTGCAGCAGCCCGACACGATAATCCCGGAAAGCACCTTCTTTCAGCGTTTCCGCATAGGTTTCAGCGGCCTGAACATTTTCGAGCGCATCGGATTCCTCGATCATCGAGCAGACAAGATATGCCTGTTCACCTGCGTCAAGATGAGTTTTGATAAAACCATATGCACGCTCACGATATCCGCCTGTAACCGCAAATGTCTGGATCGGCAGTCTGCCCTTCGGCATTTCATCCAGTATGGTAATATCCAGATCGCCGTAGATAATCAGCGCAAGCGTTCGCGGGATCGGCGTTGCAGACATGACGAGCTTATGCGGATAGCCTCCTTTTTCTGCAAGAGCTGCACGCTGCGCAACACCGAAACGATGCTGCTCATCGGTGATGACCAGTCCGAGCGACGGGAAGTCAATATCCTTCTGAATGACTGCGTGTGTGCCGATGACAACAGAAGCTGTCCCTTCCGCAATCCGTTTTTTGATCTCGCGTTTTTCTTTTGCTTTGGTGGAGCCTGTCAGCAGAAGCGGGGTAATACCGAGCGGACTGAGAAATTCCGTCATCGTCTGAAGATGCTGCTGTGCCAGAATTTCAGTCGGTGCCATGAGAACTGTCTGCAACCCGTTCTTGGATGCAAATGCTGCTGCGGCAGCAGCGACTGCGGTTTTACCGCTTCCGACATCGCCCTGCAAAAGACGGTTCATAGGTTTCTGTTTGCAGAGATCCTGACAAATTGTGCGGATTGCCTTCTGCTGCGCGCCGGTCAGGCTGAACGGCAGGTTATCATAGAAATCCTGAATCGAAGTCGATTTTGACATCGCCATGCCGCTCTGACCGCTGCTGCGATGCTTGAGCATGAGCGTACCAAGCTGAAATTGCAGCAGCTCCTCAAATGCAAGCCGATGCCGGGCCGCTTCAAGTTCCTTTGCGTTATTCGGCCTGTGAACGGCACAGAGCGCATCCACGAGCGGTACAAGCTGATAGTCCTGCATCAGTTCCGGTGGCATAGTCTCAACGGGCTGCTGCTTCAGATACATCAGCGCGCGCTGGATATTGGTACGCATCATCTGACTGGTAAGACCGGTCGTCTGCGGATAGACCGGCTGCAGGAGCAGCGCATGATCGGTTCGCTGTACCTGCGGGGATTGCATCTCTCTGCGCAGAAAACCGCCAGTGATTTTTCCGTAGGCATAATACTCCTCGCCGGCTTTCATCGCCTGATAGGTATAGGGGGTATTGTAGAATACCAGCAGCATATCAGAGATCCCGTCTGTGACGAGTACGCGATAGATCGTGAATCCCTTGCGGACAAATGCGACCGCGAGCTTCTGCACAATCGTACACCGAACAGCACACGGGATGCCGTTTTCCGCATCTGCAATCATCACAGGCTTGGTATAGTCTATATAGCTTCTCGGAAAATGGAAGAGCAGGTCATAGGGTGTATGGATACCGAGCTTGTGATACTTGGCAGCGCGTTTTTCTCCGACACCGGCAAGCGTTTCAATCGGCTGATAGAGTTCATTCATAATGATGTGACCTCGGGTTATTTACTCCGGAACAGAATAGATGTTCCGCTGATTCAGTATAGCATATTTGGCGAAAAAAAGCAAGATAACAGAATGACATCTTTAATCGAATTTTCACGGTCAGACAGAGAAACGGGATGGTTTTCGGAAAAGCGCTTGACATTTTTTTGAAAATATGATAAACTATGAAAGATAAGAGGGAGTAGCCGGCAGTTCACGATCTGTGGATTGTCTTTCGTGACGTCATACCCGGCGCGGTGTCCGTGCCCGCACGAAAATCAAACGGCAAGACTTTTATCGCACGAAGGCCTTTTCCGGCTGCTGCGCGATAAAGGTCTGTTTTTTTATTCACATCACATGAAAGGAATGAAATTATGGAGGTATTATATCAAAATCTGCTCAATCTTGATTTCAAAATGGTAATCATGTGGCTGATCGGCGGCGTGCTGATCTGGCTGGCCGTAAAAAAGGATATGGAGCCGACGCTCCTGCTTCCGATGGGCTTCGGTGCGATTCTTGTCAATCTGCCGCTTTCCGGCGCAATCACGCAGGGCGCAGAGGAGGGTCCGCTGAGTATTCTCTATAGTGCCGGTATTGCCAATGAACTATTCCCGCTGATTTTGTTTATCGGTATCGGCGCGATGATTGACTTCGGCCCGCTGCTCTCTAATCCGGTTCTGATGCTGTTCGGTGCGGCCGCACAGTTCGGCATTTTCTTCACGCTCTGTATGGCGTCCATGTTCTTTGACCTGAACGATGCTGCTTCTATCGCAATCATCGGTGCGGCAGACGGCCCGACTTCGATCGTTGTCGGCCAGAAGCTGAATTCCAACTATATCGGTGCGATTATGGTCGCGGCGTATTCCTATATGGCGCTTGTCCCGATCATTCAGCCGCCGATCATCAAGCTGCTGACGACGAAAAATGAGCGCAAAATCCGCATGGAATATACGCAGAAGCCTGTTTCCAAAACGACACGCATCCTGTTCCCAATCTGCATTACAATCATTGCAGGCCTGATTGCTCCGGCATCTGTTGCGCTGGTCGGATTCCTGATGTTCGGCAATCTGATCCGTGAGTGCGGCGTGCTGGACAGCCTTTCCGAGACTGCACAGAAGGTTCTTGCGAACCTCGTGACTATTTTCCTCGGTATCACGATTGCTTCTCAGATGCAGGCAGAAAAGTTCCTGCGGCTCGATACAATTTTGATTCTCTGCCTCGGCCTTGTTGCATTTATCTTTGATACCGCAGGCGGTGTGATCTTTGCAAAGATTCTCAATCTGTTCCTGAAGAAAAAGATCAATCCGATGATCGGGGCTGCCGGTATTTCTGCGTTCCCGATGTCCGGCAGAGTCGTGCATAAGCTTGCGCTGAAAGAGGATCCGACAAACTTCCTGCTGATGCAGGCAACCGGCGTCAATGTCTCCGGTCAGATCGCCTCTGTCATCGCCGGCGGCCTGATTCTGAATTTCTTCCTCCACTAATGAAAGGTTAGGTGAATGATAATGTTAAATCTGACTGCTTCATTTGAGCCGATCCATTTTGTTGAGAATCTGCGCTATATGGGGCTCGGTATGCTCGGAATTTTTATTGTGATCGGCGTGATTATGCTGCTGACAATTCTGCTGAATAAACTGACCGAGAAGAAGGATTCGTCTGACGAGGAGCATAAGGGGGCATAAATGGCAGAGCAGGAGAAAGAATACCAGCCGATTCTTCCGCCTTCGCCCGAAGATGAGAAACCTGAAGAAGGCTTTGTGCCCTACTGCGGTTCAAAGGAAGCAGATCCGGATATGCCGAGATCCAATAAAAAGTTTGTACTTTTGATTGTGCTGATTATCGCGGTTGTGCTGCTTGCATTTATCATGATGTTTGCACGAAAGAATAATTTCTATCAAAGCGCTTTGAACAGCTTACAGTTTGATTACCGGGAAGGCGAAGTTGTTTATAACGAATCAATTGATTCGCCCGGTGCATTGGCCGTTGCCTTATCGGAACAGATCGGCAGCAGTCCGGTTCGTGTTGATACGACAATGTATCTGTTTGACCAGAAACAGAATATTCAGAATATCATGACGGAATATTCATATTCACACAGTGCATTTGAAGCAATTCTTGATGTCCGTACCGGCTCGGAAAACTCGCTTTTTATGAAGCATTTTACTTATCGCGCCAGCAGTCAGGGATATCAGAAGAAATCCGGAAGCGACTGGAAGGATGATCCTGATGCATATGTGCCGAAACTGAATGAATATTTCTTTGGTACGCAGGATCATGCAGGAATCCGCTATGGCTGCGAGCAATCCTCTGATGTGAATGTAGACGGGAAGAATTACACCTGTGAGCTTTGGCTGATGGAAGATAACAGCGGCTCAAAAACCGTTTATACAACGATTTACCGTTATTACGACGGCTCGCGTCTCGCAGGCGTCCGACTCCTTTTTGACTATGATGAACTGATGGAAGTATACGACATAAAGAACTATGTAATCGGATAAAAGAAAGCCGGAGCGTTTTGACTCCGGCTTTTGCTTTGAATTATATAACCTGAAAGAATGGTCTTGTGCCGATTTCAGAATCCAGAACAGTCAGTTCCGGTGCGGCATCCGCGAGAATCTTGCGGAACCGTTCGGTAATGATGACTTCTGTCTCAAAGTGCCCGCAGTCGAAGATCGTAAACCCGAGATTCTGTGCATCGGCCCAGATGCTGTGCTTGCAGTCTCCTGTGATGAGTGCATCCGCACCGGCTTTGATCGCATCCCGGATCAGATCGCCTCCGCTTCCGGTACACCACGCAATGCGGCGGATTTTATCAGCATGAGTGCCGCGGTAATACCGAAGCGAATTGCAGTTCAGCGCCGCTTGCAGATTCGTTGCGAGCGTATCAGCATCTGTTTCCGAAACCAGATCAGCAGCTTTTCCAAGAATGCGCCCGCCGGAAAGAACAGCGAGCGGAAGCCTGTCTTCTTTCAGCGGAAAGATTTGACTGATGCGTTCTCCGAGCAGGTCGTTGAGCCCGCCGTCGGCAATATCAAAGCAGGTATGTGAGCAAATCGCGCCGATCTGATGCTGTACAAGATGCCAGACCGGATGCTCCGGCGTAATACTCCGCAGCGGATTCCATATGACCGGATGATGTGCAAGAATCAGGTCAGCATGTTTTTCAGCGGCTTCTTTTACGACAGGAATTGTGATATCCAGCGTCAGCAGAACCGCTTTTACTTCCTGCTGCGGATCACCGACGAGGAGTCCGGAGTTATCATAGGATTCCTGCAAAGAAAACGGCGCATAATCGTTGAGAATATTGTAGATATCCTGAATAGTCATTCATTTACCCCCGATTCGGATTGAGCCAAAGATTGATCTCATTGAGCAGCGCGCGGATTTCGTCTGCGGCTGTATCGTCGCCTGCTTCCCGCAGTCCGGCTGCTTTTGTGTGCAGACGTTCCTGCACGCCGGCCATATAGATTTTCGTCAGCGGATCGGCACGGCGCAGCTTCCCGCAATAGCATTGCACGGGCGTCAGCTGCTCCGCTTTTCCGGTATAAGAAGCCTGCATGACTGTATAGACATGCGTATCCTTGACAGCAATCTCTTTGCTGATTGCAAAGCCGTGTTCTGCGAGCCACGGACGCAGAATTTCTGCTTTGGTCATAGGCTGTAATACAAGATTCACGCCTTTTTTGATAAATTCTGCTTTCGGTGCTGCAAGAATATCCCGGATCGTCTCACCGCCCATTCCGGCAATGACAACGTCGGTGACGCCCTTCGGATTCACCTTATCAAAACCGTCGGAAAGCACGAGCCGGATATCCTGTTCGACATGATAACGCTTCAAGGTTCCCTTCGCGCTGTCGAGCGGACCTTGCTTCACATCGGTCGCAATGACCTGTTTCGCTTTGCCGCTTTGAACCAGATATGCAGGGAGATAGGCATGATCCGTTCCGATATCGCATATCACATCGCCTTTGAGCAGGGATGCGCAGCAGAGCAGTCTGGGTGAAATCGGAATCATGTGATTCGCCTCCTTTTCGTTATCTTTCTATAATTATATCATAAATGGTTGCATTTTGCAACCGATTTTGCTATAATAAACATAGATAGATGGCTATTCAAAATTGAAATAGCTGCGTGGAGGTTACTATGAATCAGAAAACGCTGATCGGCGGTGCGATTGCACTTGCTGCTGCGGCCGGCATCTGCCTTCTTTGGCACAGCGCACGGAGCACCGAATCAAATGCAATCCGGCTGCACCTGAACGGAAAACAGCCTGCGCCGGATTTTCAGGCTGACAAACTTGACTTGAACGGAAACGGGACGGTTGACCGCTTTGATTTGTTCAGATCAAAGCTGCGTGCTGTATTTAACGGAAAAGACGCATTGTATCCTGCGTATTATACGGCAAATCACGCAAAGCAGCTTGGCCGGACTGCGTTTCATCCGGAAACCGGTACGCTCTGGTGCAGCCATTCCGGAACGGGAATTGCGTTCCGGTTTTACGGGAAAGAATGCAGGCTGTATCTGACTGCTGATTCTGCATACAGCGGCGGGGAAGCAGCTGCTGCGCGGTATGCGGTATTTTTGAATGATGAACTTGTGACAGATACACAGCTGCTTGAACCGGAGCAGACTGTCACGCTGATCAATCCGGCGGATGAAAATACCCCGGCGGCGGTTCGTGTGGTAAAACTCTCGGAATCCGCATTTTCTTCACTTGGAATCCGTGAAATCTGTATTGCTGCGTCAAAAGGAATCAGCGAAAAACATCCGGACGGGCTCCTCATTCCCGAAGAACCGAATCCGCACCTGATCGAATTTATCGGCGATTCGATCACCTGCGGTTATGGCATTGACGGCGTATATGGCACCGATACGTTCAAAACAGCTACTGAAAATGCGATGAAATCCTACGCTTACCGCACAGCGCAGATACTCCATGCGGATTATAGCCTTGTCAGCTTCAGCGGATACGGCATTATATCCGGATATACTTCAAACGGCAAGGCATTGACGAATCTGGTGGTTCCGCGGTATTATGCGCAGACCGGGCATAACGCAGCTGCACTCGAAGAACATCACAAAATTCAGGATGATCTTTGGGGATTTGCGCCGCAGCCGGATCTGATTGTGATGAACCTCGGCACGAATGATGCCTCTTATACCGGATCAGATTCGGGTAAGCAGCGTGAATTTGCGGCCGGATACACGGCGTTTCTGAAAACAATCCGCGAGAAGAATCCGGATGCACCGATTCTCTGTACGCTCGGGATAATGGGGCAGGCGCTATGTGATGCGATTGACCTTGCGGTAATGAATTATACGGAAGAAACCGGAGATACCAATATTAGGACAATGCGCTTTGACATGCAGTCAGAGACAGAAGACGGCGTTGTGATCGACTGGCATCCGTCCGCGGTCACACACAGCAAAGCGGCTGAGAAACTGAGCGGAAAAATCCGCGCATGGCTTGGCTGGGACTGAACCGGAGGATAGCATGAAGAATAACTTTTTACTGGCATCTGATGCAAAGCACAGAGTATTGACCTGCGTGTTTGACCGGAAGCTTGAGCAATATTACGGTGTCAGCGGTAATGCGCTCGCACCGTACCGGCAGCGCCTGATCCGGGCGATTGACCGCTTCACAGAAGTTTTCGGAGACCGGCCGCTTCGTATTTTCTCTGCATCCGGCAGAACGGAACTCGGCGGCAATCATACGGATCATCAATGCGGCAGAGTGCTTGCGGGCGGCATCAGTCTTGATATGATTGCGGTTGCTGCGCCGAATGATGCCCCGGAAATTGAGATTTGTTCGGAAGGCTTCCCGACAGTTCGTATTTCTCCTGCCGATACGGAAGCGCGGACGGAAGAATGCGGCAGTTCTGCGGCGCTTGTTCGCGGGATTACTGCGCGCTTTGCAGAACTCGGCAAACCGGTACAGGGATTTTCTGCGTATCTGATTTCCGATGTGCCGAACGGAAGCGGACTTTCGTCATCGGCAGCCTTTGAGGTGCTGATCGGGACGATTTGCAATGATTTCTTCGCAGATTCTGCATTTTCACCGGCAGAAATCGCAACGATTGCACAGTATGCGGAAAATATATATTTCGGTAAGCCCTGCGGCTTGATGGATCAGATGGCTTGCGCGCTCGGCGGCGTTTCCGCGATTGATTTTGCAGATCCCGCTGCGCCGAAATGGGAGCAGATTCGTCTGAATCTTGCCAAAGAAGGCTATGCGCTGTGTATCATTGACAGCGGCGCTGATCATGCTGATCTGACGGATGCGTATGCCGCTGTGCCGGCTGAAATGAAATCTGTTGCCGTGATGCTCGGCAAGCGCACGCTGCGCGAAACAGATGAGTATGCATTCTGGAATAAATTGCAGGAGATCCGCAGCGCCTGCGGCGACAGAGCTGTCATGCGCGCCATTCATTTCTATCATGAAAATGCACGCGTTTCCGATCAAACGGATGCACTCCGAAACGGCAGATTTGAAGAATTCCTGCGTTTGGTGAATGCATCCGGCCGCTCATCTGAAACATATTTGCAGAATATTACGCCGCCCGGAAACTCGCGGCATCAGGCTGTCGCGATCGCGCTTGCGCTCTGTGAGCGGCTGCTTGACGGCCAAGGTGCCTATCGTGTTCACGGCGGCGGATTTGCGGGAACTGTTCAGGCATATGTCCCGCTTACAAAAGCGGAAACATTCCGCCTTGGGATCGACCGCGTACTTGGAAAAGGCGCATGTCATATTTTACAGATCAGAGCCTGCGGCGCAGAGGCGCTGTGGGAGAATCAGGAGGGAGCAGAGTAAATGCTGCTGAAAAAACTGCATGAATTGATTGACGGAAAACGTGTTTTGCTGCTTGGCTTCGGCCGGGAGGGCAGGGCACTCTATCGCAGAATCGCACAGGTCGGGGGCTATTCGGCACTCGGAATCTCTGATGCGAAACCGATCAGCGATGCACCGGAGGACGTATCGCTTCATATCGGTGAAGACTATCAGGCTGCGATGCAGGAATATGATATTGTTTTCAAGAGCCCGGGTATTGTGCTGAAACCGGAATATCAGCCGGAAAAGCTCAGCTGCCGCGTGACTTCGCTGACGGAATTGTTCCTGTCTGCGTATCGTTCGCAATGCATCGGCATCACCGGTACAAAGGGCAAATCCACGACCTCTTCGCTGCTGTATCATGTGCTGCATGAGGCGGGAGTGCCGTCCGTACTTGGCGGCAATATCGGAATTCCGACCGCGGAACTCTATGAACAGATTACGCCGGAAACTGTCATTGTCATGGAAATCGGCGTGCATCAGCTGGAATATAACCACGAATCTCCGAAAACCGCTGTTTTCCTCAATCTCTATGAGGAGCATCTCGATCACTACGGAACTTTTGAATACTACGCTTACTGCAAGGAGAATATTTACCGCAATCAGCACCCCGGCGATCTGCTGATCTGCGGGGAACCGTCGCTTCCCGCGGCAGGGGACTGCAAAGCGGAAGTTCTGCGGCTTGCGAAGGATGATCCTGCGGCGGATGTATCGCTGCTTCATGGCAATACGATGTATTATCGCGGAGCGACCTGCGAAATCCCCGCAGATATCTCGCTGACCGGTGAACATAACCGCTATAATTGTGCGGTTGTCTATGCACTTGCAAAGAGACTCGGGCTCACCGATGAACAGATTGTCGCCGGCATTCAGAGCTTTCAGCCGCTGCCGCACCGGCTTTCTCCGATCGGAACCTATCACGGCATTCGCTGGGTGGATGACTCGATCTCAACGGCCTGTGAGACCTGCATTCAGGCGCTCAACAGCTTGCCGGATACCGATACTGTCCTGATCGGCGGCATGGACAGAGGCATCAATTACACGCAGCTGCTGGAATATCTCGCAGAATCGCCGGTCCCGCATATCATCCTGATGTCGGATTCGGGCAAACGTATCCTGAAGGAGGCAGAAGCGTATCCGGAATCGCTGCGCAGCAGAATGCAGTATGCCGCCGATCTGCCGGAAGCTGTCGCAATCGCAAAGAAAATCACGCAAATCGGGCGTATCTGCCTGATGTCCCCGGCGGCGGCCAGCTATAATGTCTATCAGAATTTTGAGAAGCGCGGTGAGCATTTCAAAGAGCTTGCTATGCAGAATTCTGTGGCGGAAAAGTGAAAATTTCCCTTTACCTATTGACAAATGATGAAATATATAGTAAACTAATTATGTATGGAATACAGCAATGGGCGAAGTGTGCCCGGCCGCTGATTCCGGATTATGTGTAAAGGCGGTTATTCAATGAGCTTTATTGACAGGATCTTCGGATCCTACAGCGAAAAAGAACTTGCAAAAATCGAACCGATCAAGAAAAAGGTGCTTGATCTCGATGAGGAATACAAAGGTCTTTCCGATACTGCTCTGAAGGCAAAGACTGTTGAATTCCGTGAGCGCCTTGCGAACGGCGAGACGCTTGATGATATTATGGTGGAAGCCCTTGCAACTGTCCGCGAGGCTGCGGACCGTATTCTCGGCAAAAAGCCGTTCCCTGTCCAGATTATCGGTGCAATCGTTCTGCATCAGGGCAGAATCGCGGAAATGCGTACCGGTGAAGGTAAAACGCTGGTTGCCTGCGTTGCATCCTATCTGAACGGTCTCTCCGGTGACGGCGTCCATGTCGTTACGGTTAACGACTACCTGGCAAAGACACAGTCCGATGAAATGGGCAAGGTTCTCCGTTTCCTCGGCCTGACTGTCGGATGCATCATCCATGACCTGAACAATGACGAGCGCCGTGCGGCATACGCCTGTGACGTTACCTACGGCACCAACAATGAGATGGGCTTTGATTATCTGCGCGACAACATGGTCATTTACAAGAAGGACCGTGTGCAGCGCGCCCCGAACTTTGCGATCGTTGACGAGGTTGACTCTATCCTGATCGACGAGGCGAGAACACCGCTGATCATTTCCGGCCGCGGTGACAAATCCACAGAGCTTTATGAGCAGGCAGATCGCTTTGCCCGCACCCTGACCCCGGTCACGGTTGTTGAGACCGATGATAAGGAAGACCAGGACGAGGCATACGAGGACGCTGACTACATCATCGACGAAAAGGCGAAAACCGCGACGATTACCCGCCGCGGCGTCAAGAAGGCAGAGAGCTATTTCCATGTTGAAAACCTCATGGATATGGAGAATATGACGCTCCTGCACCATATTAACCAGGCAATCAAGGCGCACGGTATCATGCATCTGGATACGGACTATGTTATCAAGGACGATGAGATCATCATTGTCGATGAGAACACCGGCCGTATGATGATGGGCAGACGTTATAATGACGGTCTGCATCAGGCGATCGAGGCAAAGGAAGGCGTCAAGGTCAAGCATGAATCCAAGACGCTTGCTACTGTCACATTCCAGAACTACTTCCGTCTTTACAAGAAGCTTTCCGGTATGACCGGTACGGCAATGACTGAAGAGGACGAGTTCCGTGAGATCTATAAGCTCGACGTTATTTCGATCCCGACGAACAGACCGGTTATCCGTATCGACCAGCCGGATCTGATCTTCCGGACTGAAAAGGCGAAGTACAATGCAATCATCAATCAGATTATTGAATGCCATGAAAAGGGACAGCCGGTTCTGGTCGGTACCGTTTCGATTGACAAATCCGAGAAGCTTTCCGAGATGCTCAAGCGCCGAGGCATCAAGCACGAAGTCCTGAACGCAAAATACCACGCGAAGGAAGCAGAGATCGTTGCACAGGCCGGTAAGCTCGGTGCTGTCACGATCGCAACGAACATGGCCGGTCGTGGTACCGATATCATGCTCGGCGGTAACGCTGAATTCCTTGCGAAGGCAGAAATGCGCAAGCGTGAGATCCCGGAAGATATCATCACCGAGGCAGTCGGATTTGCAGATACTTCCGATGAGGAAATTCTTGCAGCGCGCGAAGTCTATCGCTCCCTCTATGATAAATTCAATGAGGAAGTCAAGGCAAAGGCTGTTGACGTTAAGGCAGCGGGCGGCCTGTACATTCTCGGTACAGAGCGTCATGAATCCAGACGTATCGACAACCAGCTCCGCGGTCGTTCCGGCCGTCAGGGTGACGAGGGCGAGAGCCGCTTCTTCCTCTCTGTTGAGGACGATCTGATGCGTATTTTCGCGGGCGACCGTCTTGAGCATATGATGGCACGTCTGAATGTCGATGAGGATATGCCGATCGAGAGCAAGATGATGTCCAAGGTCATCGAGTCCTGCCAGAAAAAGGTCGAGGGTATGCACTTCGCAACCCGTAAGAACGTTCTGAACTACGATGACGTTATGAATACGCAGAGAGAGATCATCTACGGCCAGCGCAGCCAGGTGCTCGACGGCCAGGATCTCCATGCATATATCGTTGACATGATTAAGGATCTGATTCGCACGACAGTTACGACCTATCTCGCTGATGAAGGCGATAAGGCAAACTGGAATCTGGTCGGTCTCCGCGAATACTTCATGGACTGGATCACCGTTCCGGAAGATTTCGAGTGGGATGAGCAGAAGATCAATCAGACCGAGCGCGACGATATTATCAAAATGCTGACTGACCGTACACTTGCGGTTTATCAGATGCGTGAGAACACGATCGGACATGACGAACTGCGTGAACTGGAACGCGTGGTGCTTCTGAAGGTCGTTGATACCAAGTGGATGGCACATATCGACGATATGGATGAGCTCAAGCGCGGCATGGGCCTTCGCGGCTATGCGCAGAAGAACCCGGTTGTCGAGTATCGCTATGAAGGCTTTGAGATGTTCGATGCAATGGTCGAGGCGATCCGTGAGGATACCGTCCGCCTGCTTCTGACGATCAAGCTTGCAGAGAACAAGGCACCGGAACGCGAACAGGTTGCAAAGCCCGATGCACCGAATGCGGGTGCAGGCGACGGCAGCTTTAATCGTCAGGCGACCTCTAATAAGAAGGTCAGACCGAACGATCCGTGTCCCTGCGGCAGCGGAAAGAAATATAAGTTCTGCTGCGGCATGAAACAACAGTAAGATATAAAAGGAACAGGCTGCGTCCCTGCGGCTGCGCAAATAAATACATGCAGTTCGTGCAGCGATGTCCCGAAAAGGTATACAGCCATCATGCTTTGTGGATGATTTTAGGGGATCCGAATTTTATTACTGGTAAAGAAAGAGGAGGATTTTCATGAAGCCAACATTGCGTTTACTCAAGTCAGGTCTGTGCGTCTGCCTCTCGGCCATGATGCTCGGCGCCTGTACGCTGCCGGCGTTCGCGTCAGCAGGTGAGGACCCGGGCACCGTTGATGATGCCGACAAGAAATTTCCGGATCCGGACAGTTTCTCCTACGATGATGTAGAGGTGGATTTCGCGAAAGGTCTTCAGTATACGCTTCATTTCTATGATGCCAATAAGTGCGGCAAGCGCACCGGCAGACTGGAATGGCGCGCAGACTGTCATATGGAAGACCAGCACATTCCGCTGAAGCAGTACGGAGAGGACTACAAAGGTATTAACCTGCCGAATTCCTGGATCGAAGAGCACCGCGAGGAGCTCGATCCGGACGGTGACGGCTGCCTCGACTGCGAGGGCGGTATGCACGATGCCGGTGACCACGTGAAATTCGGTCTGCCGGGTTCTTATGCAGCATCTACGCTCGGCTGGGGTTACTATGAGTTCCGCGATGCATACGAAAAAACCGGAAATCAGGAGCATATGGAGGATATTCTCCATGCATTCTGTGATTTCTATCTGAAGTCGCTTTATTATGACAAGGACGGCAAGCTGCTGGCCTATGTCTACCAGGTCGGTGAAGGTAATATCGACCACAACTACTGGCTCTGCCCGGATCTTCAGGGAGAGCATCTGCTTGATTTTGCACGTCCTGCATATCTTGCAACCGAAACGAATGTCTTTGCCGGCGGCGGTTCCTCTACAAAGGTAGATCCGGAATCCAACGCAGCAAAATCTAAGGCAAAGCAGACTGACTCCCGCGCATCTGATATGTGTGCCGGCGCTTCTGCTGCACTTGCAGTCAACTATCTGAACTTCAAGGACACCGATCCGGATTACGCGAAGAAGTGCCTCAAGGGCGCACAGGATCTGTATGAAATGGCGATCGCATCCCATGAGAACGATCCGAACGACGTTTCCAATGTGCTCTCGCTTGGCTATGACGGCGGTTTCTATACTTCCAGCTATGACTACGATGAAATTTCGTGGGCTGCTGTCTGGCTGTATTACTGCGCCTGCGACGGCGATATCTCCGTCCGCAACCAGGAAGCTTATGATAAGTACATCATGCCGATTATTTCGGTTGATGAGTCCAAGACCTATGATAACGACGGACATCCGTACACCGGCTGGTTTGCACGTATCATGAAGGATACCAACAACTGCTGGAACAATATCTGGGTTCACTGCTGGGATACCGTCTGGGGCGGCGTCTTTGCAAAGCTTGCACCGGTTACCAACATTGAGCGTGACTGGTACATCTTCCGCTGGAACTGCGAGTTCTGGTCCGGTATTACACACCTTGATCCGGGTCTCGTTGATACGATCTGGAATAAGGAATTTGAGTGGGATACACAGCCGGAAAAGCCGGAAGCAACCGACTTCCTGAAGAAGACCCCGGCAGGCTTCTCGATGCTGAATGAGTACGGTTCCTGCCGTTACAATACGGCCGGACAGCTCTGCTGCCTCGTTTATGCGAAGGAAGCACTCAACCATGAGAAGAATCAGGATCCGCTGCGCTTTGCGAAGTGGGCAGAGGGTCAGATGGAATACATCATGGGCAAAAACCCGATGAACCGTCCGTATATCGTCGGCTGGTCTCCGACAGCTGCATCGCACCCGCATCACCGTGCATCGCATGGTTCCAAGGATCTGAATATGGATCATCCGGCGGATCAGGTGCACGTCCTCTGGGGCGCCCTCGTCGGCGGTCCGGATGCTGGCGACTGGCACCGTGATATCACAAAGGACTATGTTTACAACGAAGTCGCTGTTGACTACAATGCTGCAGTCGTCGGCGCTTGCGCAGGTCTCTATCATTTCTTCGGCACCGATGATATGAAGAATCAGGAGAACTTCCCGCCTCCTGAGGCCAGCTATAAGACTCCGGAAGAGATTCAGGAGTTCACGCTGAAAGCTGCTGTCGGTCAGGAAGACAACATGGCAACGCAGGTTCTGATTACCTTTACCAACGATACGCTGCTTCCGCCGCGTTATCTCAAAGAAGTCAAGATTCGTTATTACTTCAGCATTGCAGAGCTTCTTGCAGCCGGACAGACCGTCAATGATCTGACGATCAGACCGGACTACGATAAGATGGCTTCCGACACGAATAAGAAATACGAAGTCAGCTACGAGGTTGTTCAGTACAACGACAAGGGCGACTGCTATCTGGAACTGACCTGGCCGGATTACAAATTCTATGGTGAACTCGGCTATCAGTTCGCAATCATGGATCAGAAGCAGAATGATCAGTATACATTCATCTTTGATCCGACGAATGACTACAGCCGTGAGGGCATGGTGACTGCTGATGAGCTCGGCAAGCCGCTGAATGAGTGCCCGGAAGTCTTCGACAAGATTACGATGTATGTTGACGGCGAGCATGTCTGGGGCGTTGCTCCGGAAGGTGCTCCGGAACCGGAAGGCGTTACGCCGAAGACAACCACGAAAGCTGATATCGGTACTTCCGATGTCAAGTATGGCGATGTCAACTGCGATAAGCTCGTTGACGTTTCCGACGCTGTTCTGCTTGCACGTTTCGTTGCGGAAGATTCCGAAGCAAACGTAACTGCACAGGGCAAAAAGAACGCTGATGTTGTGAAGGATAACGACATCAACTCGGATGACGTCATCCGGATTCTCAAGTATATTGCGAAGCTGGTTGACGCTTCCGTGCTCGGCACAAAATAATGAAATCAGCGGTGCATCGAACGGTGCACCGCTGTACTTTTTAAACGGAGGACTTTTATGGTTCCACTTGCAGAGCGGCTCAGGCCGCGGAATATAGATGATATGGTCGGTCAGCCGCACCTCTTTGCCAAAGGAATGCCGATGCGCCGGATCATAGAATCAGGCAGGATCCCGAATATGATTTTTTACGGTCCTTCCGGTGTCGGAAAAACAACGCTTGCACGGATGATCGCAGACAGTTCGGACATGTCGCTGCACAAACTCAACGGTACAACAGCCTCTGTCGGTGATATCCGGGAAATCCTTCAGGAGAGCGGGTCTTTGTTTGCTTCAAACGGTGTTTTGCTGTACCTCGACGAAATTCAATATCTGAATAAAAAGCAGCAGCAAAGCCTGCTGGAGTATATCGAAAACGGCAGCGTGACTTTGATCGCATCCACAACTGAAAACCCGTATTTTGCTGTATTTAACGCGATTATCAGTCGTTCGACGGTATTTGAATTCAAGCCTGTGACACAGGATCAAATGCAGCCTGCAATCGTGCGCGCATATGAGTTCCTTGCGGAAGAGCAGGGGAGTGTCATCCGTTATTCTCCGGAAGTCGTGTCATATATTGCGGCAGGATGCGGCGGTGATGTGCGCAAAGCGGTCAATACGGTGGAGCTGTCCGTTCTTGCAGCGGATCATTCCGGAGATGAATTGGTCATTGACCTGGAATCTGTCAAGGCGCTGACGCAGCGCAGTAATATGCGCTATGATCGCGACGGCGACCAGCATTATGATCTGCTCTCTGCGCTGCATAAATCCATTCGCGGTTCTGATGAAAATGCTGCGATTCATTATGCTGCGAGGCTGATGGAAGCGGGCGACCTGCTTCCTCTTTGCAGACGATTGCTCTGTATTGCTTCTGAGGATATCGGTCTTGCGTATCCGATGGCGATTCCGATTGTGAAAGCGGCCGTGGATACCGCATTACAGCTCGGAATGCCGGAAGCGCGGCTGCCGCTTGCGGATGCGGTGATTTTGCTCGCAACTGCACCGAAATCCAACAGCGCATATCTCGCCGTAGATGCAGCAGCTGCGGATATTCGCGCAGGACTTTCCGGTGATTTCCCGCGTGCGCTGCAAAATGTCCATTTCGACGGTGCAGACGTCAAAGTGAAAGGACAGCATTATCTCTATCCGCATGATTATCCGAATCATTGGGTGCCGCAGCAATATCTGCCGGACACACTCAAAGATCGCGTTTATTATCAATACGGAGAAAATAAGGCGGAGCAGTCTGCAAAAGCCTACTGGGAGAAAATCAAGAAGCAGGGATGAATATGGATGCAAAAGCCTATCTTGAAATTCTGCATGTTGCGGAGCGTCTGAAGGATACGCCGCGGCATTGTACAACGAGCAATCGCAGAACGGAAAGCGTTGCCGAACACAGCTGGCGCGTATCTCTGATGGCGCTTCTGCTCCGGCATGAGTTCCCGGAAGCAGATATAGATCGTGTGATTGCAATGGCTGTCGTACATGATCTGGGTGAGTGCTTTACCGGTGACATTCCGGCCTTTGCCAAAACGCAGAATGATCGTGATCGGGAATCAGAATTGTTTTGCGATTGGGTACAGTCGATGCCGCCGGAGATTTCCGCTGATCTTGCGGCACTTTATAATGAAATGGAAGCGCAGCAAACGCTGGAATCGAAGCTGTGTAAGGCGCTGGATAAACTGGAAGCGCTGATTCAGCATAATGAATCGCCGCTTGATACCTGGTCAGAAAACGAGTATACGCTGAACAAAACGTATGCTTATGACACAGTTGCATTTTCGGAGTGGCTGCTTGCGCTGCGGAATGAGATTCAAAAAGAAACCCTCGCAAAACTCGATTGCGAGGGCTGATTGATTATGTGCGGACACAAATCCAGATAATCAGCGGGAACGAAATCAGCGAAAACAGCGTCGTCATGAAGATGCCCTGTGACGCGAGTTTTTCGTTTCCGTTGTATTCTGTTGCGAACAGCGCGGTCGTATTGGCAACCGGCATACAGGACATCAGCAGCAAGGTCGGCGTGAGCACCGGATGCGAGACAATTCTGCTGATAATCAGCCAGAATACCAGCGGCAGCGCGATTTGCCGCAGAAGCACATAGATGTTCATGCGCATATTGGTGAATACTTCTTTCAGCTTCATGCCGCTGAGATTGGCTCCGACAACGAGCATCGCAAGCGGAGATGTCAGATCGCCAAGTGTGCCGCAGGTATCGGCGAGGATACCGGGCAGGGGAATGCGGCAGACAAATATCAGAATGCCGACTGCGGTACCAATGACAGCCGGAGTCAGCAGCAGCTTTTTCCACGGAATCTGTTTGATGCGTCTGCCGAGTGAACCGCCAACTGCATCTCCCGCACCGCCCATCAGGACAACACCGAATGTATATACAAATATATTAAATACGCTGTTGAGGATCGCAGCATAGAACAGTCCCTCTGTGCCGTAGACGGACTGTACGATCGGGAATCCCATAAATCCGACATTGCCGAAGATTGTCATGAAGATATAGAGCCTGTGATCTTCTTTTGGCGGACGGATCGCTGCCGTCAGTAAGAGGGAGAGCAAAATCAGAATCAGATAAAATGCGAATGAATATAGAAAAAGCATCCCGACGGAAACGGATGCATCATCCTGCCGGCTGTCAAGCATTTTCATCCGGTCATAGAATGCGTCGATCATCATGAGCGGTGTTGTGACATAGAGCAGGATTTTCGTCAGCTTTTGCTTGGTATGCAGGTCGAGCAATTCCAGTCGTGCAAGTGCGAAACCGAGACAGAGAATCAAAAACAGTTTGCCCATCTGGGCAATGATGACTGATATATCCATAGAACCTCTTAAACAGTTGATGCTTTGCGAATGAACAGGACGCCGAGTGTATTTGGACCGCAATGGCTCGAAACCGTGCAGCCGGCCTGCGTTTCTTCGATCAGTTCAAATCTGCCTGCGGTACGGATTGCCTGTTCCGCAGCTGATACGGCTTCTGAAGACGCAGAAGCATGTGTAATAAAGATTCTATGTTTGTCGATTGCATCTTTGTCAGCAAGCCTGTCTTTTGCATATTCAGTGACGCAATGCACAAAATTGCCGCGATATTTTTTGCAGACAGACATTTCACCGTTCCGAACTTCAATGCAGGGCTTGAGCTTCAGCAAATTCGCGCCGAGCGCTGCAACTGTTGAGCATCTACCGCCCTTATGCAGGAAATCCAGGCGGTCAATGATAAAGCTTGCATCGACATTTGGAATGATCTCGTTTCGCAGGGTATCAGCGATTTCTTCGACTGTTTTGCCTGCTTCGATCATCTCCGCGGCAGAAAGAACCACATGGCCGAAGCCGGTTGAGAGATTCATGGAATCAATGACGGTTACATGACCGGTTTCCTCAGCGGCAATGCAGGCGTTCTGATAGCAGCTGGAAAATTTCGCGCTGATTGTGATGCAGATAATTTCATCAGCAGGATTCCGGTTGAGAACATCCCGGAACGCTGCAACGTAATCCGCAACGGTTGCGGCAGCTGTTTTCGGCAGCGCACCGCCGGCTGCAACATGGCGGAAGATATCCTCAGCATGGATGTCAACACCGTCCCTGTGCTCAGTATCATTCAGCGTGACGTAGAGCGGCAGAATCGTAATTTGATATTGTTTGCACAGTTCTTCTGTCAAATCACAAGTGCTGTCAGCGATGATATGGATCGCCATTTGATTACTCCTCCTGATTCTGGAATAACTCTATTATATCGCGGATTACGGTTTTTGTCAAGAATCCGGAATTCTACACAAATGCGCACAAATAGCAGCGCTTGAATGTTGACATTTTATGCATTTTGTGGTATACTATAACTATATTATTATAATAGGGGGGATCGGTATGTTTCGGCGTTCGATCGCATTGCTTGCCGCTTTGACGATTTCAAGGTATTTTCTGCCTGCTGTTTCGGCTGCACCGGCATCCGGACGGATTGATCTGACAGATAAAATAATCCGCGATGAAAACCTTGTATATATCGGTGCGGATTATCTGAATCCTGCTGCGGTGCTGTTCGATGCACAGGATTATACGCCGGACTCTCCGGAGAATCCGAAGGTATCTGCGGAGACCTGGGCAGCAACTGACCGCAGTAAAAACTGGAAGCCGAACTGGCAGTCAGAATTCGGCGAGGACGCATTTTATATAGATTTGCAGGCGAATTACGTCATTACGGGCGTTTGCTATCTGGATACCAACGGCGTACAGGATTGGGTGATCGAAGATGGTACACCGTTTGCATGGCAGCAGATTGGTAAATTTACAACGGATGCCTATCAGACCTGGCAGGGATATCAGATCGAGAAACCGCGTGCAACAAGATATTTGCGTTTTTCGACACCCTGCGGAGACAGCGGCGTGAGTGAGCTTGCAATCTATGGTTATCTGGATTCGCAGCTTTCTGATGCGCAAAAGGCAAAGACTTCAGCGAAGCCGAGGCCTGAATCTTATCATCCGGAGAAACTGAATGCTGGCGGCCAGATCGGCTTCAATGCGTTTATAGACGATCCGATATCGGCAATCATGGCGGCGGGAAATGTTCGCGAATATCACAATCTCAGCTGGCTGCTGGACGAGAAAGGTGCTGTGAAATTCACGCAGGGGACTTGGGGCGATATGGATTCCTATTATTCGCAAATGAAGAAAATGGGAATCAGCATCATACCGTGTATTCAGGGCGGCAGCTCTGTGATATCCGGTGATAAGCCGCCGGAGATTCCGGTTCCGAAGGGCGCTGATACATTGGATCCGGCAAGTTATCAGATTCACGCGCAGGCGATGTATCAGATTGCGGCGCGATACGGCAGCAATACAAAAGTAGATACAAAGACTTTGAACGTCGCAGAAGGCTCCGAACCGAAAGCCGGCATGAATTTGCTTTGCGCAGTCGAAAACTGCAATGAGCCGAATAAGACTTGGAGCGGCAAGGCGAATTATTTTTCGCCCTATGAGCTTGCAGCGATGTGTTCAGCTGACTATGACGGACACGAGGGGACAATTCCGAATGCAGGCGTGAAGCAGGCAGATCCGCATTTTTCGCTTGCAGTCGGGGGGCTGCTTGCCGGTGCGCCGCTTCTGGATTATCTGTCTGAAATGAAGGAATGGTTTGATTATAACCGAAAAGACGGTCTGTTTGCAGTTGATATCATCAATGTGCATCTCGGCCCGGATACGTTTAACCCGGAAGATTCCGGCATGGCTGCGCGGATTAAAGAGATTCGGAACTGGATGAATGAAAATGCGCCGAATACGCAGCTTTGGATTTCGGAATTTGAAGTCCCGATGAGCGACTGTGAAAAAGAGGGCGTTGATAATCACGAGAATGAAGCATATCAGCTCAAATATGCACAGCGAGTCGCGAGAACGTATCTGGCGGCAATCGGAGCCGGTGTTGACCGCATTACGAAATTCCAGCTGCGGGATGAAGGTGAGGGCGTCTATTATGATTCCGGTCTGGTCACGCAAAAGGGCAGCTGGAATAAGAAGCTTGCCTGGTATTATACTGCCTGTATGACGGATGTACTGCGTGATGCATATTTTGCCGCGGATATGACCGAGGATGAAGTGAAAAAATATTTCTTTATCCGCAATCGGAGCGAGCAGAATAATGCAGCATCACAGATTTATTGTCTTTGGCTGCCGACCGATTCCGGCAAGGTCATTAAGGATTATAAGCTCCAGGTTCCGGCAAATGCAAAGGTGATTCTCACACAGCCGGGGACCTATGCTGAAGGAATCAGTACGGTTTTGCCCGTTGAAAACGGAACTGTTACGCTGACAGTTAGTGAAACACCGGTATTCGTATCTATTTCCGGTCGTATGATCCCGGTATCGGCAGCGAACGGTCAGATGAAATATATTCGGCCGGTGAAGATGAGCCTGACGCAGGATTTCAGTTCAGAGATTTGCGATCTGAAGACTGCACCCAAAAACGGCGATCTGAATTCTTTTTACCAGATGTTCGATGAATCTGAAACGATGCCGGAATTCTTCTACGGCGATACTTCCGGATTATCAGCGCCGAAAACAAGTGCTGGCAGCAAAACGCTGAAATGCTATGTGAAACTAAGTGAACCATATGTTCTGCAAGGATGCGGTGTCTATGATACTTACGGAACAGGCGGCATCTGTATAAAAGATGCATATACCGGAACCGTTTTGTGGGAATCCACACTCGGCAGCTATATGGCGCGGGAACTTTCTCCGACGGATGAACAATATCCCGGCACAGATCTTTTGCTGATTGAACATAAGGGCGGCGACCTGAACGAAATTGCGCTGTATGGCACGCCGCAGCCGGTTCATTGGCGATATGATATCAATGGCGATCATTATCTGGATCAAAATGATATCGAGGCACTGCAAATGTATTTGCTGCAAGGTAAATTTCCGGATCAGCAATGCAGCGCAAGTGCAGCTGATCTGAACGCAGACGGAATTCTGAATGCAGCGGATTTGTCCATGCTGAAAAGGATATTCCTGAGTTGATAACGAAATTCATATAGAACCGATTCGTTTCTAATATCGGAGCGGATCGGTTCTTTGTGTGGGTTGTCCGGTAATCTATCCTGACAGGTGACTATCTATATAATTGCATCTAATCCATATTTGGTGCAATTAGAGAAGGGGTTTAAGCGGGTATCGTTGGAAGACCGTATTCAGGAACTTGAAACCGGTGTTTGACAAACGCGTCATTTTCTGTTATAATTAGCTTCGGAGTGTTTATTTGAACGGAGGTTTCATTATGCATTTATTCCGCCGCGGTATGCGGGACGGGATTTCGATTGCGCTCGGTTATCTGTCAGTCTCTTTCAGCTTTGGCATTCTTTCTGTGCAGTCCGGTCTGACCGTGTGGCAAGCAGTTTTAATTTCTCTGACAAATCTGACGTCTGCCGGTCAGGTTGCGGGCGTCGGTCTGATTGCCGCAAACGCATCTATGTTTGAGCTGATTCTCGCAGAAATTGTAATCAATATCCGATATTCTTTGATGAGTCTTGTTTTGTCTCAAAAAGCGGATTCTTCTTTCCGTCTGCCGCAGCGATTGCTTGCATCCTATGGCATTACGGACGAAATCTTTGCTGTTGCTTCGATTCAGAAAGATCCTGTCAAGCCGCGTTATATGTATGGTCTGATTTTGGTACCATTCCTGGGCTGGACGCTCGGAACATGGCTCGGCGCCGCTGCCGGTACGCTGCTGCCGGAGCAGATCACCAATTCGCTTGGAATTGCGCTTTATGGTATGTTTCTTGCAATTATTCTGCCGCCTGCACGGAAATCACGCGCTATTTTTGCTGTGATCAGCGTAGCTGCCGTAATCTCTGTATTGCTGCATTTCTTCGTAAAATGGATGTCCGGCGGATTTGCTATGATTATTGCCGCTTTGGCTGCTTCTGTATTTGGTGCAATTCTTTTTCCGATTCCGGATGAAGATCAGGCAAAGGAGGCGGAACAATGACCCGAATTCTGTTAGCGATTGTCGTCATGGCGGTTACGACTTATATCATTCGTATGGTACCGTTCACGTTTTTTCGTAAAAAAATCAAAAATCGGTTTATTCAAAGTGTTCTCTATTATATTCCATATGCTGTATTAAGTGCGATGACGATACCTTCTATTTTCTATGCAACGCAAGATCTTCCGTCCGCGATCGTCGGTACGATCGTTGCGGTTGTTCTGGCGTATTTCGGCCTGCCGCTGATTGTTGTCGCGCTGTCCGCATCTGTCGCATCCTATCTTGCACTTGTCTTGCTTCCGCTGATTCTGAAATAAAAAACAGCACCGGTTATCAGATTCCGGTGCTGTTTTTCTTTGCTTATATCTGCCTTTGGATTTGCCGAATTTGTAACTGTGGCTGATTCAGCAAACGCAGCAGCATCATGTAGAGCGATCCGCCGAATATGCCGCATAGAATCATAATCGCAAAAGCAGGCATGTGCAGATTCGCGCAGATTTTTTTCAGAAGAATTGTGATCTGCCATGTACCAAAAACAGCAATCGCAGGATGAATCAGGATTCGTTTCCATACCGGTTTCAGGCCCGTCATCCGCAGTACAAAGAAGATCCGGACAGTATTTCCGCAGAGATTACAGGCCAGATAAGAAGCTGCGATTCCATAAAAGCCAAACATCGGGACGAAGATCAGCAGAACAGAGATTCGCACGATATATTCACCAAAATAATTCAATGTTGAGAAGTTATGCTTCCCGAGGCCGCGCAAGACACCTTCCAAAATGATCTCCAAGTAAATAAACGGAACGACCGGTGCCATGACTCTGAGAATTCCCCCGGTGAAGGCATCTCCCCCGAGAATCAGACCAATCTGATTTCCGAATTGCACCAAATACATTACAATGAAAAGAGCATAGGAGATCGTTTGCTCCAGGACACGTTCTGTAATGAGGCGAATTGTGTGCTGTTCCTGCGCGGCATTTGCTTTTGATAATTCCGGGACAATCAAGCCGGACATGACGCATTGAATCACAGACGGGAAAAACAGTGCTGGAATTATAATCGCTTCAAACTGACCGAATTGCGCGAGTGCTTCTGTCGGGCTGCTTCCGAATTGCAGCAATGTCAGCGGAACAAGTGCATCATTTGCTGTGCTGAGGATTGCAACCAGCGATGCATTCATCATAATCGGGAATATTTTTTTTAAATATGAGCGGAATGTAAAAGAGCAGACCTTGCATTGCTCGCAGCGCGGCATTCGTATGCAGAGCAGAAAGAGCACAGTACTCCCCTGTCCGGCGATCATGGAGAGCGCAACTGCTGTAATCACATGAACGATCTCTTTTGGAATCAGAAACAGCGTACAAAAAGCGAGTGTACCGGACCGCATCAGAAACTCAATGCAATCCGCGGCAGCCGGAAGGTATACGCGATTATGCGCGTAACAGCGCCCTTTCAGACATCCTGCCAGCGCGGAAAGCGGCAGAGAAAGACTTAACAAACGAATAGCCTGCGCTGAAAGAATCTCCTGTCCGCTGAGCTTTCCGGGAAGATCAGCGAATATACAAAGCAGAATTGCTGCTGCCGTACTTAACGCGAGGCAAAACCAGGTGATATATTGATAAACCCGATGCGGACTTCCGCCGCAGCCGATCTCTTCTGACATGAACCTGCTTGCTGCAATAAAACCGCAGCCGCCGCTCAGGATTGCTGCCAGACTGTAAAATGAACCAATCAGCGTGACTTCCCCGACAACCGCAGCGCCAAGCTGATGCGTCAGAAATATATTCAGCAGCAGGCCGAGTCCCTGCAAACCGACAGAAAGACAGCTTAGAAAGATTGTCTCTGTTACCATTTTACGGTTGTTCTGCATTTGCAACATTGTCTCACCCCATTGTCAGCTTATGCAGAAGTACAAAAAAATAGAATCCCGCCGTTTTTCAGCGGGATTCTATCTTATCATTTATGAGGAAAAGACAGCCACAAATGTGACGAGCTGGTTTTCGCTCGTGACAGTCAGCGTGCCGCCCATTTGGCGTACAATGCTCCTTGCGATGCTGAGTCCGAGGCCAGAACCGTTCGGGCTGCCCTCGGTATCGACTCTGTAGAAGCGGTCAAACAAATGAGAGAGCTGTTCCTTCGGGATATCCTTTGCAGTATTCGCAACACTCAGCCGGATTTTTCCCTGAACATCCCTGGAAAGCGAAACTGTGATCTGCGCATTCGGGACAGAATGCAGGACTGCATTATCCAGCAGAATTGAGAGCAGCTGCTTGATATTGTCTTCCTCGGCCATCAGCGATACATTGCGCTGAATGATCGTATTCAGCGTCTTACCGTTCTCGTAGATGATCGGTTCAAATACGAGACAAACATTGGAAACTGCTTCCGAGAGCGGAATCGACCGGAGCGAATTCTTGCTGTCCGAATTATGATCCATACGCGCAACAGAAAGCAGATTGGAAACGAGTTTTGACATGCGCATGGTCTCGGACTGGATATAGCTGAGCCATTTATTCTGTCCCGCCACGGATTCCTGCGGATTCGCAAGGATAACCTCGGTATTTGCAGAAATAACAGCAAGCGGTGTTTTCAGCTCGTGGGATGCGTCCGCAACAAATTGCTTTTGCTTCTCCCAGGCAACTGCAATCGGCTTGACGGTCCAGTTTGCGAGCTTCATGCTGATTCCGAACATCAGCAGCAGACCGAGTACGGTAATCATCAGGAAGATAAAGAGCAGACGATTCAGCGTAGAGATTTCAAGCGTCCGGTCAAGCAGCACAAGCCGGAAATTACCGTTTTCGTCTTTTTTACCCATAAAGCGGTAGGAAACATCTTCGATGCGCATGACTCCGGATTCTGTACCGCGGCGCTTGAATTCATTGGCTGCATAGTGCAGCTTCTGGAAGCGTTCATCCTCGGTGAACTCGTTGTCATTGCCGCAGTAAGCGGAGATATTGCCGTCATCGTCAAGCTGCGCAATCAGCGCATCCGGGATATATTGACCTTCCTGCAGAGGGATCACGGGCTGTGTTTCAGAGGACGATGTAACCGGCGCAGATGCAAGCGGAATCTCGGATGTATCGGCCGCAGGCTGTGTTGCTTCCGGGACTGCCTCGGTTGTTGTCGATCTGCGCGGGTCTGTCCGCGGATTTCTTGTGGGGCGCGTATCCGAACGATCTTCAGAATGATGCTCTGCATCGCGCGGCCTTGTCAGAAGCGGCTCGGTATCATGTTCCGCAGGATCTTCCGGATCCTGGTTCGGCTCTGTATACTCCTGTTGCGCCTCTTCCTGGGGCGGTTCGGTTTGCGGCGGTTCGGTTACAACAGGCTGTTCTTCCGTTGATTGTTCCTGCTGCTGTTCATTTTGCCCCTGCTGCTGGTTGAATTGATTCGGGTCCCCTTGCCAGTTCGGATCATATGGCGGAACCCAGGGATATACAGGCCATGGATAGACCGGCCACGGGTAAACCGGATAAACCGGGTATCCCGGATATCCAGGCCATTGCGGCTGCTGACCGTTCGGATCCCAGTATTGATTCCCGCCGGACTGATCATTCTGATCCGGTGCCTTCCAGTAGTCATTCTGCTGATCGTTATTCTGGAATGCGGATGATTTACCTTCGTTGTAATCGCGGCAGAACCAGTCATCATTTTGCGTTTCTTCAGCACGTTCTTCGCGATTTTCTTCATTGCATGAGGGCGTCTCATATCCCAGCGGAATGAAACCTGCATCTCCGTAAAATGCATTTGGTTCCGCTGCTTCATGCATCGGCGGTTCCGGCATATTTGCATCCCGGATCATCTCCTGCATTACGGTATAGGATGAACTGATTTCCGAATGGTAGAGGAATCCGAACAAAACCGCAAGGCAGATCAAAAGCGTACCGCTCAAAAGTGCCATATTCGTAATCAGGTATCTGCGCCTGAGTTTCCTGATCATGCTGCATTCCTCCTTTCAGAATGAATTGCCGGGATTATTCCTTTTCTTCCAGGCAATATCCGACGCCGCGAACTGTTTTGATCGCGACCTTTGATTTCATATGCGCCAGCTTTTTGCGCAGGAAGCTGACATAGACTTCGACATTGTTATTTTCCGCATCGGATTCATAACCCCAGATTTTGACGATCAGCGTTTCCTTGGAGAGAATCCGGTTTCCGTTTTTAAGGAAAAGCTCCATCATTGAGAATTCCTTGAGCCCAAGCTTAAAAGAATTCTTGCCGCAGAAGAGCTCATAGGTCGAGAGATTGAGCGTCAGGTCGCTCCATGTCAGGACATTCTCGAAGATAACATTTGCATTTCTGCGATAGAGTGAACGGATTCTTGCAAGCAGTTCATCTGATGAGAACGGCTTTGTCATGTAATCATCTGCGCCGACATCCAGACCGGCAACCTTATCCGCGATCGTATCTTTCGCGGTCAGGAGCAGAACCGGTGTGGTGAGCTTATTTCTGCGGATCTCACGCAGAACATCCAGTCCGTTCATTTTCGGCAGCATGACATCGAGCACGATCATATCATAGATACCGGACAGCGCGCTGTCGAGGCCGGATTCACCGTCATAACAGGCATCCACGATGTATTTATTCTTATGAAATATCTGAACGAGTGCATCCGAGAGCGCGGTTTCATCTTCCACGAGCAGTATTCTCATATGCAATCACCCCTTTTGTAAATATCTTCCTACTATAATTATACAATAAAAATATTTGAAATGCAAGTGCTTTTCACGTTTTTTGATGCACAAAAGAAATTATCCTGCATAAGATATAGAAATATTTCAGAAAGAGGTGTGCTCTATGCCGATTGTATTTTTAAGTCCATCCACGCAGGAGTGGAATCCCTATGCAGACGGTACCGGGAATGAAGAAATGGTGATGAATCTTCTGGCGACTGAAATGGAACCCTACTTGCGTGCCTGCGGAATTTCTTATATCCGGAATGATCCGGAGCGGAATGTAGCAGGCGCGATTGCAGACTCTAATGCGGGGAAATTTGATGTACATCTTGCGCTGCATTCCAATGCTGCACCGAAACAATTTGCAGGAATGCTGCGCGGGATTGATGTGTATTTTGCGCCGTCCAGCCGGGACAGCGAGCTGCTGGCTACCATCATCGCAAATAATTTGCAGCGGATCTATCCGCTGGAGAATCAGGTGACTGCCCGCCCGACAAACCGCCTCGGTGAAGTGCTGCGAACAAAGGCGGTCGCAGTCCTTGCAGAAATCGGTTATCACGATAATCTGGAAGATGTCGAATGGATCCAGAAGAATCTGAAACAGATTGCAATGACGCTGGTGCTCTCGCTGACAGATTACTTCGGAATTCCGTTTATCAACGAAACAGAACCGTTTTACGGCACGGTCGAGACAAACGGAAGCCGCCTGAATCTCCGGGATTATCCTGCACTCTCCGGGACAATCCTGACACAGATTCCGGATGATACGCAGCTGATCCTCTACGGAGAAACAGACGGCTGGTTTGTCACAACCTATAACGGGAAAACGGGATATGTCAGCGGCGAATTTCTGCGGTTATAAATCTGCCGCTGTGATCTGTTCGATCATATCCCGAAAAATCGGAGCGGCGGTTTCATTGCCGGAGCCGCCGTTTTCGATGAAAACAGTTACTGCATATTTCGGTTGATTGACCGGGAAAAATCCGGTCATCCATGCATGACAGAGTTCATTGCCGTCTGCATCGAATTTTCCGGTCTGCGCGGTTGATGTTTTTCCTGCGGCTCGGGTGTTTTCAGGCTTGCCATTTGTCTGCTTTGCCTTTTCGATGACAGATACCATCATGCGCCGGACTTTTGCAGCGGTTTTAGCATTCAGCGCACGATACTGAACGGGATTCGGTTCTGAAAGTGCCGTCTGACCGTCCGCAGTCAGGCTGCGAATCAAACTCGGCTCTGAATAGATGCCGTCATTCGCAATACAAGCAGTCATCGCACAGACCTGAAGCGGTGTTGCAAGCAGTTTGCCCTGACCGAAGCTCATGTTTGCTTTCTCCGCTTCGATTTGCAGATCGTCCACAGATTGCAGATAACCCGATGATGAAATCAGGCCGTTTGCCAGCTTGTTTTCTTTCCCGAATCCGAGCGCCGCAGCTGTGTCATGCATGATTTCGGGCGTCATTCGCATACTGAGTGTGATAAAATATGGATTGCAGGATTGAATCATTGCCTGCTGCATATCGAGTAAACCGTGGCCGTTCCATTTGTGACATCGGAATCGCTGTCCGTATACCGATACATCGCCGTCACATTCATACATGAACTTCACAGGGATCCCATGTTCCAAAGCTGCGGCTGCCGTTACAATTTTAAAGACGGAACCAACGCTGTATGCGGAGAATGCACGATTCAGAAACGGTGACTGCACCTGCTCCATTGCGTCCGCAAGATGATCCGGATCATAAACCGGTGTACTGGCACATGCGGCGATCTCCCCTGTTCCGATCTGCATCACGACTGCTGCGCCTGCAAACGGAGCAGCTTTTTTCAGCGATTTTTCCGCAATCTGCTGAATCCTTTTGTCGATTGTTGTGACAATTCCGCCGCCGGTTTGCCCGTTCAGGATCAGCGATCGCCCGGCACCTGCGAGGACTTCTCCCCTGCCGCTGACTGAAAATGTCACATCAGCTGAGGTATCACAGGCTGACAGCCAATCAGAAAATGCAAATTCTAATCCCGCCATGGCTTTCCCGTTTTGCCGGTAGCCAAGGATATGCTGAGCAGGCAGCGGCCCTTCGGGATTCCGCGCACCATGCAGCACTACAAGATTCTGGTTTTGCTCCGCTTCCTCATTCAGATAGCAATAAAACGGCGTACTGTGCTGAAGCTGTTCGCTGACCGCTTCACGGTCTTTCAGTTTTGTGAAGATCGGGGCAAGTGTTTCCGGAGTCGGATTGACAACAGCGATGATCACATCTTCCGGATGATTGAGCGGCTGAAAATTGCAGTCATAGATTGTACCTTCCGTCAGCGGTACATGCAGATGATAATGTCCCTGGCGGCTGCTGACCTCGTAAACCTGCGGCTTCCGCAGAATATGAAACAGCTGCACCATAATTCCCGCCATACAGAGCAAAAGAATACCGGAGAGCATCAATAAACGAAACGGCCGTCTTTGCATATTAGAATACTCCTTTCATTTCCATACATCAGGAGTATCTGCAAAAAACGGCCTTTCTATGCAAAAAAGCTGCATCAGGTTTCCCTGGTGCAGCTTTTCTTGTAATCAGATTGCGAAATTACCGGAGAGGTAATCATCGTTGACAACGTAGTAAACCATACCTTCAACAGCATTGATATAAAGCGTAAGCTGCTTCATATCATCCAGCGCATTGCCCTTCGCAGTCCAATCTGCCTTTGCACGCTCAATCAGAGAATCCGTAGATTCCGAAACATTCGGCAGTTCAATGACAACCTTTGCCTCGAGCTTCTCAGCGGATTTCTTAACAGCAGGCTTCTTTGCAGCTGCACGGCGCGGCTTTGCAGCTGCCTTCTTTGCAGCGGACTTTGCCTTTTCGACGGTAGCTTCAGCTTTTTCAGTTACAGTTTCAGCAGCGGCCTTTACGGTTGCCTTGGCATCCTCGGCAACAGCCTTCACCTTCTTAACAGCCTCTTCTGCAACTTCCTTCTTTGTATTCGGCATGTTCGTTTCCTCCTCTGCCAGTCGCGGGTGTTCGATTACTTTTCGTTGATGGAATCCTTCAGAGTCTTGCCTGCCTTGAATGCGAGAGCCTTGCAGGGCTTCGTGGTCATGATCTCACCGGTACGCGGATTCTTGCACTGCTTTGCGGGACGATCACGAACTTCAAATGTACCGAAACCGGTGATGGAGACCTTCTCACCAGCGATGAGCGCATCGGTGATTGCATCCAGAACCAGGTTCAGAGCCTTGTCAGCTTCCTTCTTGGGGCAATTTTCTTTTGCAGCAATCGCTGCAACCAGATCGTTTTTCTTCATGGGGATTTCCTCCTGTATATAAAGTCTATGCATGTATTATATAACGAAAATACGTGATTTGTCAAATCGAATTTGATAATTCGGATTTTTCAATCAGAAACCCGTCGAAACACATGTAATTCTTGGCGATTATTACAACTTACAGGCGAAAATCAAAGCATATGCGCGCGAAGTTCATCTCCGGAAAGCGGCGAGAGATATGCAGGAGGTACATCAAAAACCGTCTTGCAGCCTGTGTTTTGCTCCTTTGCAAAACGTGCGACAGCACGCGCAAATGCGACCAGAACATTCGTAGTAAATTCCGGATTGGAGTCGAGCTTGAGGCTGTATTCGATCAGGTGCTTATGCTCCTTGTTCTCACCGGAAACGCCGCTGCGCATGACAAAGCCGCCGTGCGGGATGCCTGCGTGATCACGGTTCAGTTCTTCCTGCGAAATAAAATGAACAACGGTGTCGTACTCATCAAAGTAGTTCGGCATGGTCTTGATATCGTGCTCGATCTTGTTGAGATCAGCACCCGGCTTTGCGACGACATAGCACTCACGGAGATGCTTCTGACGCGTGGTCAGCTCCGGCTGCTCGCCTCTGCGGACTGCCTCCATTGCAGATTCGATCGGAACAGTATACTGCTTGCCGTCCTGAACGCCTTCGACACGGCGGATCGCATCAGAGTGCCCCTGGGAAACACCCTTGCCCCAGAAAGTATAATCCTTGCCGTCAGGAAGGATGCAGTTGCCGTAGAGTCTGGCCAGGGAGAACATGCCCGGATCCCAGCCGACAGAAATCATTGCGACGTGACCGGATGCCTTTGCAGCTGCATCGACATTTGCAAAGTGCTCCGGGATTCTGGCGTGTGTATCAAAGCTGTCAACAACGTTGAAGAGCTTCGCAAGCTCCGGAGTCTGTTTCGGCAGATCGGTTGCAGAACCGCCGCAGACAATGACAACATCAGCATCGTTCTGATGTGCTGCGAGGTCATTGTACTGGTAAACCGGGATATTTGCGGTTTTCAGCGTTACCGAGGAAGGATCACGGCGCGTTGCGACAAATGCCAGCTCGGTGTCCGGGTTGCTGCGGATTGCAAGCTCCACACCTTTTCCGAGATTGCCGTAGCCGACAATACCAATACGAATCTTGCTCATGAGTAGAGACCTCCTTGTGTATTCTTTTATGCCTATTATTATACTCTATTTTACCGAGTTTGTCAATATTTTCACAAAGATTTTTTCGCTTTCATGTAATAAAGTGAAAACAATAAGAACTGCCGTCCGCAGACAGCAGTTCCTGAGATTAATTTCCAAAAACAAATGCATGTACTAGCCCGAACCATTCCCGTACCCAGTAGGTCGGGAACATCAGAGCTGTTGTGTGAGCGGCAGCCGGATCGCAATGCGGCAGATTCTCAAGCTTCGCAAGATATTGTGCCCGCATCTCATGATACCCGTCCGTTGCAATCAGCAGATTGCCGGTTATGCCGTTCTCGTCGAGGATTTTCTTGGAAAAGCGCAGATTTTCAGAGGTCGAGGTAGACTGATCCTCAACAAAAATTCTGGATTCCGGAATGCCTTTGCTGATCAGTTCCCGCCGCATACATTCCGCTTCTGAGATATCTTCGTCATTACCTTTTCCGCCGGATACGACAGCAACAATTTCCGGATAAGTCTGCATTGCATCATAAGCCGCCTGGATTCGTTCCGAGAGCATTCTCGACGGCCTTGTACCTTTCACCTTGCAGCCAAGTACAATTACTGCCTGCGGTGTTTCTTTTGGTTTCCGATAGGCTGAATGCAGCATCATGATACTGATTATGAGACAATACAATACGCCGAGTATCATTAGGATACCGAGTATACGAAGCGAGATCTTTCCGATCCGGTTCGCGTAGATCGTGTCAAGCAGATGCGAAATGCGTTTGTTGAAGCCTGCGAAAAGCAGCAGCAAACCGCAGCATCCGATGCCGAACGCATTTCCGATATTGACAATGCCGACTGTAGACGGCAAAAAGAACCAGATGATGCCGATTACTGCAATCAGAATCAGAACGATGCGCAGAAAATTACTGTCGATCCGCAGCATGATTATTTCTCCGAGCAAATGCGGGCAACGCCGTCCTTGATTGCAGCTTCTGCAACGGCTTCTGCAACGGCCTGTGCGACCTGCGGATCAAACGGATTCGGAATAACACAATCCGGCGAGAGTTCAGCTTCGAAGACACAGCCTGCGATTGCCTTAGCAGCAGCGTGCTTCATGCCCTCTGTGATATCCGATGCACGGACAGAAAGTGCGCCCTTGAAGATGCCCGGGAATGCGAGCACGTTGTTGATCTGGTTCGGGAAATCGCTTCTGCCGGTACCGACGACAAATGCGCCCGCTTCCTTTGCGAGATCCGGCATGATTTCCGGCGTCGGATTTGCCATTGCAAAAATGAAAGGTTTGTCGTTCATGGACTTCACCATTTCCGGCGTGACAAGATTCGGCTTTGAAACGCCGATAAAGACATCTGCGCCCTTCATAGCATCGGCAAGACCGCCGTGAATGTGATTCTTATTGGTACGCTTGGAAAGCGAGGTCAACGCTTCAGAAGAAAGCTTGTCGCCTTCGCAGACAATGCCCTTGGAGTTGAGCATCATGATATCATTGACGCCGATCGAGAGCAGCATTTCAGCGATTGCAACGCCTGCTGCGCCCGCGCCGTTAATGACGACTTTCAGATTACCGATTTCCTTGCCGGCCAGCTTGGATGCGTTCATGATCGCAGCGGATGCTACAACAGCAGTACCGTGCTGATCGTCATGAAAAACCGGAATATCAACCATGGTCTTCAGCTTGCGCTCAATTTCAAAGCAGCGCGGAGCGGAAATATCTTCGAGGTTGATGCCGCCGAAGCTGCCTGCAATCAGAGCAACCGTCTTGCAGAATTCATCGGGATCCTTGCTGTCAACGCAGAGCGGAATTGCCTGAACACCGCCGAATTCCGAGAACAGCGCGCACTTCCCTTCCATAACAGGCATTGCAGCGAGCGGGCCGATATCACCAAGGCCGAGGACAGCTGTGCCGTCCGTGATGACTGCGACGAGATTTGCTCGTCCGGTCAGATCATATGACAAAGACGGATTTTTCTGAATCTCAAGGCAGGGACGCGCAACGCCCGGTGTATAAGCAACCGAAAGAGCATCCTTATCCTTGATCGCAACTTTAGAACGAATGTCGAGCTTGCCGCCCCACTCCTGATGTGCAGCAAGCGCTTTTTCCATAATATCCATTTGAACAGACTCCTTTTTGATTTTAAATTTACGGTATCATTATAACATAATCCGGCACAGATTGCAAGTCCTGTGCCGGATTCTTCAAAAACATTTATGGAATTCCAGTATGAAAAGATATACTGCACTCAGAAACGGCAGTCCGGTGAGAAGCAGCAGACCAAGCGGCTCATAGAGTGACAGACCGTTGATGATATGATGCGCCGGATTCTCTTTGTCATAGTATATCCGGATTGTCCGGTTTGTTTGATATTTTTTGAGATTGACCCCGGTATTAAAGAAGCCGCCGTATGATTGTCCGCCGATGTCAAAGTTGTAGTATTTCCGGTATACATATGTATACCGGTATGGCTGTTTTTCTGTCTGCCATATTTTGGCTTCGGTCGATTCTCCGTGTTTTTTCAGAGTGAAATACGCTGCGATTTTCCGTATGAAATATATCACCGGAATCAGAAATGCGACTGCGAAAAAGCCTGCCCAGAATCCGCCGCCGGAGATCGGCTTTATTGCGGCTGACCCGAGAATTCCGGTATAAAGGATTCGCATGCTGCCTCCCCCTCCTGCGTATAGGCGTTTTCGATACCGATTTGTTTTGCATAGCGTATGACATTTTCATATTCCTGCGCGGTAACCCTGCGCGACAGCAGCGGATGATCCTTCATCTGCGGCATTGGTGTGTACTGATTCATGATGCTGTAACCGATTCCGTTTCCGTAGGTCTGACAGAGATACCACAGAATCTGCCGGGATTCCTGTGCGTGTCCGGGCAGAACCAGATGCCGCACCTGAACGCCGCGTGTCATCAGGCCGGTTTCTTTGTCAATCTGCGGTGCGCCGGTCTGCCGTACCATTTCGGCAAGTGACAGCTTTGCGATTTCCGGATAATCCGGTGCATTGGAATATTCCTTTGCGGTTTTCGGATTGATATATTTGAAATCCGGCAGGTATATGTCGATCAATCCTTCGAGCATCCGGATCGTTTCAGCGGATTCATACCCGCTGCTGTTCCAGAGAATCGGGATTTGCAGCCCCGCCCCTTTTGCTTTCCGCAAAACCGGGAGCAGCTCTTTCACAAAATGACCTGCTGTAACAAGATTGATATTATGAACTCCCTGCGCCTGTAAATCAAAGAAAATCCGGAGCAGCTGATCCGCTGAAACCGGATAGCCGAGATGTGAAACTGCGATTTCGTGATTCTGGCAATAGATGCAGCGCAGATTGCAGCCGCTGAAGAAGATCGTGCCGGAGCCGTTTTGACCGCTGATCGGCGGCTCTTCCCACATATGCGGTGCGGCTCTTGCAATCCGGATCTCTTCGGATTCGCCGCAGAATCCATACTGTACTGAACGGTCTACGCCGCATTGACGCGGACAGCGCAAGCAGTTATTCCCTTCCATTTTGTTCCTCCGGTCGGATGATTTCTGTATGATTCCAGAACAGTTCAAATCCGCTTTTGAGCACGCTGCGGATAATCGCAATTTCGTTCTCAGAAAGCGCCGGATTGCGCGCAGACGGATCGGTCATAATCGCAGCAGCGTCACAGCTTCGGAACAGTTTTTCATAACAAGCATCTGCGCCGGGCGGCTCCGGAAGTGTCGTTCCAAGCGAGTAAGCCGCATCATCAAACAGATTCCAGAAATCCAGCAGAAACTCCGTATCCAGCTGCTCATCTGTGTAAATCTGTGAACGGCTGCCGGTACAAAGCCAATAGTCAAGGCGTTCAGCATCAAAGGGAACAGTATTTATGTATTGCATACCGAGTATTTTGATTTGCTGCTTTGCATCAGCTTCCGTCCAAAACTCGGCAAGTTTGTCTTCTGCTGAATAAAAACGATTCCGGCCCTGTGTATCCTCGTACCAGATGAAATAATGCGTACTGTCACCGGTATAGGACATGCTGTATGCAATGAGATAAGCTTCCTGCATTCTGCCCACGCTCCTTTTCGTATAGTCTATCACAAATCAGCGCAGATGTCAAATATCACGCTATTCCCGCAGATCCGAGCAATTACGACCCGCTTGTATCTTGACTTTTCGCTGTGAAAATGGTATAATGAAAATCTGCGAAAGGAGGGCTGATTGATGAAACAGGCTGGCATCAAACAGATTGCAGAAAACCGCAAGGCGCGGCATGATTATTTTGTACTGGAAACATATGAAGCCGGAATTGCACTGGTCGGCACGGAGGTCAAGTCAATCCGTAACGGCAATGTCAATCTGAAGGACAGCTGGTGCTCGATCGAGGACGGTCAGCTTCTGCTTCGCGATATGCATGTTTCTCCGTATGAAAAAGGCAATGTATTCAATAAGGATCCGCGCCGCGTGCGGCAGCTTCTGATGCATAAGCGCGAGATTCTCAAGCTTTTTGGTACGCTGAAAACACAGGGCCTGACGCTGATTCCGCTCTCACTGTACTTCAAGGACGGCAGAGTGAAGGTGCAGCTTGGCTTGTGCAAGGGTAAAAAGCTCTATGATAAGCGCGAGGATGCCGCAATCAAATCTGCAAACCGCGACATTGACCGTGCGGTGAAATCCAGAAATCAATAACAGAAAGGGACACAACATGATTTTTCCGAATCCGCTGAAAAAAGGCGACCGTATTGCAATCGTCAGTCTGTCAAACGGGATTCTGGGAGAACCGTATTGTGCACATGAGAAGGAACTCGGCGAAAAAATGCTGCGGTCATTCGGGCTTGAGCCGGTATATATGGCACACGCCTGCGACGGATCAGAGTCGGTCTGGAAGCACCCTGAAAACCGTGCAGCAGACCTGAAAGCGGCATTTCTGGATGACAGCATCTGCGGAATTATCACCGCAATCGGCGGCATTGATACATTCCGGACATTCCCCTATCTGATGGATGATGCGGAATTTATCCGTGCTGTGCATGAACATCCGAAATTCTTTCTCGGCTTTTCTGATACGACGAATAATCACCTGATGTTTCACCGGCTGGGGCTGCAAACCTTTTACGGGCAGGCGCTGATGCCGGATCTGGCTGAGCTTTCCGGTGATATGCTGCCCTATTCCGGGGAACAGTTTGCAAGCTGTTTTGCCCCCTATCATGGGCGAAAAATCACGCCGGCACCTGTCTGGTATGAGGAACGGACTGATTTCTCTGCTGCGGCAGTCGGAACCATGCCGGTATCTCATCCGGAACAACACGGCTATGAACTGCTGCAAGGTAAGCCGCGGTTTGAAGGTGAATTGCTCGGCGGATGTGTGGACAGCCTTGGTGATATGATCCTCTCTGACTGCGGAACAGAGTATGCAGAACATTTTAGTACTGTTCCGTTTATTGATCCGTCCGTATTCAATGAGCAGGCTTCGATTACGCGCAGATTCAATATTTTTCCGGCTGCGGAAGAATGGAGCGGGAAGATTTTCTTTGCGGAAACAAGTGAAACAGTGCCGACTCCGGAACGGCTTCGCCTTTGTCTGCAAGCGCTGAAATCCGAAGGCGTATTTGATTCGGTCAACGGTATTCTGATCGGCAAACCGATGAATGAACAGTATTATGAGGAATATAAAACGGTCTGGCGTGAGGTTGTGAACGATCCCTCGCTGCCGATACTTTACAATGTCAATTTCGGTCATGCGGCACCGCGGGCAATTCTCCCCTACGGCGCATTTGCGCAGGTCGATGCAGAAAAGCAGGAGATAACTTTGCTTCGATGAACGGTTGACAAATTGCCGCAGATACGGTATAATATAAAAGGCAATTCTGCTTTCAGTTACCCGAAACGGGGGCGTAAAGGTTTCGACGGGGGCTGGGAAGTTTGATTGGCGAGCCGGGCGCATAACCCGTAAAATGTGCAACTTTCTAAATTTAAACGAGAACAACGATTCCGTTTTGATGGCCGCTTAAGGCCTCCGTCAGCCCGGAGATTACCGCGTATCCGGTGTCTGGCGTCATGACGCGGTGAACGTCTGCTGAGGACGCACATAATCGGCAGTCGCACAATGTGCTACTTTTTCGTATAGCCTGTTTATCGGCGCTGCGAATAGGGAATGCAAAAGATAAACTACGCTCGTAGAAGATCGGATGGAACGGTTTTCGGACGCGGGTTCAATTCCCGCCGCCTCCATTCAAATGAACGGCGTTTCGGCTCAGGCCGGAACGCTGTTTTCATGTATAAAAAAGAATCACCGCTGCTTTCAACCTTGCAGCGGTGATTTCATTTTACTTTTTGAAGTTTTCCTCATCAGTATGACGGATCATTGCACGCTTGATCTTGCCGCCGAGTGTCTTCGGGAGCTCATCAACATACTCAATCACACGCGGATACTTATACGGAGCAGTTTCACGCTTCACATGATCCTGAAGCTCCTTGGTCAATTCCGGAGAAGGCGAATAGCCCTTTGCCAGAACAACTGTTGCCTTGACGACCTGACCGCGGATCGGATCCGGTGCGCCGGTGATAGCGGATTCGACAACTGCCGGGTGTGTCAGCAGAGCGCTCTCGACCTCAAACGGTCCGATGCGGTAGCCGGAGCACTTGATCACATCGTCATTTCGGCCGACAAACCAGTAATAGCCTCTGGAATCGCGCCAAGCAACGTCGCCGGTGTCGTAGTTTTCACCGCCAAGCACAGCTTCAGTCAGTTCGGGATTCTTATAGTATCCGCAGAACAGACCTGTCGGATGCGCCTTATCAATACCGCACGCCATGATGCTGCCCTCTTCACCGTCTTCGCATTCGGTTCCGTCCGGACGGAGCAGATGAATGTTATAAAGCGGAGAAGGCTTGCCCATGGAGCCCGGCTTCGGATCGATCCACGGGAAGTTTGCGACAAGAACAGTACCTTCGGTCTGACCGAAGCCCTCGCGCATCTTTTTGCCCGTCAGCTCATAGATGCGGTTGAAGACCTCCGGATTCAGCGGTTCGCCGGCATTGCAGAAGTTCTGGATCGTGGAAAGATCATACTGCGTCATGTCTTCCTGAAGCATAAAGCGGTACATGGTAGGCGGTGCGCAGAAAGTGGTCAGCTTGTGCTTGCTGATGACTTCAAGCATGTCCTTTGCATTGAATCTGCCCGTGAAATCATAGACAAACTGAATTGCGCCGCAGATCCATTGGCCATAGATCTTGCCCCAGCCGAATTTTGCCCAGCCGGAATCAGAAATGGACATATGCAGCTTGTTTTCCTGCACCTGATGCCAGTACTTTGCGGTGACAATATGGCCGAGCGGATGCGCGAAATTGTGGCATACCATTTTCGGCATACCGGTCGAACCGGATGTGAAATAAATCAGCATGGTATCGGTTGCTTTGGTTGCCTCTTCACCGGTCGGACGCTCAAAGGTGTCCGGGTATTTTGCGATTTCTTCGGTGAAGAAATCCCAGCCCTCACGCGGCTGTGCAACAGCAATCTTTTTGCGCAGCGTTTTGATCTGCGGTGCAGCACCGTCGATCTGGCCGCGGATGTATTCATCATCGCAGGCGATAATTGCAGAAATTTCTGCCATATTGCCGCGATATGCGATATCATGTGTGGTGAAGAGCAGATTGCCGGGGATCAGAATGATGCCAAGCTTGTGCAGCGCAGTCGCAATGACCCAGTATTCCCAGCGGCGGCGCAGAATCAGCAGAACAACATCGCCTTTTTTCAGACCGAGGCTCTTGAAATAATGGCATGTCTGGTTGGAAAGCTTGGAGATCTCAGTAAAGGTAAAGGTGCGCTCTTCTTTCTCGTGGCTGAGCCAGAGCAGCGCTTTTTTCTCCGGCTCCTGCTTTGCCCACTCATCGACGATGTCCCAGCCGAAATTGAAATTCTCCGGAACGTTCACGCGGTAATTATCCCGGAAATCTTCGTAGGAATCAAATTCGATGCGGGGCAGATAGCGGTCTAACAGCATGATTATTCTTACTCCTTTATATATGCGGTGCTGCGGATTATTCCGCAATCATCGTCAAAAATCTTGCTTTGGTGTCACCGGCGCAGCGCTGTCCGTGCGGATAGGTCGGATTGAAATAAATCGAGTCGCCCTCATTGAGGATGATCTCACGATCCTCAAATACAACAGCAACTGTTCCTTTGAGAACGAGGTTGAATTCCTGACCGCTGTGTGTTACAAGCTTTGCAGGCTCATCGGAAGGTTCCAGCGTAACGAGAAGCGGCTGCATGATTTTATCTGCATACCGGAATGCGAGATCCTTGAAGCGATAGCCCGGAAAACGGCTGATGCTTTTACCCTGGCCGCGGCGGACTACCTGGAACGTATCAATCCGGCTCGGTTCGCCGGTAATCAGCTCATTAAAATCAACATTGAACTTATTTGCGATCTCATAGATCACGCTGATTGGGAAATCGCCGTTCTTTTCGTAGCTTTCATACTGCTCTGCGCTGAGGCTGAGCTCTTCAGCAAGCTTTTCAACAGAATAATCACATACTTCGCGCAGCTCGCGGATGCGTGCCGCAATTTCATTGATCGGTTCCATTGCGTAACCTCCGTAACATTGTAATAATTCAAAACAAACGCGGCGAGAATTGTCATCTCCCCGCGCATGATGTCGTCCCGAATTGTGCAACTTTTATTATATCACATCCGTTTTGCGATTGTCAAGAATCGCAGCGGATTCCGGCAAATTGCACAATTTTACTTTAATCTGATTCAGATTGTTTCCTCTCACGAATCTGCTTGCGCAGAATCCGGGAAATTTTATGCCAGAGCGTATCATCCGGATCAAAGGTATGCATCCACTCTTCGACAAGTCCTGCCCGGTCTGCACATTCGATCATCGCCTGCGTCAGATAGACCTCATCCAGCGGCTTGCGGCTGTTGGTATAATTCAAAATGTCTTCCGTATCCTGTCCCAGAAAGAAATGATATGCAACCTCTTCACTTGTGATAATTTGCATGGTGTTTGCATGTTTTCTGCAATATTCCTGCGCATAGCGGTCAATCATTTCATCGGTGATTTTCATGGACGAACTCCCCTTTTCCGGTCTTGTCGTGAATATCGAGCTGCGGATACGGTATTTCGATTCCTGCCGCATCAAATGTCGGCTTGACAGCTTCCAGCAGCTTTCCCGGTGCAATGAAGTAATCGCTCTTGCTGACCCAGAAGAAAGCTGTCAGCGTGATGCCGTTATCCCCGAGCGCCGTCACAGCAATAGAAGGCGCAGGGTCTTTGCGGGAAATAGGAAGCGACTGAACTGCTTTCAGCATGACATCCTTAGCGATACTGAGATCGGTCTGATAGGAAACCTGTACCGGAACATTCACACGGAGCGTGCCGTTTTTCGAGAGATTCTGGACAGCGCTGGATGATACAATACTGTTTGGCAGAAAGATCGTGCGGTTATCGAGCGTTACGAGTTCTGTATAAAGAATGGTGACAGACTCGACAAAGCCCGCATCATTTCCGATCACAATATAATCGCCGTGCTGAAACGGCTTCGCAAAGAGAATGATAAAGCCGCCTGCCAGATTGGAAAGACTGTTTTGCAGCGCCAGTCCGACCGCAAGTCCGGCTGCACCGACAACGGCAACAATAGATGCCATTGGTACGCCGAGAATTGAAAGGCAAATGATAATCAAAACAGTATAGAGCAGAATGCGGATCAGCGATTTACCGAAGCCCGCGGCCGTTGCATTGAGCTTTGCCTTGTTCATCGCATGGTAGATGAGCTTATTGATGCATCCCGCAATCAGCATACCGATCAGGAATACAATCAGCGCAATGGTCAGCGTCGGCAGATAGTTCACCAGCTTTTGCCACAGGCCGGCAAGAAGTCCGGTTGTCTGCTGCAAAGCCTCCTGCCCGGCTTCAAGCTGAGCTTCCAACTGGGATTCCATTATGCTTCCTCCTCGGTTTCCTCCGGTTCATCCGGCATGAATGATTCCGGTACCGAAGGCTCATACTGTGCAGTAATTGCCTTGCCGATCGTATTATTCAGCGGATGAATCTCATCGAAGACTGCATAATATTTGAGCGGAACATAGCGGTTTAAGTGGCATTTGCCGAAATACCATTGATGAAAATTACACATCTGCGTCAGATCCTCAAAAAACGCATGGACTTCAAGCCGCTGCATTGTATCAACGCGCAGGCAGTCTTTCAGAGAAGCCGGCGGTTCATGCGTGATGATATAGTCAACGGTATTATCGTAAGATTTCAGATTCTCCGCCGCATGAATGATCTCATCATAGGTCGGCTGTTCCTGCTCCCACCAGTTTTCAGCTGTGCGGTATTCAAAATCCTGGCTGTGTCCGCCGCCGAAGGTGAAGAAGCGCTTGCCGCAGAGCGTATAGATTTCACCGCGCAGCAAATGGACGAGATTCGGTGCGATCACACGCGCCTGCCCGCCGTTCCATTCTTTTACGGGGAATTTTTCGAGCATATCATAGTTTTCATGGCAGCCGTCTACAAACGCGACTGTATATTTGAGTTCAGACAGCTTTTTTCGGAATTTCTGCTCCTTCTTGGAATCATCCCAGAAGAAGCCGAAATCACCGCAGACGATCACAATATCATTTGCGTCTGCTTTTTTCAGTATCGAATTCTGGAATCTGGAAAAGTCACCGTGAGTATCTCCGGTCACGTATACCATATTAATAGTCCCCTTTCGGTTCAGTTCTGCATTCGGCTTTTGAGCTGAAACTTAGGAATCGAGGTTTTCCTGCGAAACGCCCTTCATCGTCAGGCTGATGCGCTTGCGTTTTGCATCCGATTCCAATACACGGACGCGTACAATCTGGCCGACCTTGACGACATCCAGCGGATGCTTCACGAATTTGTTTGCAAGCTGCGAAACATGTACGAGGCCGTCTTCATGGACGCCGATATCTACAAACGCTCCGAAATCTATGATATTCCGGACGGTACCGATCAGCTCCATGCCGGGTTTCAGGTCTTCTGCCGTCATGATATCGCCGCTGCGCATCAGGGGCTTCGGCAGCTCGTCACGAGGATCTCTGCCGGGCTTTTGCAGTTCCTTGACAATATCGCGGAGTGTCGGCTCACCGATTTCAAGTTCCTTGCTGAGTGCAGAATAGCCGCGGGATTCGACAGTATCCGAAAGCTTTTGCAGATCACCGCCGATATCATTGAGCGTAAGGCCGCAAAGCTTCAGGAGCGATTCGGCAGCAGCATAGCTTTCCGGGTGAACGCCGGTATTATCCAGCGGATTCTTGCCGTCACGGACTCGCAGGAATCCGGCACAGAGCTCATATGCTTTTGCGCCGAGCTTCGGGACTTTCAGCAGCGCCTTGCGGCTCGTGAATGCACCGTTCTCCTCACGGTATGTTACGATATTATGTGCAATGCCGCTGTGAATGCCGGAGATATATGAGAGCAGCGAGCCGGATGCGGTGTTCAGGTCCACGCCGACCGCGTTTACGCAGTCCTCAACGACGCCGGTCAATGATTCGGAAAGGCGTGCGGGCGGCATGTCATGCTGATACTCACCGACACCGATTGCTTTCGGCTCGATTTTGACGAGTTCTGCAAGCGGATCCTGCAATCTTCTTGCGATCGAGACTGCGCTTCTGAGTGCGACATCATAATCCGGGAACTCTTCCGCAGCAAGCTTTGATGCAGAATAAACAGATGCACCGGCTTCGCTGACGACCATATACGCCGCTTTCAGATCCGGAAGTTCACGGAGAATTTCCGCAACGATCTGCTCGGATTCACGCGATGCAGTACCGTTTCCGATTGCGATTGCGGCAACATGATACTGCTGGATCAGCTTTTTCAGCTTGAGTTTTCCGGCTGCAACAGCCTGCGCGGAATTCGCGGTAATATAAACAACATCTGTCGCAAGCACTTTTCCGGTCGGATCTACGATCGCGACCTTGCAGCCTGTCCGGAAGCCCGGATCCAGACCGAGCGTAATCATGCCTTTCATCGGCGGCTGAAGCAGAAGCTGGCGCAGGTTCGATGCAAAAACTGTGATTGCCTGCTCCGATGCCTGTTCGGTCAGTTCCGCTCTGATCTCGCGCTGTACGGCAGGCAGCAGCGATTTTTTATATGCTTCAAGCGCGGCTGCTTCAACCATTTGTCCGGAAGCACTTTCGTTTTTGACATATGTCTTTGTTACGATCTGCTCGCCCAAGCCCTCCGGCATCGTCAGACTGACTTTCAGGTAGCCTTCTTTTTCACCGCGGTTAATCGCGAGAATCCGATGCTTTGCCGCTTTCGTGATCAGCTCTGCATATTCATAATAGTTGCGGTATACGCTGTCTTCATCGGGATCCGTCGCCTTGACAGCGATCGAGCCGCGCAGAGACAGAACATTACGCAGACGCTTGCGCAGATCAGCGTCATCGGATACGGTTTCCGCAAGAATATCAGATGCGCCGGAAAGCGCAGCATCCGCATCGGGAACCTCAAGCTCCGGATTCACAAAGGCTTCTGCTTCTGCGGCAGGATCTGTTTTATAGTTTTGCTCCATAATCAGGTCCGCAAGCGGCTGCAATCCGCGTGCTTTTGCGACAGATGCCTTTGTCTTACGTTTTTGCTTATAGGGGCGATAAATATCCTCAACCTCGACAAGCGTTTTTGCCGCGGAGATAGATTCGGCAAGCTCGGGGGTCATCTTTTCGAGTGCTGTGATCGCGTCGGTAATTTCCTGCTTGCGCTCTTCCAGCTTCCGCAGATAATTCAGGCGGTCATTCAGCGCATGAAGCGTCTGGTCATCGAGAGAGCCGGTCTGTTCCTTTCTGTATCGTGCAATGAACGGGACGGTTTTGCCGTCATCGAGCAGAGAAACTGCGTTTGTGACTTGTTCTTTTCTAAGCTTGAATTCTTCTGCAAGCTGTTCTAAAATATCCATTCCGGTACCTCCTGAATCTGGATCGCAAGATTACATTCTATTATTATATCATATTCAGCCGGATTTTTCAACCCTTACTGAAATCGCGCTCTTTTTCCTGTTTTGAGATCTGTTTGCAGGAATGTATATAATAGAAACTGCCCTCACCTACATAAATTCTTCTTTTGATATATTGACAAACGCTACCATATATGCTATAATTATAACAGAAATAATAATATTTTTTTACAAACGATGTTGTATTTTCATAAATCCTGTCCTTATGTATGAATCCGAACAAGTAAGAAGGAGGAATCATCATGAAAAAGGTGATGAGAATTGCGGCAATGTTTGCAGCCGCAGGCATGAT
>CAMNFV010000002.1 GCA_946537515.1 uncultured Ruminococcus sp. | reverse complement strand
TATGCGGAGCAGTTTGCACTTGTTGCAGATATCTATGAAGCAACAGGAATGCGTACGGCAGTTTGGGGGCCTGACATCGTGCTGTCAGCACTCGGCCAAAACTCCCTCGCAGCCGTCGGAGATGTCAACCTTGACAACGCGATTGATGTCTCGGATGCGGTTCTGGCTGCGCGCTTTGTCGCAGAGGATACCGAAGCCGAAATCTCCGAGCAAGGCAAAATCAACGCTGACCTTAACTTCGACAGTAACATCACCGGAGACGATGTGATTGCAATTCTCCGCAAAATCGCAAAGCTCGATTGATTTTGAATAAAGCCGAACAGCCGCCGGTGCGCAAAACACCTGCGGCTGTTGCGGTATTTGCTTGTCTTATTCTGATGACAATACTATTTATAAATCATTTAAGTTGAAATCAAGAAAAGCCGATTGGTGTCAAAATCGGGGATTGCTGACTTGATTTGTATAAAAAAGCAAGAAGTTTCACCGTCCCAATATCGAAAAAACGATTTTTCAAAAATTTTTCTGTGATTTTGCAAAAAAACACTTGCATTTTTTTGTGAAGTATGCTAAAATAGATATGTACGAAAAATTTTGTCGTGAACGGCAGTTTTGCGTGTTCACGCGATTTTTCGCTTTTTAGCGTTTTTTCATTGGTTTCTGCGATGCTGTATCAGAATTATGCACAAATGGCAAAATGCCCAAAACGCAATGAATACAACATTTGACGCAAGATTTTTAAATCGAAAGGGGCTATGGAACTGTGGCGAAACTGAAACTTCTTGTATTGTTCGGCGGGTCGTCCAACGAATATGAGGCGTCTCTGGCTTCTGCCGCTGCCATTCTGCGTACTCTGGACAGCGAACGGTATGAGATTGTTCCGGTCGGAATCAACAAAAAAGGCAGATGGCTGTATTTTCCCGGCGATTATGATGAAATCGCTTCGGGCAAATGGATTGAAAATCCGGACTGCGCTTCTGCAATTCTCTCGCCGGATCCCGCGCACCGCGGTATTCTGATCCTTGAAGACGGCAATTATACGCTCAAGCGGATTGATGTGATTTTCTCCGTGCTTCAGGGACAGTTTGGCGAGGACGGTGCAATTCAGGGACTTTGCGAGCTCTCGCATATTCCTTATGTCGGCAACGGCATTTTCAGTTCTGCGGCATGCCGCAGCAAGGCGATGACACATGCACTGCTTTCCTCTGCCGGTATTCCGATGCCGAGCTGGGTCGCTGTCTCGCAGCGGAATCTGAGCAGACTGGAGCATGAATACGAGCGCATCGAATCTCAGCTCGATTATCCGGTCTATGTCAAGCCTTCCGGCAGCGATCAGGCGATTGCGTCCGGTGTGGCTGAAAACCGCGAACAGCTTGCGCAGCATGTCAAGCGGGCCTTTACGCAGGACGGTACGGTTCTCGTTGAGGAGCTTGTGCAGGGCAGAGAATTCCGCGTCGGTGTATTCGGATACGATCCCCCGTTTGCATCGTTTGTCGGAGAGATCACCGGTGACTCGGAAGATGATCTGACAATTCCGGCAGATCTGGATGAGCAGACTGTACATATCATGCGCGATCTTGCAATTTCTGCTTTCTGCATTCTGGAATGCAGCTCGCTCGCGCTGGTTGATATCTATTATACGAATCGCGGCGATATCCTGCTTGGCGAAGTAAACACGATGCCGGAGCTTTCTGACAGCGCTGCCTATCCGAAACTGATGGCGGATCTCGGAATGCGGTATCCTTATTTGCTGGATAAGCTGATCGAACAGGCAATCGAACATGCAGATCGCAGCTTCTGAGCCTGACACGGAGGATATATGTCTGCTGAAAAACAGAAAAATGAGCGTAATGAGAATGCAGTTCTGACGATTCTCAGCACGCAGACTGCTGAAGGCGAAACAGACCGTTCGGAGCTGAATACAACGGCCGTATTCTCGCGGAAAGGCAATGAAGTTACCATTCAATATACGGAACTGGATGATACCGGTAATGCAGTCGGAGAGACTGTGATTACTGTTTTGTCGCAGAATCTTGTCACGATTCATAAAATCGGCTTTGCAGAAGCAGTTATGGTACTGGAAAAAGGGAAGACACATCCTGTCAAGTATTCAACTGTATTCGGCAATATGGAGATGCTGCTCTGTGCGCTTGATATTCATGCGCTGTTTCATCCCGGCGGCGGAAGGCTTCAGCTGCGGTATCTGATTGATATCGGCGACAGCTATTCTGCTGTGAATACGATTGATCTGCGCGTACGTCTGCGGTAAACGCCCGCGATACGCCTGTCAAATACAGACGAGACAACGGAAGGAGTGTTGTATTTGAATCATATTTCGGCTTCGTCAAGCGAAGCAAAAAAACTGATTCTGGAAGCAATCGGACGGCTGGTTGCTGACGGGGTGTTCCCGGCGGATCCGCTGCCGGCGTTTAATATTGAAATCCCGGCAGACCGTTCGCACGGCGATTTTGCTTCCAATGTTGCGATGGCTTCTGCAAAGGCATTGCATATGGCTCCGCGCAAAATTGCGGAGGAGATCGCAAATGCACTTGATCTGAAGGGTTCCCCTTTTGATAAAGTGGAGATTGCGGGCCCCGGCTTTATGAATTTCTATCTCGGACAGAGATGGTATTCTAACGTGGTTCGGAATGTCATTGCAGAAGGTGAACGCTATGGCTGTTCGGATATCGGAAAGGGCAAGCGCGTGCTTGTCGAGTTCGTTTCCGCGAATCCGACCGGTCCGATGCATGTCGGCAATGCGCGCGGCGGTGCGATCGGTGATACACTTGCATCGGTTTTACAGGCTGCCGGTTATCATGCCGAACGTGAATTTTATGTCAACGACGCCGGAAATCAGATTGAGAAGTTCGGCAAATCCCTGTCGCTGCGCTACATGCAGCTTTGCTCTGAAAAAGGGCAGGCGATTTATCAATCCACGCCGGATACAGATGCACTATGTAAGCTGATATACGGCGAAAACGGTAATACGGAAGATTTCCCGATGCCGGAAGATGTGTATCTCGGTCAGGATATCATCGCACATGCGAAGAACTATTACGATCTTCACGGCGATGCGCTTGCGTCGGTTTCTGACGAAGAGCGCCGGAAGGCACTTGTTGAATATGCGCTTCCGCTGAATATTGCCGGACTTGAACATGATCTGAAACAGTATCGGATCGTGTACGATAACTGGTTCCGTGAGAGCACAGTTCATGCAAAGAACGAAACAAAGCTGATCGTTGATAAGCTGCTTGAGGCCGGAAAAGCCTATGAGCAGGACGGCGCGATCTGGTTTAAAGCGACAGATTACGGCGTGGATAAGGACTTTGTCCTGCGCCGCAGCAACGGGCTATATACTTATATAGTACCGGATATCGCGTACCATTATGATAAGCTTGTTACCCGTAACTTTGATAAGGCGATTAATGTGCTCGGCGCCGATCACCACGGCTATGTACCGCGCCTGAAAGCAGCGCTGACTGCACTCGGTGTGGATGCATCCAAGCTTGAAGTGATTCTGATGCAGATGGTTGCAGTCATGCGGGACGGACAACCGGTTAAGCAATCCAAGCGCAGCGGAAAAGCGCTGACACTCGTTACGCTGCTTGAAGATATTCCGGTCGATGCAGCAAGATTCTTCTTTAATCTGCGCGAGGCGAATTCTCACTTTGAATTTGATCTCGATCTGGCGGTTGAGAAGTCTTCCTCGAATCCGGTTTATTACGTGCAGTATGCGCACGCCAGAATTTGCAGCCTGATCCGTAATCTTGCGGAGAGCGGCGTGCCGATTCCGGCTGCTGATAAAGCACAGCTTGATTTGCTGAACTCCCCTGCTGAGCGTGAACTGATCCGTCAGGTTGCGCTGATGCCTGCGGAGATTGAAACGGCTGCAGCACAGCTTGATCCTTCCAGACTGACGAAATATTCGGTCGATCTTGCTGCACAATTCCACAAATTCTATGATGCATGCAAGGTTCGCGATGCGGAAACAGAGGATCTTCGGGATGCACGTCTTCTGCTTTGCGATGCAGTTTGCCGGACACTCGGTAATACGCTCGGCCTGCTGAAGGTAACAGCACCGGAAAGAATGTAACCGGTTTGTAACCAAAGAATAACTTGAATGCAATATTCAAATGGTGAATTTCGGTATTTTTCACAATGAAAATACCGGAAAATACCGCTTCAAACGAAATATTAACATTCTGTTCACAGTTTGTTAACAACTAAGGACGGGAAATATGTTACAATCTGTAATAGTTTCAGATCAGGATACACCCTGGGTGAATCATACACGGTTGACATCAGATCCCTCCTGCCTGAGATCATGGCACTCCCAAATCAAAATTCATGAAGAAAGCGAAGGGATCGTATTATGTCTAACAGACCGTTTCAGGGACTTGTCGTTCAGATGCACGACACCATTCATGCAACCATCGGCGTTGTCGATGAAACTGCTACTATCATCGCTTGCAGCGATCCGACCAGAGTCGGCACTACCAATGAGTTCGTATCCATGGATATGAACGAATCCGGAGACCTGTTTATCCGCGACGGTTTTACCTATAAGCCGTTCGGTGTCCGCACGACCCCGGATTATGCAGTTTTTGTTGAGGGCACAGACGAGAACGCTGCAAAGTATGCTGATATCCTCGCAATCGCGATGTCCAGCATCAAGCAGTATTATGACGAGAAATATGACCGCAACAACTTTATCAAGAATGTTGTTCTCGATAATGTTCTGCCCGGTGATATCGTCGTCAAAGCACGCGAGCTGCACTTCAATGCTGAAATCAGCCGCGTCGTATTCCTGATCAGAATCGTATCCGCAAACGACATCTCTGCTTATGATGTCATTCAGAACCTGTTCCCGGATAAGAGCAAGGATTTCGTCTTCAACATCACAGAGACTGATATCGTGCTTGTCAAGGAGATCAAGTCCACGAACGAGAGCAAGGACCTCGAAAAACTTGCACGTTCTATCGCGGATACCCTATCGAGCGAGTTCTATACCCGCGTCAATGTCGGTATCGGCACAAGCGTTGTCGGCGTGAAGGATCTGGCACGTTCCTTCAAGGAAGCACAGACTGCGCTGGAAGTCGGCAAGGTCTTTGATACCGATAAGGTTATTGTCAGCTATGACAACCTCGGCATCGCCCGCCTGATTTATCACCTGCCTACGACGCTCTGCGAAACATTCCTGCATGAGGTGTTTAAGCGCGGCAGCATCGAAAGTCTCGATCATGAAACGCTGTTTACGATCCAGCGCTTCTTCGAGAACAACCTGAATGTTTCGGAGACCTCCAGAAAGCTGTTCGTTCACCGTAACACGCTGGTCTACCGTCTTGAGAAGATCAAGAAACTGACCGGTCTGGATCTCCGCGAATTTGATCACGCGATCGTCTTTAAAATCGCGCTGATGGTAAAGAAATATCTTTCGTCCAGCCCTGTAAAGTTCTGACGAAAGACAACTGATTTGATTTGACAGTAGATTTGGGGAGTGCCGAACGGAGTGATTCGTTTGGCATTTTCCATGTTTACATAATTGATTTTCACCCTTGGGAAGATGTCGAAGAATCAGCACACCCCTTTGACCTGACATGTGCTGATCCCCAAAACGTCCAAATGAGGAGGAATACTCTTGGTAGAGTTAAAAAATGTGTCCGTGACATATGAGAGTACCGGCGTTGAGGCGCTTTCAGATGTCAGCCTGAAGGTCGAGGACGGCGAATTTGCGTTTGTCATCGGTCGGTCAGGCGCCGGAAAAAGTACGCTGATCAAGCTCCTTCTGAAAGAGTTGGATGCGAACAGCGGCGAGGTCTATGTCAATGGCTACGACCTGACAAAGCTGAAAAAGCGTAAGGTTCCGGAATTCCGTCGTACAATCGGTGTTGTGTTCCAGGATTACCGCCTGATTGATACGATGACTGTTTATGAAAATATCGCATTTGTACTGCGTGTGATAGACGCGCCGAAGAAGCAGATCCGGAAGCGCGTTCCTTATGTTATGTCTCTGGTCGGCCTGCAGGATAAGGCTGACTGCTATCCGAGCGAGCTCTCCGGCGGTGAGCAGCAGCGCTGCGCACTTGCGCGTGCGCTTGTGAATGATCCTGCGCTTCTGATTGCTGATGAGCCGACAGGTAATGTCGATCCGGAGCTTGCCTATGAGCTTGTGGAGCTCCTGCAGGGCATCAATGCCTGCGGCACTACAATCCTGATGGTAACCCACGCACACGAAATGGTTCGTCATTTCGGCGGCAGAATCATCAATATCAGCGAGGGCGAGGTCGTATTTGACGAAGTGATTGGAGGCGCAGAAATTGAAGCTCAGTAGTTTTCGGTATCTTGTCGGACAGGGCTTTGACAATGTCTGGAAGAACCGGGTTATGGCTTTTGCTTCGTTCTGTGTTCTTTTGGTCAGTTTGCTGCTGGTCGGCATTGCCGTCCTGTTCTATGTGAATATCAATGCGATTATCGGCGGCATTGAAGATAAAAATGAAGTAATCGTCTATCTCACCGAGGATACGTCTGATGACAGACTTGCGCAGATCGGTGATGAGCTGCGGACGATGAACAATATTGCGAGTGTTCAGCTTTACACAAAAGAAGAGGCATTTGAGGACCTCAAGACAGATATGAGCGATCAGGCAATCGTTTTTGAGTCGCTTGGTGATGACAATCCCCTGCTGGATGCTTACCGTATCCGCGTATCTGATATTTCCAAAATGGATGAAACGCTCAAGGCGGCTGAACAAATGCCGAATGTGGATTCTGTCCGCTCGCCTGATTCTTTTGTTGAGCTGCTGACGGAGATGCGGCGTGTTGTTACGATCGTTGCGATTGCAATTATTATTGCGCTCCTGATTGTTTCAATGGTTATTATTTCCAATACGACGCGTGCGAGTGTCTTTTCGAGACGCCGCGAAATCAGCATCATGCAGAGCGTCGGTGCAACAAAGGCATTTATCCGGTTCCCGTTCTTTGTTGAAGGTATGATCAATGGCTTTATGGCCGGCGTTTTTGCGACGCTGCTGACATGGTTTGCATATGACAGCCTTGTGGATCTTCTCGGACGGTTTGACGTTCTGAGTACAATCGGACTCGGAAATGTGATTCCTTTCAACAGAATTTATGTGATTGTTATGCTTTCCTACATTGCTGCCGGTTCCTTTATCGGCGCATTCGGAAGCGTACTTTCAACCCGTGTTCATTTGCGATACAGAGCCGCGAATATGTAATGTTTACGCACAAAAAAGGAAGGTTTATTTATGAACAAGCAATGCAGAAAAGCGCTTGCAGTGCTGGCCGCTGTTATTCTTACGGCGACCTCGCTTTCGCTGGAAGCAAAGCAGAATCCGAATAATCTTGCTTATGCAAAAACGCTCAAGGAAATCGAACAGGAAAAGAAAGAGAAGCAGGATCAGATCGACCAGAAAAAGGAAGAACTGAAAAAGCTCTCTGATGATCTCAGCAACAAATCTGCATATGAGCAGACACTCAAAGAGCAAATCAATCTGATCAACGGTAAAATGGTTCTGATTGATTCGCAGATGTCCAATCTGATCGGAGAAATCTCTGACAAAGAAGCAGAAATCGCAGAGCTTCAGACCGCGATTGATGAAGAAGAGGTTGCGGTGCAGGAAGGTCTGAAGGTGTTTAAATCCAGAATCCGTGCCCTTTACGTCCACGGAAATGACAGCCTGATTTCTGCGCTGGTCGGTGCATCCAGTTTTTATGATGTACTGGCAAGACTCGACCTGATTAAGCGGATTTCCAAGCATGATGATGAGATGATTACCAATCTTCGCGAGGAAATTCAGTCTTTAACCAACCATAAACAGGATCTGACAGTCAGCTTGCAGGCGCTCAATATCAAGCAGACCGAAATTCAGGTTCTGATGGATGAGTTTGATGCCTCGAAAAAGGATCTTGACGTTGCACTTTCTGATAATCATGTCGAGATTGAGCTGATCGAATCGAAACAGTCCAATGCAAATTCTGAATTGAAGCAGCAGCAAATGGATCTCGACCAGATCGAGCAGGAAGAGCAGGATCTCATTGCCGAAGCAATCCGCAAGGCAATGGAAGAGGAACAGAAGAAAAAGGAAGAGGAAGCTCGCAGAAAAGCTGAACTCGAAGCGAAGCTGACGACGACGACCACCACCACGACAACCACTACAACGACGACAACAACCGTCCGCACGACGATTGCTACGACAACAACAGCAGCACCTGTTACGCAGGCATCTGCTGCGGCAAGTGCGGAAAATACACAGGCACAGATTACCAATCCGGTTACGGAGGCAACACCGGCGCCGACGACTGCTCCGACCACACCCCCGACAACCGCTGCGACAACGACTACGGCTGCGACCACGACCACACAGCCCGCACCGACCGGCAGCATGTTTGCATGGCCCTGCCCCGGTCATTACGGCATTTCCAGCACGTTCGGCTACAGAAAGGATCCGTTTACAGGAGCATCCGCCGGACACAGCGGTATTGATATTATCGGCAATGTCTCTGCGATCAACGGAGCAGCAGCATGCGCAGCCGGCAACGGTACAGTCATTCGCGTTGTGAATGACGGCTGGGGCGGCGGCTACGGCAATAATGTTGTCATTTATCACGGCAACGGCTATTCGACGCTTTATGCGCATTTACAGCGCACCACAGTTTCGGTCGGACAGCAGGTTTCTGTCGGTCAGCAGGTCGGCGTTGTCGGTTCGACCGGCCGTTCGACAGGTCCTCACCTGCACTTTGAGGTTCGTGTCAATGATACGCCGGTTAATCCGACACAGTATCTCCCGTAAGGCCATAATTGAAATTGCTTTTTTCTAATGATCCGGATAAACGGCAGGAGACGGTCAGGATGTCTCTTGCCGTTTCCGGTATTTACTGACATGAAAGGCGGCGTTCAGCGATGAAAAAGATTTCAGTCGGCACTGTTGTGAGCCTGATGACTTTGACCGCTGCTGCAACATTTGTGATTACGCTTTCTGCAAGTGAGAAGGCGTTCAACAAACGAATTACGGAAATTGACCGTCTTGCGGATAAATACCAGCGTCTGGATGAACTGGACGCGAAGGTCCGCGAAACGTTTTATAAGGATGTTCCGGAAAACGATGTGCTGGAAGGAATGCTGGAAGGCTATGTCAGCGGACTTGGCGACCGATACAGCGTTTATCGCAGCAATGAGGAACTGACTGCTTATCAGGATAATAACTCCGGCGTCTATACCGGTATCGGCATTTCGATTCGGAAAACGGACGAGGGATTTGCAGAGATCGTCGAAGTTACCCCGGACGGTCCTGCGGAGAAAAAAGGCATAGAGGCCGGTGACCTGCTGCTGGAAGTAGAGGGAATCTCTTTGAAAGCAAGCTATAATGAAGCAGTTGATATGATTTTCGGTGAAGTCGGTACCTCTGTTTCGCTCCGGATTCGCAAGCATGATTCTGATACAGAAAAAAAGATTTCTCTGATGCGTGCGCAGATTGATGAGGTTACGGTGCAGTCTGCATTTTTACCGGATCAGATCGGCTATATTTACATCGGAAAATTCCGTTCTGTGACCGTTTCACAATTTGAAAATGCCCGCCAGGATCTCCTGAAGCAGGGCGCAAAGGCGTTTATTTTTGATGTTCGCAATAACGGCGGCGGTCTGCTTTCTGCCCTCGAAAGAATGGTTGATCCGCTGCTGCCGGAAGGTGAACTTGCTTTTTCCTATGACCGGGACGGAAACGCATCTACTATATTGACTTCGGATGCGCATTGTGAACAGATGCCGTATGTTATTCTGGTCAACGGCGGCACAGCGAGTGCATCTGAATTGTTCGCATGTGTGCTGCGCGATTATGCGGATGCTGTGCTGGTCGGAGAAAAGACCTTCGGCAAAGGCATAATGCAGTCTACATTTGAACTTTCCGGCGGCGGAGTCACATTGACGACTGCTACCTATGCAACCGGGAAAACGCCCTGTTATCATGAAATTGGTCTGGAGCCGGATGTACTCGCATTGCCGGATTCGGAAGCGGATAAGGATCCGCAAATAGCTGCCGCAATCGAAACTGCAAAGGATTTAATGAAAAAGCAGGAGGGCTGAATTATGCCGAAGCTCTGGTATCAGAAGCCCGCATCCTGTTTTGAGGAAGCGCTTCCCATCGGCGCAGGGAGATTCGGCGCAATGCTCTACGGTGATCCGGAAGAAGCGCTGCTGCATCTGAATGAGGATTCTCTCTGGTCCGGCGGACCTCGCAGCCGTATCAATCCGGATGCGCAGTCCGGTCTCGCAGAGGTCAGAGAGCTGTTATCCGCCGGGAAAATCGCGGATGCAGAAACAGTTGCTTTTCAAAAAATGCAGGGATGCCCGCCGGATATGCGCCATTATACCCCGCTCGGCGATCTGCATGTGAAGTTCGATTTACCAAACTGTGCTGTAACAGATTATGTGCGGGAACTTGACCTTGCATCGGCTGTATCCTCTGTAAAATTCCGAAAAGACGGCAAACAATTCACGCGTGAGGTTTTTGCATCTGCTCCGGCGCAATGTATCATAATGCGTTTTGAAGGCGAAATCCCATTTTCTGCGGCGATATCCATGAGCGGACGTGAAGACGATTTCGACCGAAACTGCGTGGATATCATAGATGATGTTCCCCTGCTGCTGTTTGACGGCAGCTCAGGCGGATGCGCAGGGATTCGATTTTGTGCTGCATGTCGGGTACTGCATTCTGACGGTAAAGTCTTTCGGCGCGGCAATTCGATTGTTGTATCGAATGGTAAAACGCTGACAGTTGCTTGCAGTATGCATACAAGCTATTATCATCCGAATGAAGATTTGCAAGCGCTCTGTGCTGCTGATCTCCGGAATACCGCGGCGTATTCATACTCGGAATTACTGAATCAGCATCTGCACGATTATCGAAGCCTGTTTGACCGCGTTTCTCTGACCTTACCGGATCAGGCACTTGCAGATCGCTGTCCGACAGATCAACTTCTGCTTGATGCAAAGAAAAAAATACCGGGTGCGCTGAATGCACTTCTGTGTCTGTATTTCCATTTCGGCCGATATCTGATGATTGCGGGCAGCCGCCCGGGCTCGCTGCCGTTAAATCTTCAGGGCATCTGGAATGTTGATATGTGGCCGGCATGGGGCTCGCGATACACAGTCAATATCAATACACAAATGAATTACTGGCCTGCGGAAAGCTGTAATCTTTCCGAATGCCATATGCCGCTGTTTACACTTTTGCGGCGCGTGATGGAAAACGGCAAGCGGACAGCCCGGGAGATGTATGACTGTGAAGGCTTTTGCTGTCATCATAATACGGATTTGTGGGGCGATACGGCACCGCAGGATTTGTGGATGCCTGCTACGATCTGGCCGACGGGCGGTGCGTGGCTCTCGCTGCATATCATGGAGCACTACCGATATACCTGTGATACTGCATTTCTGGCTGAACACTATGAGATTCTGCATCAGGCCGCGCTGTTCTTCACGCAATATCTGACGGAGAATGCAGACGGTCTGCTTGTAACCTCTCCGAGCGTATCGCCGGAGAACAGCTACTGTCTGCAGAACGGCGAACAAGGCGCGCTTTGCTCCGGTCCGGCAATGGACAGTCAGATCATAACAGAACTTTATCAGGATGTGATTGAAGCAGACGGGATCCTCGGGCTGCATGATCCGCTGATTCCCCTGCTGCAAGAGCAGCTTTCGCATCTGCCCCGCCTGCAAGTCGGCCGATACGGACAGATCATGGAATGGGCTGTGGATTATGAGGAACCGGAACCCGGACATCGCCACATCTCACAGCTTTTTGCGCTGCATCCTGCACATCAGATCTCTCCGCGTTCTACCCCAGAGCTTGCGAATGCTGCTGCTGCAACAATCCGGCGCCGTTTGCAGCATGGCGGAGGACATACCGGCTGGAGCTGTGCCTGGATTGCGAATTTCTATGCAAGGCTGTGTGACAGCGGGCATCTTTATGAGATGCTTTGCAAGCTGATGTCGGATTCAACCAATCCGAATTTGTTTGATATGCACCCGCCGTTTCAGATTGACGGGAATTTCGGCGGAACGGCTGCAATCGCGGAAGCATTGCTGCAATCGTCACCGGAAGGTCTAATTCTGCTTCCTGCGCTGCCGACAGTATGGCATACAGGAAAGTTCACCGGACTCTGCGGATACGGCGGATTTGAAATATCGGCAGAATGGGATAATTGCTGCCTGCGTACTGTGTCAGTCCATGCAAAAACGGGCGGCACTTGCAGATTATACTATCCTGCTACGACAGTTCTGCGTCTTGCGGAAAAAGATTCTATCAGAAAGGAGGCGGAAGGTTTCTTGGAATTTGAAACCATACCGGAGGGTGTTTATCACCTGACAGCGATTTGAAAAGACATCCGCATCTGAACGGTGCGTTCCGATATCTGCTGTTGATTCTGTGTGTCTGCGTTGTTTCGGTTTGCTTTTTGTTCCTGCCGATTCCCGGCAATCAGGGCACACAGCGTAAATATGATTATTACCATTATCTTTCCGGCTCTGCCTCTGACAAGAGTTCTTTGGCTGCGGATGAATTGAATCCGGATCAGTATCAGCTGAATCTGCCGGAGGTGAATCTGGCACATTTCCGGCGCAAAATTGAAGCGGAGTCTCTGAAGCGTCCGCAGAATACTGTTCAGCAGCGGAAGCGAAAGGGTTATTCCGGCAAGGGTTATATCGGAAAGCTGAAAGAAAATACGGAATCCGCAATGGAAGTGGAACTCACCGTTCCGCAGACGCAGCATTACCGTATCACAATTTGCGCGGCTCCGCCTGAACCCGGGAATTATGCGCTCCGGGTCAATGATGAAGTCGTTTCACAGTTTCCGATGGACGAAACCGATCACTTTACCAAAGTCACCTTCTACGGCATTTTCATTGAAAAAGGCAAAGCGAAGATCGCGATCGACACGATCGAGGGGACGCTCGATGTCGATTATATTGAAATTGAGGATGATTCTTCCGTTTATGAGACCGATTCCAAGGTCGGAAAGTCACTCTGTAATCCGGAAGCTTCTTCAGAAGCAGAACGTCTTTACGACTTTCTCGTACAGAATTGGGAGAAGAAAACACTGACCGGCCAATATGTCTCCGACCGGAATGATCCCGAGATGCAGCTGATTTATCAGATGACCGGACAACTCCCGGCTATTCGGTTCAGTATGCTCGGGACCGGCGATGACAGAGCAGAGATTGAAGCTGCAATCGACTGGAATGTTTATATGCACGGCATTGTCGGTCTGATGTGGCAATGGAATGCGCCCGGGACAAATTCTGTCTATGCAGAGGATTCTCATTTTGATCTGGAGGCTGCGCTGCGGCATAAGGATATCAGCAAGCTCGCCGCGTTGTCTCAGGAGGATGCAAAGCGGGCTGTTGAAAGCGGCGCACTTCGTGAAGAAGCGCTGATGCTGCTTCAGGATATTGATTCGATCGCAGATGTCCTGATTCCGATGAAGAATATGGATATCCCTGTCCTCTGGCGTCCGCTGCATGAGGCCGGCGGCGGCTGGTATTGGTGGGGCGCAGACGGCAGTACTGCATTTGCACAGCTCTGGCAGCTGCTCTATGAGCGGATGACTGTGTATCATCAGCTGAATAATCTCATCTGGATCTGGAACGGCCAAAGCGCGGCTTATACGGTACCGGAACGGACATATGATATTGCATCAGTCGATATCTATTTGCAGCCGAATATGCAGTACGGCAGCCGGTTTGAACAGTTTGTTTCGCTGAAAAAGATCACCGGCGGCCGGAAGCTCTTAGCACTCAGCGAATGCAGCGCGCTCCCGGATCTGGAAATGATGCAGCTGGATTGTTCTGTCTGGTCATTTTTCGGCCTCTGGTACGGCGAATACCTGATGAATCCGGACGGAACTTTCCGAAATGTCTATTATTCAAGTAATGATTTGTATAATCTATACAACTCGGAGCAGGCTATCACGCTGAATGATTTTCGGTCACTCTACCAATAATCTATTGAATTATAAGTAAAATTGTGTTATAATAGCACCATAGATTATACGTGTTTGAAACACGAACAGAAAGGCATGATTTTATTTATGAAGGTTCAGGTTATCAATGGTACATCAATTCCCAATTTGCCGTGGCAGGAAAAACCGGAAAACTGCAAGGATGTGATCTGGCGCTTTTCTGAAAATCCCGTCATTCTGCGGGATCATCTGGAAATGTCGAACAGCATCTTCAACAGCGCCGTTGTGCCGTATGAAGACGGCTTTGCCGGTGTCTTTCGTGTGGATGATAAGGCACGCAATATGGAGCTGCACGCCGGATTTTCAAAAGACGGTTTGCATTGGGAGATCAGCGAGCAGCGAATCGAATTTGTAAAGACGGATCCGGAGATTCAGGATTTTCAGTATGGTTATGATCCGCGTGTCTGCCGGATCGGGGATCGTTTCTACGTGACATGGTGCAATGCCTACGGCTGGAAGCCTACGATCGGCTGCGCTTATACATTTGATTTCAAAACATTTTATCAGATTGAAAACGCATTTTTGCCGTTCAACCGGAACGGCGTACTGTTCCCGCGTAAAATCGGCGGAAACTATATGATGCTGAGCCGCCCCTCTGACAGCGGGCATACACCCTTCGGTGATATTTATCTCTCGCAGTCGCCGGATATGACCTATTGGGGCAAGCACAGACATGTCATGAGCCCAAGCATGGGCTGGGAATCCACGAAAATCGGTGCAGGTCCGATTCCGATTGAGACAGACCGCGGCTGGCTGATCTTCTATCACGGCGTTCTGACCTCCTGCAATGGCTTTGTTTACAGCTTTTCAGCCGCACTCCTTGATCAGGATGAACCCTGGAAGGTGCTCCGGCGCGGCAAAGAGTATCTCATCAGCCCGCAGAAAGATTACGAATGTGTCGGCGATGTTCCGAATGTCACATTCCCCTGCGCAAGCCTAGTCGATGCGGATACCGGCAGAATTGCGATTTATTACGGCTGTGCTGACACCTGCACGAGCCTTTGCTTCACGACTGTTGACGCCGTAATGGAATGGCTGGATTCTCATTCTCAGGTATAATTCAAAAAGCAGCGGAGAAATAATCTTCGCTGCTTTTGTAATTTTTTCCGCGGAACCGGTACTAATATACAGAATCATGATTCCGAATATTGAAACAGGGAGGTGACGCTGATGGATGATTTTGAAGAAATATACCGGACATTTCAGCCGGATGTATTTCGGTTTCTGATGCGCATGTCAGGCTGTGATCAGCATACAGCCGAAGAACTGACGCAGGAAACCTTCTATCAGGCGTTCCTCTCCTTCGGAAAATTCCGCGGTGAATGCAGTATGCGGACATGGCTGTTTCAGATCGCAAAGAACGTATACGGCAAATATGTACGGAAAGAAATGCGGCAGCGCGGTATTGCGGAAAAGCAGAAAGAACCTGTCGCGCAGCCGCCGGGAGTCCAGCTGGAACGCAGAGAAATGCTTGAAATTCTGCGCAGACTGATCGCAGATCTGGATGAACCGGCGCGTTCTGTCATGCAGTATCGCTTGTATTCTGAAACGAGCTATGCTGAAATTGCAAGACTATTGCAAATCCGGCCGAATACAGCTGCTGTGATCTATAACAGAACGGTCGTAAAACTGCGGAAAAACATGAAAGAGAGGTACGGCTATGAAATATGATCATGAAATCATCCGTGACCTGATGCCCCTTTGCATCGACGGCATCGCCTCCGAAAAAAGTCAGAAGGCAGTCAAGGAGCATATTGCTGAATGCCCGGACTGTGAAAAGGAGTGGGAACAGATGCAAACGAATATTGAACAATCCATTCAGGAACCGCTGCCCGAACCGACAGCCAAATACGCAGAAACAGCAACCCGTGTCCGCAAGAAAAACCGCTGGCTTCTGTTAAAGGCAACGCTGCTGATGCTGGCAGCTGTATTTGCAGTATTGACCGTGCGAAACTGGAGTCATGGCTGCCGGTATTCTTCAAAAACGATTGCGAGAAAATGTGTCCGGCAAGATTGGAACGGAGATGATGACTGGATCTGTGAGCAATACAATTTGCAGGAAAAATGCAGCTTCTCAAAACTAAAGCTTCATTACGCCGGCCAGGTCACATCGCCGGATCATACATTCCGGGAAGTTTTTGTAACTGCGGATATTCCGGGCTCCGATACGATTGGTCTCTGGTGCTGCCCGATGAACCGCGTCAATCCGCTGCTGCTCGGAATGTGGGAAGGTGACGGCTATGGATCAGGCGGCTTTTCAAAGGATGAAAAGCTCATCTCGCTGTCAGGCCGTCTGACAAATATATATTCAGAGAAATCCACTAATTACTGGGCATTTCTTTCTATGGATCCGAATGTGAAACATGTGAATGTCGAAATATCCGGTGAAAACCTGACGGCTGAACTGCATGACGGATTCGGATATTTCATGCAAAACGGAAATAAGTATTCACAGGAAGCAAGTGAAGAATCAATTACAAAAGGCGAAGCACTCGACAAAGACGGAAATGTACTTTATCGCGCTGAAGAAGTCAAAGACGATGCAGGGAATGTAGTCAGAGGACTCTGCCATTGGGTAAAAGCTGAATAATCTAAAAGGCAGCCCGGGCAAGATCCCGGGTTGCCTTTTTACGGCTTGACGAATGGGGGAAAAAGGAGTATAATAATGTTATCTATATACTTCCCCTAAGGAGTAAATGCTATGAAATCTGACTGTTTTGAAAACCGCGAACTTTCGTGGCTTCGCTTCAATCAGCGTGTTTTGGAAGAAGCGCAGACCGTGCGCAATCCCCTGCTTGAACGGCTGTGCTTTACTGCCATTTTCCAGAGTAATCTCGATGAGTTTTTCCGTGTACGTGTCGGAAATCTGCTCCGCAAGCAGCAGGAGAATCCGAAGAAAAAGGATGCAATCAGCAAAATGAAGCCGAAAGAGCAGCTGCGCGCGATCTATGAACAGGTGCGGTCGCTCTCTTCTGCGAGAGATACGGCATTTCATGAGATCATGGATTCTCTGCGTGCAGAAGGCTTGGAGCGCGTGACATTCCATTCTGCGACGGCAGCCGAGCAGGCGCTTCTTTCAGAGTGGTTCAAGCGGGAGATCAGGCCGGTCTCCATGCCGGTCATCGTGGATAAGGGCAAGCCTGTACCTTTTCTGCGTGACCGTGCGCTATACGCTGTACTGCGCCTGGAATCGAAATCCGGTGTCCGAATGGGAATTCTGCCCGTTACAGATCAATGCCAGCGCATCATTCGTCTCGGAAACGGCGGCAGATTTATTCTGGCAGAGGATGTGATCCTTGCATATGCGCATACGGTATTCGGCAATTCCCGCGTCATTGACCGGACGATCCTGCGTGTAACGAGATCTGCAAGCATTACACCGGAAGATATCGGCGCCCTTCGTACCGGTGATACCCGCACCGATATGGAGCTGATGCTGGCCGAACGCAATCGTCTGCCGGTTGTTCGGCTGGAGCTGTCTGAAACCTTCTATCAGCCTGCGCTGGAATATCTCTGCAAGAAGCTTGAGATTTCAATGGATCAGGTGTTCTATGCCAAAGCACCTCTTGACCTTTCATTTGCATATGAATGCAAAAACATTGCAACAGACCCGAAGCTGCAATACACCCGCATGGTGCCGCAGAAATCTTCGATGATTGCAGAAAACCGGACCATGTTCACGCAGATCCGCAAGAAGGATATTCTGTTGAGCTATCCCTACGAGAGCATTCGCCCGTTCCTGCGGCTGCTTGATGAGGCGGCAGACGATCCGGCTGTCGTCAGCATCCAGATTACGCTGTATCGCATGGCACGCGACAGCCGCGTGATTGCAGCGCTCTGTGAAGCGGCGGGCAGAGGCAAAGAGGTCGTTGCCCTGACTGAACTGCGTGCGCGCTTTGATGAAGCGGGTAATATTGAATGGTCAAAGGTATTGGAACGCGCAGGCGTCCGGGTGCTGTACGGCCCGGAGAACTATAAGGTTCATTCCAAGCTGCTGCTGATCAAACGGAAAAACCGCGGCAAAATTGAAACCTTCACGCAGATCGGTACCGGTAATTATAATGAGAAAACTGCCGCGATTTATACTGATTACTGCCTGATGACATCCGATCCGCAGATCGGTGCTGATGCAGAAAACGTTTTCGCAGCACTTCGTCAGAATCAGCTTCCGGAGCCGCAGCAGGAACTGCTTGTTGCACCATTCGGACTGCAATCCGCTGTACTGGATATGATCGACACAGAAATCGGACATGCCAGCATCGGTGATCCGGCCTATATCGGCCTGCGGATGAACGGTCTCTGCGATAAAAAGATCATGGAGAAACTGATCGAGGCGTCCTGTGCGGGCGTACGCATTGAACTTCTGGTACGCGGCATCTGCTGCCTGATTCCGCAGATTCCGGATCAGACAGAAAACATTGCGGTTCGCAGCATTGTCGGGCGTTATCTGGAACATGGCCGTGTATATATTTTCGGTACGCCGGAGCGTATGAAAGTCTATCTCGGTTCTGCTGATCTGATGCCGCGGAATACAGAGAAACGCGTTGAGATTTGTGCACCGGTAAAGGATCCCGCATTGAAGCAGCGCCTTTATGACGAATTCCGGCTGCAATTTGACGATCCGGTCAAAGCGCGTATTCGTACAGCTGACGGCGATTATCATTTGCCGGAAAGCTCTGAAAATGCTGAAGATTCACAGGAAACGCTGCATCGGGCTGCATATGCGCGTGCAAATGAAATGGATGAGATGAACGAATCATGAGTATTAGAAACGGAAATGACAAAGACCGGAAACCGCATACGAAAACAATGTTCTTTCTGGTGACATACGGCATTTTGCTGTACATGGGCTTGCAGCATTTTGCATCGCTCAAGAGCATATTTGTGTGGATCTTTGCGATTCTGGAACCGGTCGCATATGGCATTTGTATCGCATTTGTCATTAACCTCTTTCTGAATTTGTTTCAGAAAAAGATTTTTCGCAGTATGGCCAATTCTGAACATGCCTGGGAACGAAAGCTTAACCCGATTCTGAGTGCGATCTGCACAGGCCTTGTTGCAATGATCTTACTGGCCTTGATTATTTTCATGATCATTCCGCAGTTCACAACGGCGGTCAATACGCTGATTGAGAAAATGCCGAGCAGCCAGGATCAGCTCCTGAAGATTGTGGAAGCCCAGCTGACAGCCTGGAATGCACCTGCGTTTATTATGAAAAAAATCCGGGAATTTGATATGGACTGGGATACAACAATCACGTTCCTCGGTAATTTGCTCGACGGTAAATTTGAATCTGTGCTCGGTACTGCATTCAGCGCTACAAGAACGGTACTTTCTACTGCGACCAATCTCTTGCTTGGTCTGATTATCGCGATTTATCTGCTGAGCGCAAAATCCCGCGTGCTTTACCTGACGCACAAGGTCATTCAGCTGATCTCGCCAAAACGGTATCATGAGCGCATTTTCCGTGTGCTGCATCTTGCCAATACATCATTTGCAAATTTTCTGACCGGACAGTTTATTGAAGCGATCATTATCGGCTCTCTCTGTACGCTCGGATTATACATTTTCAGATTCCCTTATGCCGCAACAATCGGAATCCTGACCGGAATTACCGCACTCCTGCCGATCATCGGCGCATGGATCGGCGGCGGCATCGGCGCACTGCTGATCTCGGTGGAAGCACCGGAGCGCGTAATCTGGTTTCTGGTATTCATTCTTGCATTGCAGCAGATCGAAGGACAGTTTATTTACCCGCGTGTTGTCGGCAATTCGATCGGACTGCCCGGATTGCTCGTGCTGATTGCCGTCATTCTGGGCGGCGGATTCGGCGGCATATTCGGTATCATCTTTACGGTTCCGGTATTTGCAATTATCTATCAGCTGCTGAAAGAAGCGATTGACAATATGCCGGAGAATGATGAAGATGAGAAGACGACGGAATTAAAGACAGAACCGCCTGCTCCGCTGTCGATTATAGACCCGGAGCCTGTACCGGTACCCGAACCGAAGCTTCCGCCTGCACCGGAGCAGAAGCCGAAACCCGTTCAGAATTCACGTAAAAAAGGTAAAAAACGCAGACGATAATACAGAAAAGCACATGTATCCATGCATGTGCTTTTTCTTATGCAATACTTGACAAACGTGGTTGAATATGCTATACTGTAACCGGACACACAATGTGCTGAAACCGGTACTTCCCGCCGTTGACCGGATTTCTGCAAGGAAATGTGCGTCCGCTCGGCAATGTCCGTGCTTGTGTTGTATCCCGCATGGGAATAATAACAGGAGGAGGCATTTATATGTCAAAAAAATGGAATATTCAGACTTTGGTCGGAATGGGAATTCTGACCGCAATCGTAATTGTTCTGCAGGGACTCGGCAGCGCGATCCGTTTCGGCCCGTTCAGCATTACGCTCGTGCTTGCCCCGATTATCATCGGAGCTGCAATATACGGCTGGAAGGCCGGCGCATGGCTCGGATTTGTATTCGGTATTATGGTGCTTGCAACAGATGCCGGTGCGTTCCTTGCGATCAATGTTCCGGGCACAGTCATCACATGCCTGTTGAAAGGAATGCTCGCAGGCGCTGCGGCCGGCGCTGTTTATCAGTTGCTGGAGAAGAAAAATCAATGGGCTGCTGTTCTGACAGCCGGCGTCGTTTGCCCGGTCGTAAATACGGGTGTATTTCTGATTGGCTGTGTTCTCTTCTTCCTTTCAACCGTTAAGGAATGGGGCGCTGCAAGCGGCTATGAAAATGTCGGCGCATATTTTCTGTTCGGCTTTGTCGGATTGAATTTCCTGGTTGAAATGAGTATCAACCTTGCGCTGAGCGCCGCGATTGTCAGAATTCTGAATACAATTAAGAAACCTTCCGCAGCAACCGCTGAATAAAGAAAGGCATTATCACATGAAAATCCTTACGATTGATATCGGAAACTCGAATATTTGCATCGGATGCGTCAATGATCATCAGGTGGAATTCGTTGAGCGTCTGCATTCAGACCGCAATAAAACGGATCTCGAATACGCTGTTCTGGTGAAAATGGTTCTCGATCTGCACGACGTTGATATGACTGCGCTGCACGGTTCGATTATTTCGAGCGTTGTACCGCCGCTGACCGGTCTGCTTTGCAATGCAGTTGAAAAACTGACCGGAATTCGTTCGTTGATCGTTGGTCCCGGTATCAAAACAGGCATCAATATTCTGCCGCAGGGCGTCGGTGCCGATCTGGTTGTCGGCGCTGTTGCCGCCGTTGAGCATTACGGTGCGCCCGCGATCATCATTGATATGGGGACTGCGACGACGATTACGGTTGTCGATCAGAATAAAAAATTCATCGGCGGTATTATTTACCCGGGCGTTTCTCTTGCCCTGCAATCTCTGGAATCCGGCACCGCACAGCTCCCGCATATTCAGCTGATCGCCCCGAAAAAGGTGATCAATATGGAGACCATTGATTCCATGCAGGCCGGTGTTGTTTACGGAAATGCAGGCGCAATGGATGCACTCATTGACCGGATGCAGGCTGAACTCGGATACGAGACAACGGTAATCGCAAGCGGCGGGCTTGCACCGTTGATTATTCCGCATTGCCGCCATGAGATCATCATTGATGATGAACTGCTGCTGAAAGGTCTGGATACGCTGTATTATAAGAATATCAAAGAATAAAAAACAGGCAGATACGATGAAGTATCTGCCTGTTTTCGTTATTATTGAATGACCGCCTGGTAAAGAACACGTTTCGGATAACCGGTTTCGGCAGCAAGCTGTTTGCAGACATCCGCAGCACGTTCGCCGTCAGCGATCCGCTCCTTTGCGATCGCAAGGACAGCTTCCAGGGAAGGTTTTTCATCAGATTCAGCATTCTGTTTACCCGCTATGACCAGAACGAACTCCCCTCTCGGCGGATTCGCTTCATAAAACCTTACGGCTTCTGAAAGCGTCGTTTTCGTGACTTCTTCGTGAATCTTTGTCAGCTCACGGCAGATCGAAACCGAACGGTCCCCGAAATATTCGAGCATATCCTTCAGCGTATTCAGAAGCTTATGCGGCGCTTCATAAAAAACCATTGTGCGAGTTTCTGATTTCAGCGATTCCAGATGTGTGAACCGCTGCTTTTTTGTCACGGAAAGAAATCCCTCAAAGCAGAAACGTGTCGTATCCTGTCCGGAAACAGCAAGTGCAGAGATCACAGCACTTGGCCCCGGAATGACCTGCATCGGGATATTTTCCGCAATACAGTTCTGAACCAGAATCGCACCGGGATCAGAGATACATGGCATACCCGCGTCTGTCACAACAGCACATGTCTCACCGCTTCGGATACGGCCAAGGATCTGCTGGATGACCGCTTCCGGACTGTGTTCATGATAACTGACGAGCGGTGTATGAATGTCAAAATGTGCAAGCAGTTTTCTGGTCACGCGGGTATCTTCCGCAGCAATAAAGGAAACGCTGCTCAGCACTTCAAGCTGCCGCTCCGTAATATCACCGAGATTTCCGATCGGAGTTCCCACAATATAAAGTGTTCCGCTCATAAATACTTATCTCCAAAATGGCAAATTTGAGCCGCTTCCGATGTCATTTCTTCCCCGGAGCGCACAAACAGCGTCGGTTCGATTTGCAGAAACGGTTTTGCCGATTTTTTCCCTTCAATTAAAAAGAGCCACGGCGCTGATTCGGGCGTTTTGCAGACAAGCCGCAGTCTTTTCGGCTCAATCTGATTGCTGCGCATGGCACACATCATGTCCGCTAGGCGCTCAGGGCGGCAGCAAAGACAGAATCGCCCATGGTAATTCAGCAATCTCGATGCAGCTGCACAGATATCCGAAATATCACCGGCGATCTCGTGTCTTGCGATCTGCTTTTGTGCATCATCGGACAAAATGCCGCTGTTGCTCGCTTTATAGGGCGGATTGCAGGTCACAAGATCAAACTGCCCGAACGGCATATCAGATAGATTCCGCAAATCGCAGCAGACCGGGGTGATCGCAAGCGTGCCGTCCGATTTCTCAATACCGCGCTCCAGCTGCATAATAGCATCCGGCTGAATGTCAACCGCATAGATCTGCTTCGGCGGACGATTTCGCTGCATCAAAAGCGGAATGATACCGCATCCGGTGCCGAGGTCGCAGACCAGATCCCGCTGCCGGTAGCCGCAAAAGCCGGTCAGCAGAAAGGCATCCGTGCCAAAACTGTGAATTTCGCTCCGGCAGACATATAAACCGGCTTTCAGTTCCTCGTATTCGTAATTCATGCAGACTCTCCGCGCAGTTCCTTTGAGGCGATCGCATTCAGCGTTTCATCTGCTGTGATTCCGGCAATATAATTATAATATCCCTGTGCAGCGATCATAGCAGCATTGTCTCCGCAAAGTGCGATCGGCGGCATACAAAGCGTCAGACCGTTTGTCTGACAGGCAGCCGCAAGTGTATCGCGTACACCAGAATTCGCAGAAACACCGCCGGAAAGCGCAATGCCGCTGTATCCGAGTTCTTTTGCCGCGGCGATTGTTTTTTCCGTTACGGAATCTGCAATCGCTTTTTGTAAAGCGGCAGCTAAATCATCCGTATTGACCGTTTCACCGCATTGCTCTGCATGGTGCAATAAATTTACAATATAGGTTTTCAGTCCGGAGAAGCTGAAATCATAAGGATTTCCGTCCATTTTCGTTTTCGGGAGCTTGAATGCGGATGCATTTCCTTTTTTTGCAGCCTGATCAACATGAACTCCGCCCGGATATGGAAATCCCATTGCACGCGCACATTTATCAAAACATTCTCCTGCCGCATCATCACGGGTTTTGCCGACCGTCCGGAAGGTCGTATAATCGAGGACTTCGGCAATTCTGGTATGTCCGCCGCTGACAATCAGCGCAAGATACGGCGGCTTCAGATCGGGATGCACCAGATAGTTTGCAGCAGCATGTCCTTCCGTGTGATGAACTGGGATAAGCGGCTTATTCGCCATCATTGCAAGGCCCTTTGCAAAGCTGACGCCGACAAGCAGCGCACCGATCAGCCCCGGCGCATATGTTACCGCAATACCGTCCACATCATCAATCGTCATATTCGCATCAGACAATGCTTTTTTTACAACGGGAAGGATATTTTCACAATGCCGGCGGGATGCGAGCTCCGGAACAACGCCGCCGTAAAGCTTATGTTCATCCGCCTGTGAGGCGATCACATTTGAGAGGATTCTGCGACCGTCTTCAACAATCGCAGCCGCTGTTTCATCACAGGAACTCTCAATTCCCAAGATCCGCATATTGTCCCTCCTTGAGTCGTCTGGCGATTTCTGCTTCCAGCATATGAAAACGCTCCGGTTTCCCGTTTGTCTCCGGATTATCCATAGACAAATCCCGGACATAGGTCTTGCCGCCCCAGCCGTCAACATTAGCCCGGCGCATCGCACCGAACACTCTTGTCTTGAAGCCGGAATGCATCTTTTCCTGTTCGCGGATAAAATTCTTCATCATCTCGCGGGATGTATGGCCGTCCACCGGACAGCGTGATTTTACTATTTGAGGAATATTTTGTCTTGCAGCGTGAATAATATCCGCCTCCGGTGCAAAACTCAGCGGTCGGATCAGCGTCAGGTCTTTCCGCGAAAGGTACGATTTCGGCGCATAGCAGCCAATTCTGCCCTCGATAAATAAATTCATGAGGAATGTCTCAATCGCGTCGTCGTTATGGTGACCGAGCGCAAGCTTATTGCAGCCAAGTGCCTTTGCATGGTCATGCAGCGCGCCGCGGCGCATTTTGGCACACAGACTGCAAGGATGCGTTTCCTTCCTGTGATCGAAAACAATCTGACCGATCTGCGTCCGGATCACATGATATTCTACACCAAGCTTTTCACAGAATTCCTCCGCCGGAGAATAGTCCGTCTGAACCCCCTCAAACTGCGGATCAAGCGTGATACCGACAATCGTATAATCAAACAGACCAAAGCGCTGAAAATCGCGCAAAGCATTCAGCAGCACAAGGCTGTCTTTTCCGCCTGATATACCGACGGCGATTCTGTCACCATTTTGAATCAGGTCAAATTCCTGCACAGCGCGGCGCAGATATCCAAGAATTCGCTGCATATCATTTACCCCAATCTACACATAAAAAACGGGATGGCAGCATTTGCCGCATCCCGTTTTGATTTCAGATTACATCGCCGCTTCAGTCAAACTTTTTCTTAATGTTATCTGCGACATCATCAATCGCATCAGCGACATCGTCTGCGACATCTTCCGCAGTATCCTTGATGGCATCGACAGTATCCTCAGCCTGATCCGCGATGTCTTCTGCAGCGTCAGCAGCCTTGTCAGCGAGATCTTCAGCTGCATCTTCCGCCTTATCAGCGAGATCTTCAGCAGCTTCCTTTACGTCTTCACCGCAAATGCCGCAATCCTCACAAAAGAGATCGTCATCGTCATCAAATTCATCTGCATCATAACGGCAGCTGGCTTCATCCTGACGGCGCTTCGCAATCATAAATGCAGCGGCAGCACCTGCTGCAGCGGCTGCGAACAGTGCAAGAGCAGTAGTTTTCTTCATAGTCATTCCTCTTTCTCCGCAAGGTGCTTTTCGCGGCTCACGCCGATGATCGCTGCCCATGCGGCTGCAACGATCCTCATGCTGTTATTATACCACAGTTTTGTGATTATTTCAAGCGTTTTTTGTGATTTATCTGAAAAACTTATAAAATCTTAATTGAATGGGTATGATTTTGATGTTTTGTGCATTCTAAAATATACTTTCCGTCACCCAGCGGGGTCATTCCCATTGTCTCATAGAAATCCGCAACCATTTTATTCTTCGCAGTCGGCAGGTACTCTGCTGCAAGATAGCGGAATCCGGCATCGGCTGCCATTTTCACAATCGCGTCAAACAGGCACTCTTCCACGCCGCGGCGCAGAACACGGCAGCTCATCAGCCAGGTATCAATAAAGAGTGTGTCAGCGGATTGTCTCTGACAGATGACAACACTGATCAGACCGTGTTCACCAAATTTATCTTTCAGCGTCATATAACGAGTCAGATACTCCGGATTCTGAGCAATTTCCGCGATATCTGATTCTGAATAGCGAACCGTGCGCAGATTAAACTGGTTGGAACGCTGTGTCAGCTGTGCGATGCGCGGATAGTGGAACGAGTCAAACGGAAGAATCTCCGCTTTCATCTCAAGCGCCTTGAGGTAGTCCTCGTAGGAACTGAATGTTGCCTGTGCAGCGGTACGGCTGGCTTCAGCCTGATACTGTGCGGTGCGGGCAGCATCTTCCTCCGAAAAGCTGACCGCCTCAAAAAGATGCAGCGAATTCAGATAAGCAGGAACAGCGGAAGGATCCTCCGGCAATTCCGGAACGGTCACCTCCGGCAGCATTTCGCGCACAAGATTCCGTTCAAACGGGTTATCGTCCAGGAATACAAGGCTGTCCATGCCGATATTCAGCGTTTTCTGAATCGTCCGGATGTTTTCAGCCTTATTCTCCCAGTTCGCAACGAACATTGCAAAATCATCCAGCCGCAGAATCATCTCCGGATGCTTTTCAAACGGTTCTCTTGCAGTATCATCATTATTTTTGCTGCATACTGCAAGGAGAATGCCGCGGCGCTTCAATTCCAGAAGCCAGCGCTGCAATGCGGAAAATGCAGGCCCGTCACCAAGTTCGCCGAGCTGAATGCCGTCGATTCCGTCATCACCGATCACACCGCCCCAAAGGGTATTATCAAGATCGACGATGACGCATTTCTTAACACGTCCCGCAAGCGCCGTAATCGTATCCAGAACACGCGCCGCAACAGCGGGAAGTGTATCGGTACGAACAGCCATTTTTGCAAGATACCAGGTCCGATCCTCGAAAAATTCTGCTCTGCCGCAGGCAGTTTGGATATTGCCCAGCGCAATCGGATAGACATTCGGGAAACGCTCCGCGATTGTTTCAGAAAACAACAAATTCAGTTTTCGCAGCTGAAATCCCAGCGAAGCAGGCGTGCGAAGCGCATAGCTGCCGAAGATGTTGTCTTCTGCATCCGGAAAATCAAACATCAGGATCTTCGCGCTGCAATTCGCGCTGATTGCCTGCCAAAGTCCTGTGAATCGTTCCATTTCACGCGCAGCAAACTGCGGACGCTCCGCCGGTACCGTATCATAAAAGCGATTCTTCAGCTTTTCAAAGGATGCAAATAACAGAATATAATCCGGCTTGGATGTATATACTTCCGAATTCGGATCAAGAAGCTGTGCTTCCATCTGGTCATAATCCGCATCCAGTACTGCAAGCGGGTATTCCCGGCGAATCGACTCACCGCGGAGTGCCGTTGCAAGCTGCTGTGTTGCACAATCACCGATGACAGCGATTCTTTTTTTACATTCAACTTCTTGTTTTGCGAGTTTTTTCAGCGCAGAATAGCTGACAGTCTCCAATGTTTTGTTCCTCTTTTCTTTTTCAGTTCTTTGTTATGTTTGTACCGGGTATAAGCCCTTGTCGGTGAGCAATTCAATCATCGCGGATGCGATCGCATCTGCATATTCCTCAAGATGATCGTCGAAGTTGCGGTTGTCCTCCTTTGAGGTCATAAAGCCCATCTCAAGCAGGATACTCGGCATATTGGTATATCGGTTAACGTAATAGTTGTTGCTTTCATAGTTGCCTTCGCCCTCGCGGAAGCCGTAATGGATGCCGCGTCGCTCGGAGATTCCGACTTTTTCAAGCCAGTCCAGTATGTATTCTGACATGAGCTTATCCATCGTGTTATCGCCCATCGAATCATTGTTGATCCAGACTTCAACGCCTTTACCGTTTTCAGCCATATTCCGGTGCAGCGAAATGAAAAAGTCAGCATTCGCATTGTTCGCGATATCACAGCGGTCCTGCAATTCTACAAACACATCTGTTTCACGTGTCATGATAACCTGAATATCCGGATACTTCTGAAACGCATCCCGAACAGCAAGCGAAAGATTGAGGTTATCGTTTTTTTCCAAACGCTTATTTGCCTCGCTCATGGATTTGTCATTGGGCTTATCGGTTGCGCCGCTGTCTTTGCCGCCGTGGCCTGCATCAATGCAGATGACCAGCGGACGTGCTTCTGCTTCGACAGGCACGGCAACTTCTGATGTTTCAGCAGGAAGACTGGATTCTACCAGATTATCCGGCGATGATGTTTGATCCATTGTATCTTTGTCGCGGTGATGACAGCTGAAACACAAAATCAGGATCAGTAACAACAATGGACCGAAGACCAATAAAACGCGGTCCCAGCGGACTCTTCTTCGTTTTGCCATATACGCATCTCCATTTTCATATACATGTCTACATACTGTTTTATTATATCATATTTGCAAGAAAAATGCAAGTCTTTTTAACAGAATTCTGCTTTTAGACCCATGCTGCCGGATATTCATTTAATTATCGCTTCACCCATTGCGTTTTTTACGATTTTATGTTATACTAGAAGATAAGCGAACTATCTGAATCTGCAAAGGGGTGAAAGAAATATGCTCGAATCAGCCTTGCCGTCGCCTTGCTATCTGATCGACCAGGCGAAGCTTAAATCGAATCTGATGATGCTGGATGCGCTGCGTCAGCGCTCCGGATGCCGGATTCTTTACGCGCAGAAGGCTTTTTCTTCCTTTCCGTTTTATTCTATGATCTCACGCTATCTGGACGGTGTGTCGTCCTGTTCTGCATATGAAGCACAGCTCTCGCACATGTTCTTTCACGGGGAAAATCATATCTTTCAGACAGCATATTTGCCTGAAGAGGTTGATCAGCTCGTAGAGATCTGCGATCATATGGTTTTCAATTCCCCTTCTCAACTCGCAAAATACGGCGTGTTTGCAAGAACACATAATGTTTCAGTCGGACTGCGTGTCAATCCGGAATATTTGTCCCAGCAGATCGACGAATTCGATCCATGTGCGCGTTTTTCCCGCCTTGGGACAACAATCGCAGAATTCCCGATGCCGCAGCGCAGAAATATCAACGGCCTGCATGTACATGCGCTCTTCGAGCAAAATTCGGATGCACTTGTTCATCTGACGGATGCGGTCATTGAGAAATTCGGTGCGCTGCTGCCGGAAATGGAATGGATCAATCTCGGCGGCGGTCATCACCTGACGCGTGAAGGATACCAGACTGAAAAATTTGAAGAAACGATCGCAATGCTGCAAAGGAAATATGGCTTAAAAGTTTATATTGAACCGGGCGAAGCGATTGTCTGGGAAGTCGGATATTTTGTGACTTCCGTTGTGGATATCATTCAGAATGAAATGCCGATTGCGATTCTCGATTCTTCTGCGGTCTGCCATGCACCGGATATCACAGAGCTGCGGTATCGTCCGCCGCTGATCGGTGCGGATAAACCTTCTGTACTCCCCTATACGTACAGACTCGGCGGCAGAAGCTGCCTTCCGGAGGATATATTCGGCGATTATTCGTTCGACCACCCGCTGGAAATCGGTGAACGACTCGTCTTTAAAGATATGGCGATCAATACGCTGACGAAAGCGAAAATGTACACCGGAATGCCGATGCCGGCGGTTGCGGTTCGCGAAATGGACGGAAACTGCAAAATTCTCCGCAACTTCGGTTTCAGTGATTTCAAGAACCGTTTTTGAAATGCACAAAAACAATCACCCTTTCATATTCTGTTATCAATCAGACTATGAAGGGGTGATTATTTGTATGACGCAGAACCGTTATCCGCGCTGCCGGACGGCTGTCTCGCTGTGATTTCGGATATACGGACAGATGATAATGAAAAAAAACGTCTTGCGGAACTTGGAATCATCATTGATTCAAAGTTGAAAGTAGTCATGCACGGAAGCGGCGGCTCACCGATTGCATTTGAAATACACGGCGTCACGCTCGCGCTTCGCAAAGAGGACTGTGACAAAATCTTTGTGCAGCGCCTGACGCATAAACGAACCGTCTTGCTTGTCGGGAATCCGAATGTCGGAAAGAGCACAATATTCAATGCGATGACCGGGCTGCATCAGCATACCGGAAACTGGTGCGGCAAAACTGTGAGCGGTGCAGAGGGGTGTATCCATATTCAAGGCGAACAAATCCGCTGTATTGATACGCCGGGTACTTATGCGATTGATGCTTCATCTGCGGAAGAAGCGATAACAGCCCGCGTGCTGCGCGAAATTCCGCATGATCTCGTAATTTGTGTCTGCGATGCAACCTGTCCTGTTCGCGGCATTGCGCTTGCGCTGGAATTGCAGGCTGCTGGCGAACATGTGATATTATGCATGAACCTCATGGATGAAGCAGCGAAAAAGGAGATCAAAACGGACTTGAACAAAATCTCCATGCATCTGCATATGCCTGTGTTCGGCGTTGCCGCAAAGAAGAAATCAACGCTCCGTCCCCTGCTGGATGCAGTCGTAAACGATCAATCTGAAGCGTCTGAACCGTATACGCTTGATCATGTTGCTGCAATTCAGAAAGCAAGTGAAATCTGCGCAGATACAATAAAATACAGTACGCGATGCAAGAATCATGACAGACAGATTGACAAATTTGTCGCCGGGAAATTCTGGAAATACCCGATCATGATTTGTTTGCTGCTCTTGATCTTCTGGGTGACAATGGTCGGCGCAAATTATCCCTCTGCGCTGCTGTCAGATTTCTTTGCAGCAATCTGCACGGCGCTTCGGAATTTAGCAGGAATGCTGCATTGCCCGCAATGGCTTTCCGGCGCAATCATTGACGGTATTTTACGCGGAACCGGTTGGGTAGTTTCTGTGATGCTGCCGCCTATGGCGATTTTCTTTCCGATGTTTACGCTGCTGGAAGATGTCGGATTGCTGCCGCGGATCGCTTTTAATCTTGATCATTGCTGTGCAAAGTGCAGAGCCTGCGGCAAACAGGCGCTGACCATGACAATGGGCTTTGGCTGCAATGCAGTGGGCGTCACAGAATGCAGGATCATTCAGAGCAAACGGGAACGGCTGATAGCCATTCTGACGAATTCTCTTGTCCCCTGCAATGGCAGATTTCCGGCGCTGCTCGCAATCCTCAGTATCTTTTTTGCCGGAGATGATATGCTTTCATCGCTGCGTTCAGCGGGCATTATGACGCTCCTGATTTTGCTCTGTGTCGCCGTGACCTTTGCGGCATCTATGTTCCTGAGCCGAACTTTTCTGCGCGGGCAGCCTTCGTCCTTTATTCTGGAGCTGCCGCCTTATCGCAAACCGCAGATTGGTCATGTGATCCTGCGCTCTGTGCTGGACAGGACAATTTTCGTACTTGGCAGAGCTGTCATGACCGCGGCGCCGGTCAGTCTCTTGATCTGGATGCTCGCAAACATCTGTATTTGCGGACAATCCTTGCTGCAATGGCTTGCTGGATTTATGGAGCCGCCCGGTGCGCTGATCGGGCTGGACGGCGTCATGCTGCTGGCATTTCTGCTGGGCCTCCCGGCGAATGAGATCGTCCTGCCGGTTGCCTTGACAGCTTATCTCGGATGCAGCACGCTGACCGATTACGATTCACTCGATTCGCTGCACAGCCTGCTGACATCCCACGGCTGGACAATGCGAACAGCCGTCTGTTTTCTGATTTTTACGCTGTTCCATTCCCCTTGTGCGACGACGCTGCTGACCGTTTACAAAGAAACGCGAAGCAAACGCTGGACATTCGCCGCATTTCTGCTCCCGACTGTCATCGGCATCACGCTGTGCATGATCATCGTCGGAATCACGCATCTGCTGTAAAAACCAAGCCGCATACCAGAACCGGTATGCGGCTGTTTTCTTATGACTGCACATTAAGCATCATGCTGTACCATTCATACGGGATTGTATTCAAATCACATTCCGTATCAACCGCCGGTGCCAGAAAGACACAGAAGCTGTGTTCGCCGTCTGTGATCGAAGGATCAAGATTCAGCTTATAATTCAGCGTTTTTGCAGGATCAAAATCAAAAAGAACCGAATCTTTGCCGTTTGCAAGCCCGACCGGCTTTCCGTCACAGAGCAGAAGCGCGTACATTTTTTCAGGCATATGAAAATTCTCTATCGTTTGTCTATCTAAATGCGTTTTGAGATAGATTTCATTTCGGTTGAGCGTCTCAGCATAATTCCCTATTGGATTCCCGATACTGTATTTATTCGGACCGGCGTCGAAGCTGTAGTTCTGGCAGGCTCCGACTGCAATACCGTTTGAACCTGTAAAATTTTCATCCATCATAGCTTCAGGAAAGTCTATATAGTCATCGTCTGCCGCCACCTGATAATAAGCAGAAGAATCACATTCCGTATCCGGTTCGGGGCAATAAAGCCGCGTCCGAACGTTGAAGCAAAGGTAACCTTGTGCCGGGTATTGGGCGTTTGCGTAATGATAAATGACTGCTGTAGACAGGCAGCTATTATTGGAACGACAATGCGGCGTAAACCAAACGGTCTGCGTTGTATCATTAGATTCCTGAGAACTGCTTCTTTCTTCAACCCGTTCGACCTTTTCAATTTCGGAGATCGCATAGATTTTATCCCGGATCTCAACATAAAGGTTTTCGTCATTTGCAAGCAGCTCGCTCTTCAGCTTGACGTCATACGTATTGTAGCCCATTGTGCCCGGCGTTTTCATGCGATGCTTGACTTCCGTGATTCCACTAATCTTTCCAAGACTATCTCCGATCTTCTGAACCGTATCATCACCAAGATGTTCTTTCATTCTAATTATCAGACGATTGGTATAGTATTTCTTGTCAATCGGCTTATCAAATGTCAGCGACGTTTCCGGCTTGCCGTTTTTGGTGAGAGAAACAGGGATGATTTCACCGTCCTGCATCATGACGATCGTCACAGGAACGGAATCCGGAATATTCGTTCCGTAGAGATCAAGGATGAAATTGAGATCAAGGCAGACTTTTTCGCCGTTGTAAACTAATTCCGGATTCAGCGCATGCGGCGAATCGGAATACAAGTTTGCCCCGACGCCCCATGAAGCACTGTTGTCATCAATCCTGCGCTGATCTTCCTCAAGTATGTCAGGGTTTGTGTCAGTCTCCTGAATCTGTGTTACGGTCTCCTCAATCAAATCTACCGGGAGATTCTGATCGGTTTCTGAAGCGGTGGTGGATGTTACGGCGTCTGCTGTGACAGTTTCTTCTGTCAGATTCGTCGTATCAGCTGTCATATTTGCTGACGATTCCGGCTGACCTGCAATCTTAGGATGAATCGCGTAGTACCCGGCGACACCGATGCTGCATACCGCGATCACCGCCGCAATTCCCGTCAACATGCGAATCGGTTTATTCTGCTTACTCATGATTTCCTCCTCGTGGGTTCTCAGGAAGAGCAAGCGTTTTTTTGATTTTTCGTCGTGGTATTGCGGTTCCTGAACTGTCAGCCGCTCTGCTTCTTCCATAAGATCCGGACTGATATCCTGGAACGCACGATAGAGATCAAATTTGTTCATAGCCACTCCTCCTGCTCAAGATAGCTGCGCAGCTTTTTTCGGGTACGCATCAGCGTAATTTTGACTTTGCTCTCCGAAATCTGATAGCTTTCTGCGATTTCACGGACAGAGTGCAGATTGACATATCGCTGAATCATAATCGCACGATCCAATGCTTTTAATGACCGTAGAAACTGATTGATTGCAGCACTCAGCTGCTGCTGCTCAATCTTCTCAGGGACATTTTCATCAGACGGAATACAGGAAGCCAGCTCATCAAGCACGGCATTCTGCTCACATTTGCCGCCGCGCTTGACAGCGTGCTCATATTCATAGCGATTGATCGCCTTCCGTTTCGTGATTGCCGCGAGATAAGAAAACAGATTTTTGGGTTTCGCAGGCGGAATTGCGTTCCAGGTATGGAGCAATGTGTCATTCACGATTTCATCAGCATCCAGCGTGTCCCCGAGAAAACGAAGTGCGATTGTCTGACAGCTTTTGCCGTATTTATGCCGTATTTCAACGAGTGCCCGCTCGCTGCGCTGCTCAAGTAACGCAATAATCTGATCGTCGTTCATGTACATCACATCCTTTCGTGAAGGTCCTTCACTCTATAAGTCAGCAGTATGATTGAATCGGTTACAAAAAATCTGCAAAATCGAATAAAAATGCCCGGGTATTTTTCCCGGGCATTTTTCTGATAAGATTACTGCTTTACAACTGCGACGATGAAACCGCCGTTATTATCGCCGGAAATGATCGGCGTAGAGCCGTCCGGTGTCATCGGATACTTGATTTCGGTTGTTGTACCGGTATCAGCAGATGCAACATAGAACATTTCATAGTTGACACCGTTTACAGTCGTCTCAAGATGATCTGTGCTGACGGTATGCTTCTTGATCTCTTCGAGGTATTCCTCAAGGCAGAGATCGTTGTCATACATATACTTTGCGTGCGGCGCACCGACATAACGGAAGTGCCATGTCATAGCGTCCATGCCGGTCTTGTCTTCCTTGCCGGCCGGATAACGAACGATAAAGCCGTAATCAGCAGCATGTTCGGTCAGCCATGCATAATTGCCGTCCGGTGTATACGGGGAGTGGCTTGCTGCTGCTTCATTCAGGATCGCGAGATCCAGCGTCAGACCGGTAGAACGCTCCGGAATTGCTACGGAGTACGGCGGATAACCCGGTGTGCCGGTCGTGGAGTATACCATGACGTTGCCGAGACCGGTTGCAGCGAAGAAATCATTGAACCAGTTTGTGATCGGCGTTGCAAGGGAAGAATCAACCGTCATCTCTGTGCTGACAAGACGCAGATGCTGCGGGCCGAAGCTTGCAAAGGTAACGAGCGCCGGCGCGGCGACCATTTGATGTGTTCCGTCAACGAGAACGAGGCTGCCGTTATGCAGCGAATCGTTTGTCACTTCGATCGTCTGCGTATCTCTGTTATCAACTGTTACAGCTGTGGTAGTCGTTGTCGAAGCAGCGGTTTCCTGCTGAAGCGTCGTTGTTTCTTCTGTTTCAAGTGTCTCAACATAGCTTGTTTCAGAGGTCGGAGCTTCATCAGTTTCAGCAGAAGAATCTACCATAGATTCAACCTTAGAGGACTGATTCTGAAGATCCAGCAGTCCCTTTGTCTGCTTATAATCATTCCACAGACGAATGATAAAATCAATCGCGAAGATACCGAGAATCACAAACGTCAGAATCAGCGCGATTTTGCCGTAGTCAATTCTTCTGCCGACGACTTCCTCGTCATCATAGTCATCGTCATCATACTCTTCCTCTTCGTATGCGTTATCGGGATTGTCTTCATCGAGATCATCATCAAAATCATCGTCGAAATCGTCGAAGCTATCCTTTTTCTTCTTCTTAAACGGATTCTTCAGAGAGAGTCCGCTGAAGAGGCCGGGCTTTTCATCGAAGTCGAAGTCCTCATCAAAATCTTCTTCCTCAAAGAATTTTTCCTCAGCGTCGTCAACAGCTTCTTCGGCCTTGTCCTTCTTTTGCTTCTTAGATTTCTCATCCTCATCGAAGAAATCATCCTCATCGAACTTTTCTTCGATATCCTTTTCCGTATCCTTGATGCGCTTTTTGAAGGAATCAGAAGTTTTCATAGCAGATGCTGCCTTTTTCGCTTCCTTCTCTTCTTTTTCATCAAGTTCATCAATCGCATCAGAGGTTTCCTTTACGGCCTTTTTGCCAGCTTCCTTAACGGTTTCAGCAGCTTCATCGGCCTTTTCCTCTGCTTCTTTGATATCATCTTCGACTTCGTCGATTTCTTCTTCGATATCCTTCAGGATATCCTTTTCTTCTTCAGGTTTCTCCTTATGATTCTTTTCGTTCTGATTCTGCTTGCTCATTTTCTTTTCTGTAACCTCCGATTTCAGATTTTCTTCCGCAGATTTCTTCGTCTTGGTTTTTTCGGTATCTTCTGCATCCGAATTCGCAGTATGTTTCATTTCAAGTGCCGGATCTCCGTATGGATCCATAGTCAGAAGCGCGGAGACATTTTTCGTCATTTCCTGCCGAACCTGTTTCAGAACAGCCGGCGACGGATTTTTTGGATCCGTCTGCGGAATCTGAAACGGCTGGCCATAACGGATATGAATGGTACTGCGGAAATGCAGCTCATCGTCATCAAAGAATATTCCGACCGGAACAATCGGTACGCCGGTCTGTGCAGCAATCAGCGCAGCACCGGTTTTGAATTTTCCGAGTGTACCGTCTTTTGAACGTGTACCCTCCGGAAAAATCAACGCATTCTCACCGTTTTGCAGGCGGAATTCAATCTCTTCAAGCGGATTGGTGTCCCCTGTTCCCCGGTCAATCGCGACAGCACCGAGATTTTTCAGTAACCACCCGATAAAGCCATCGGAGAACAATTCCTGTTTCGCGAGAAAACAGAACTGCGTTTTCGGATTCTGCACACCGATCAGGATCGGATCTGCCATACTCCGGTGGTTGCTGACAAACAGATAGCCGCCTTCCTCCGGAAGATACTCCATACCGTCGGCATCAATTTTATACCACAGCGGCATGACGAGCCGCATGACGGTCATGGCAAATTTGTAAAACCCGTTCATTTTTCGAGGTTCTCCTTACATACTTTCAGAAGAAGCTTTTCAGACTCCTCCAGATTCAGATCTGATGTATCAACGAGAATCGCATCGTCGGCTTGCTTGAGCGGAGCAATCTCGCGGTTCATATCCTGTTCATCGCGGCGAATGACATCTGCAAGAACTTCTTCATATGTCTGTCCGACAATGTTCTTCTCCTGCATCTCAAGCCAGCGGCGCATCGCTCTTTTTTCAGGCGATGCCGTCAGGAAAATTTTCACATCAGCATTCGGCAGAACCACGGTTCCGATATCTCTTCCGTCCATGACAACCGAATTCTCTCGTGCAAGATTCTGCTGCAGATCGAAAAGATACTTCCGGACTTCCGGAATTGCGGATACACGGGAAGCTTTCATGGTCACTTCCGGGGTACGAATCAGGCCGGACACATCTTCGCCGTTTGCGAAAACATGCTGCTCGCCGTCAATGTACTGAAGCGTTACATCCAGCTCCGGCAGACTGCCGATGATCTGTTCTTCTGTTTCGGCGTTCCGGCGAAGCATACTGAGTGCGATCGCGCGGTAAAGAGCGCCGGTATCAACGTAAATAAAGCCGAGCTTTGCAGCCAACCGGCGTGCTAGCGTGCTTTTTCCGGCACCGGAAGGTCCGTCGATCGCGATGTTCTTTGACATATTTCAGTTCCTCCTAGTACACGACATTGATATTCCTTTATAGTATATCATATTTATTTCATTTTTGCAAGTGATTTACGCGGATTTTCAATGATTTCTTTTTGGATTCGACAAAATCTATCAGATTGTAACGATTTTGCGGTCCATTTGGCATATATTTTCATGCCGAATTGACACTTACACAATATCCGAAATAGTAAATCTAATATTCAAAGCAGAAAGCCGATTCCCGGACGGAATCGGCTGCTGTTTATTGCTGTAAACAGATTTTTTTGAAGCCGTTTTCGCTGAGAACATCCGCTGCCGTATCAATATCGGCGTCAGTAAGCGAATCTGCTTGCAGAATCGGAATCACTTCATGGGAGCCGGATGCGCTGCGTGCAGCCTCTGCGAGCATCTCGATCTTTTCACGGAATGCAAGAGAGCCCGGATCAAACCGCTGTTCACCGATAAACAGCGGTTCGGTGAATTCCTCCGGATTGATCCTGATGTAAACGGGCGCCATGTGAAGCTCTCCGGGCTGGAATGCTTCCGCGGTTCCCTGCGAAATTTCATAGAGATCTGCGTAAAGGCCCGCAGTCGGTGCAACATCTGAGATGCGATTCAGTACAGAAAGCAGCGCGTCTTTTCTCTGAACAGGATCTTCGATGCGGCTGCCGAGAATTTCAGCATCGGAATGGAAAAATGACGGGAAGACTGTTCCGCAGCAGATAATCTGCGTAAATCCGCTCTTCTGAATCTCCGCGGCGATTCCTGCGAGATAATCTGCGGACGCTGCATCAAACGGATTCAGCCAGGGCTGACCGCCTTCCTCCGGCTTATTATCGAGCCAGCGCGTGGTTCCGTCCTCAAACACATATGAGCCTTCCATAAAATAATTCGGGAACGTGTGGTCTTCAAGTGTATAAATTTGTGCGACACAGCTGACCTGATAACGCTTCGCTGCGTTGACAATCTCACGCAGCGTCAGCATGGAATCATTGGAAGCGCCGCAGGCAACCGCTTTGTCAACAGAAGATGCATATTGCAGCTTGCCGGAACTGAGTTTCAGCGGAAGAATCATCGACCGGAATCCATGATCGCGGCAGGATTTTGCTGCCTTTTCCACGCTGTCCAGGCTTTCCAGTGATTCCTCTGAGACCAGCATCGCGACATCAACATCCTCCGCAAATCTCGCAGGGAACGGTTCTTCTGTTGTCGCGGTCGTTGTTTGTTCCGTTGTCAGCATCGTTGTGATAGTCGTTGATGTCACGGATTCGATCGTTTCGGCAACAGGCTGTGTCTCCTGATTCACCGTTTTCTCCGTAAAATACGGATCAGCTGTAGCAGTCGGATTGACCTCTTCTTCGTGCAGACGGGTAACAATCGGGCCGACAACATTATAACCGACAAATCCGATTACCGCGACCAGTACAAGCGTGACAGCTGTTCCGATCGCAGACCGAACCGGATGATAATCGCTGAATACTCTGCGGTTTCTGGCCTGGTAGGTGAAAAGTTTTCTTCCTTTCTTTTTATGTTTCACGGAAGATGTGCTCCTTTCTGATTAAGCGTTATGGGAACAGACAGGCGGCAGCCATAGAAAGCACGCCTGCATAGAGCAGAAGCCCCTTCCAGCCGCGGACCGCCCGGGGCATCTGTTTGCTGTAAAGCAGCGGTGCAGCCATTTTCAGCATCAGGCAAACCACGAGATATCCGATTCCGCAGCGGAATCCGTAACGGAATGCGACAGGAATATCGTGGGTATAGTCCGTGCTGAGCAAAACAGCACCGAGTACAGCAGATGAACACGCTGCGTAATAAATCTGCGGAATCACAAATCTGCGCAGCAGCTTAGAAAATCTGCAAATCAATGTGAATATGAGACAAAGAATCCCGCAGATCAATGCATTACAGAGCGGAAACAAAAGCTTCTGATAGCCGGCGGGAATCAACGGACGGACAATCGCTGTCATACCTGCACTCACAGTACAGAACAGCAGCGTCATCACGCCGAGCCGGAAGAGTCCTTTTCCGTTCTTTACAGATACTGCCGCCGGGGATAGTCCAAGCAGATTCTGGAACACCAGATTCTGAATGATAATGAGTGCAAAATCAATCGCTGTCTGCATGTAGATGCTCCCTTCTGCGCAATGCGGAAATTGCTGTCAGCAGCAGAATCAGAAGGATCAATCCGCCGGAAGGATGCAGCAGCATCGGCAGCGGCGGCTGAAATTGCAGAGAGATTCCCGCAAATGATGCGCTTCCGAATAATTCACGCAGAGCGCCTGTCAGAACAGCGGCAGCCGGAACAGAAATCAGATTCCGGATCAGCGATTTCAAGAGCCTTTTTCGCGGGAATACTTCTTGAAATAACGCCGTCAGATATAATGCAGAGCTCAGAATCGGAATAAAGACTCCGCCTGACACCTGCGGGAACAAATGGACCGTAAGAATCCCAACAGGAATATACACCAAACTGCCGATTACAGAATACAATAAAATACGAAGTGCAGCTGGGAGTTTGACCGGAATCAGGGCGGCAGGCAGTACAGTCAGCAGCGTCATACAGAAAAATGCAAATGACATCGCAAGCGCCTGCATGACCGATGCGGAGAATGCAGCAATCGGTGCAATCAGAAGCCCGCTGCCGAGAATTGTACGTTGAACAGAGTTATCAGTATGATTCAAGCCGCAGTCCCCCTTTCCGCAGAGGGTTCTGCATCTTCAAACATCATCATTCTGCGCAGCCAGATCACAAACGGTGAGAACAATACTGCAAGCAGAACCGGCGCGTCATAAATAAACAAAACGCGAGTTGCAAAGAACGATGCAAATCCGACCGCAAAGCCGTAGGCAATACCGGCAAGGGTCGGCGGTGCATATTCCGGGTCAGCATGTAAAAAGAGAAACGCAATCAGGAGCTGATTTGTCAGTACGCTGCCCATAAAAGCAGATACAGGATGCTGCAGATTGGAGATCAGAAGGCTGCTGGTAATATGCGCAGCCAGCGCCGGTATCACAACCCAACCGGAAGCGGCACGTCTTAAAATCAGAACAACTGCGACTGCTGTGAGCAGAACAATCGAGCCGGTACCGATCGGCTGACAAGGAAGACCGGTCAGCCACTCTGAAACAGACATCGTGAATTTGCCGCCGCGGTTCCAGAGGGATGAAACACCGTCTGCCATTTCGATTCCGCCAAGTTGAAAAAGCGGCAGGATCTCCTTTTCAGCGGGAAATGATACGGTCTGTGCGCGATTATTTAACAAACAGAAGCAATAACCGACGGCAGCCGGCGGAATTACCGGATTTTCCTTGCCGCCGAACATCACTCTGCCGATGATAATTGCAAAAATACAGGACATGATAACCATTGAAATGCTGATTGTCGCAGGCAGCATCAGAAGGAGAATCAATCCGATGCACAGCGCGTCCGGGATGCAGTCTGCAAGCGGCTTCTTTTTCAGCAACTGACAAAGACACGCCGTCAGAACCGAAACAGCGGATGCTATCCCGGCAAGCATCCAGATGCGAAATCCGTAGTCAAAGGATGCAGCAGCTAGAATCGCGCAGATCGCCGCGATTTTGTCAAATGCGATTCTGTTAGGACTGGGTTTTTGCATGAATTCGCACCTGCCTTTTCTCGACAATCAAACTGAAACAACCGGCATACAGCCGATAGAAAGGATATTTCTCATATGACAGTACAACGGCTTTCCGCTTATTCGGTGAAAGTGCAGCTTTCAGCCGAGGAATTGCGGGTTTTCATGCCGGATGAACCGCGCACGCCGGATTCGCCGCAAATGCTGCGTATGCTCTCATTTATGCTTGCAAAAGCTGAGTCTGTCAGCGGAATCGCATTCTCAGCTCTGCCGGTGACAGTCGAAGTGATCTCTGCACAGGACGGCAGTCTGGCGGTATATTTCTCCGTAGCGGAGGAATCAAAGCCCCCTGCCCCGGAACAGCATCAGCGCGTTATTCGGATCGCTGCACGTTTTACAGATTCAGCTTTGCTGCGGCAATGCTGTACGCTGCTTGAAAAAGAGCAGCCGAATATCCGGAGCAGCGTTCTGTACCGCTATCAGACAGTCTGGATCTTAACGCTGAAGCTTCGAAGACTTCATGCCTCGCTGATTCGTCATATCCTGCTGGAATACGGGCAACCGTTCCGTCTTTCCGCGATGAACCGCGCAAGGCTTTCAGAATACGGCGTTTGTATTTTCAATCAGGATGCGGTGCATCAGACCGCAGCATCGGAATCATTTCCGGAAAGCGGAAGCTGAAGCGATGCAACGGCAGCATCCGGATGTGCAGAGCCCAGCACATAGGAACCTGCAACCAGATAATCGGCACCGGCCTTCCGGCAAAGTATTCCGGTCTCTGCATTGATGCCGCCGTCCACTTCGATATGCAGCGGAAGCCGGTCGCGTTGGATTACAGCAGATAATTCGCGGATCTTCGGCAGCATCCGCGGCATGAAAGCCTGACCGCCAAGTCCCGGATAAACCGTCATAATCAGAATATAGTCATCTTTTTTCAGAAGTGAAAGCAGCGGCATAACTGATGATACCGGCGTATCCGGAGATACTGCAATACCGGCCGGAATGCCGCAGCTGTGAATGCAATGCAGCGTTTTGACTGGATCGGAATTGCTCTCGATATGGAATGAAAGCAGATCGGCGCCGGCCTTGACAAAGCGCTCAACAAACCGAAGCGGCTCTGAAATCATCAGATGTACGTCGATCGGCTGCTTGGTGTACGGACGCAGCGAGGAAAGCACGGGCAGCCCGAATGAAATATTATCGACAAATTGTCCGTCCATAACATCGTAATGCAGCGCATCTGCGCCGGAAGCTGCAACAGTATCTGCGACCTTCGCAAGATTCAGCAGATCGCTGTTCAGAATAGATGCAAGTACCATGTCTTCCCCTCCGAATTCAGATTTGTACACATACTATATATTATATCGCAATTTTTTCGTTTCGTCAAGCATTCCGCCGATTTCGGTGCATCAATTATGCTTTTCGTGGAAGCCCCTAAAAATTTCCGCCGTGGCTGGACAATCCTGTCAAAATCATGTATAATATAAAATGCACTCATATAAAGATAGTATGCCGCTTTTCATGCGGAATCAGCGGAGGAATTATGAAATATTTCGGAAAACATTTATTGAGCGGTCTCCTGTGGCTGATTGCTTCGGAGATTCTGTGCCTGATTCTGGCATTTTCTCTGGCAATTTTGCCGGATCATCCAGTCATACGGGTGATCGGCCTGCTCTTTGGAATTACAGCGCATGTCCTGCTCACAGCAAACTGTGCGCAGAAGGCAGCTGCCGATGATCTGATCCGATACCGGACTTCCCAATATCGCACTCTCATTCTGAAACCGCTATTGATTGCAATTCTGCTGACACTTCCCTCTTATCTTTCTTATCTTCTGCTGATTGCAAATCCGGAGAGTATCCTGATGATGAATCTGTTTTCGCTTCTGAACGCGCCGTTTATACGGATCTATCAGCTTCTGCGCGGCGATGCGGAGACTTTTTCCGCCGTTTCTTCTAAAAGTAAAATCATAATGGCACTACCGCCGGTTCTGACGGCGGCCGCATATTATATCAGTTATCAACTGCGCTATCATTCCGGCATTGCGGAGTATGATACCAGAACAAACCGTTGATATTCATCTGAATGCAGGATATCCTATTCTCGCAGGGTGAATCCCTGTGTCAGAAAGGATGATGCTATGAAAAAGCGATTGTCAATGATTGCTGTGCTGGCCTCCTTGCTGCTTTTGCCGCCGCTCCGTGCGGAAGCGATCGGATACGGACAGGGCAAGGAATGCGATGCACAGAACCGGCCGGCAGGCGCTGTCAGCTTTCAGGATGAATTCGGGCAATACGGCGCCTACGCGCTGACACCGGATAATAACAGAATTATCCTGACATTTGATCAGGGCTATGAAAACGGCTATACAGCCGGTATTCTCGATACGCTGCGTGAAAAGAATGTATCTGCAATCTTTTTCCTGACCGGTGACTATGCAAAACGGGAACCGGAGCTTGTCCGGCGCATGATCCGGGAAGGCCATATGCTCGGAAACCACGGCATGAAACATGCAGCGCTGCCGGAGCTTGATGACGCGGCAATCGAAGAAGAAATCATGTCTCTGCATAAATATATGCAGACCAATTTCGGCTATGAGATGCAGTATTTTCGCCCGCCCTGCGGGGAATATGATGTCCGGGCGCTTGCGAAAATCCAATCGCTCGGATATCGGACAATATTCTGGAGTGCGGCACATGTTGACTGGAAAACGGATGCGCAGCCTGATCCCGTGCAGGCGCTTGAGCAGCTTTCAGAATCTGCACACGGCGGTGCAATCTACCTGCTGCACTCCGTATCTTCCACAAATGCACAGATTCTCGGCGATCTGATTGATGAACTGCGAAAAAAAGGTTATACCGTTTAAAAAAAACTGCCGTATCATATCCTGTGATACGGCAGTTTTTTGTCGAAAAAGCCCCTCTGGGATTTCAGAGGGGCAAAGTTTTATAATCATTTGGTTTCGCAAATATCTTTCATCTGCAAAATACGACTCTCTTTTGAATTATGCATTCGGTGCTTGGGGATTCCCGGTGATCTGTGCCCATGTGGAACGATTTCCTGTGATCTCGTTTTCAACATAATACGTCAGAATGAACTGTGCATCCTCAACTGCAACGCTGCCGTCGAGGTTCACATCAATCCGGCCGAACCCTCTGTATGTCACGCCTTCGCCGTAATAGTTTTTTGCTGACATCTGATCGACATAGAGATTCAGGACAAGCTGTGCATCGTCACCGCCGACAAAACTATCGCTATTTGCATCGCCGAAAACGCCTGTCAGCGTACCCTCGGTAAACTTCATCAGAGAATTGCGGTATGTGCTGCTGATGCGCAGATAATCCGAATAATCCTGCTGCCCGATCAGCGGCAAAATACCCGGGAACGTTTTCTTAGTATTCCCGATTTTATCCATAATCGTCGCGGCGATCATCGCATGTCCAAGTGCAGTCGGATGCACATCTGATTCAAGTGTACGACTGAAAATCCAGCCAACGCCCTCAAATGCAGCTGCTACATCGGCAGTCACAATACCGTCCAGCTTCGCCATCGCTTTATTCAGCTGAGTCAGATTACCTTTGACATATTTGCTGAACAATACATAATCCTGATAATCTTCATCAGAATATTTTTGCTTTGTGAAATAGCGCTGCGGCATCTCATACGGATTATAAATAGTCTGCATGATAATCTTTGCGTTCGGATTCAGAGCACGAAGCTTTTCTGCAATCACAGGATAATTGTCAACAGCCTGATTGCGCGGTTCCCGCAGTACGTTGGTCAGACCTGCAATAAATTTCTCTGCCTGATGATCGGCTGCAAGGCGCTGCAAAAGCTGCATCGCTGTTTCGCCCTCTTCACGGAACGAGTTAAAATATTCGCGCGTCGGCTTCAGCAGATCGTTCGCGCCGATGCTGATGCAGATAATATCAGCAGATTTAATCGTATCTGCTCGCGATTCATTATCCAGAAGTTTTATCAGATCATAGGTCGTGGAACCGGAAACAGCCAGATTCGTCATCGTACCGCCGGTAAAATCCTGGACATACGATGTAAAGGGAATCTCGCCTTCTTTCAGGCCATAACCGCTGGAAATACTGTCACCCAAAATCAGAACAGCCGGCTTGTCCGCAGCAGATGCTGTCAAGGCAGGAAGCACAGCGGCCGACAGACTGCCGGTCACCATCGCCGCCAGAAGCGCAATGCAACGTTTAATCGGTTGTTTCATACGCAAAATTCAGATCCTTTCCATAAAAAAACTGTACTCATGCAGTTGAATCCCTGCATGAGTACAGTTTAACAGATTTCGCTTAATTTGTCAATGCCGGAATCGAAATTTCCATAAAAACGCAGTTTTTATTGCACGACAGCAATGCCGTAGAGGACGAATGTACCGCCGTCTGCGCTCGAAATGGAAACATCCAGCTTGCCGGTATTCGGCTGATAGTATCCGACATCGCCGTCTAGGCCGCCCCAGGTCCATTGAAGATTACTGGAGACCTTCGTCGTCTTGCCGTTTACTGTGACGTTCACAGCGCCCATACCGCTCGAATTCGACTTGAACAGCAGCAGAAGGCCCTTACCCTCAACGGTAAACTTCAGCGGATCATTGCCGCTCTTGCTGTATGTAAAGCCGTTGGAATATGCGCCCTGATCGGTGCCTTTCTTCCAGGAACCGGCGCTGAAATTCTGCTGTGCGGAGATATCAATGAGCTTATTATTGGCATATTCTGCGCCGAACACTTCCTTAGACGGGATCTCATAGGAATCGGAAGCGTTTTCGCTGCGGAGTGCCTGACGGTAATAGTAACCGATGCAGTCCGCAATCAGCTGGTGGCCGGGATCGCCGGGGTGCAGCGTATCACCGCTGCCGTACTGGGTATCCCAGTTCAAATTTCCGCCCTGGATCGCGCCCTTGCCGCTGATGACAGCAAGATCATAGTTTTCGCCGACCTTCACCATCCAGTCCTCATTCGAGCCCATGGACTTCTGGCAGAGTGTAATCAGCACGACTGCCGGTGCATTCTCCTGCATCAGGCACTTTTTCACAAGTGCTTCATAGGATTTCTGGAAGCGGGCGCCGCCCTGGTCATTGACCGCAAATTCGATAAAGATGATATCACAGTTCTTCGAGAAGATATCCTTATCTACACGCATATTGCCGACAACAGAGGATGTACCGGCTACGCCTGCATTTACGAATGAAACATTATTGCCCGTGCCGAAGGTCTCCTTGAAGTAGTTCGCAGAAAGGTTAACAAAGCGCTTTGCTTCCGAGGTAGAGGAGCCGCCGCCGGTGATCGAGCCGCCGATATAGCCGATGTTGACCTTTTCGCCGCTCTGTGCTTTTGCGATCTTTTCACGGATTCTCGCTGTATTGCCGAGCCGCAGCAGACCGCCCTGCAGCGCCTTCAGCTGATTGCCGGTCGCTTTTTCCTGATAATTGTCCCAGTCACCGATGATATTGGTCGGCGGAACTTCCGGCGGGAAGAGCAGATAGTTCTTGAGGAGCGACAGGTCAGCGGCATTGATGACATTGTCTTCATTCATATCCGCGCCCGCTTCAACGGTCTCCTCTTCGGTTGTCAGGTATTTGGTCAGGTAGACCGCGTCCGCGATATCGACATTGAGGTTGCCGTTGGCGTCACCCTTCTTAATTGATGCCGGTGCGCCGTGAATCACGAATGTATCGACATAAAAATCGGTCAGCGATTCTGTTGTCTCGACATAGATTGACATATCGCTCGCATCTGCCGGAACGACAAATGCATCATTTGAGAGCACCGTCCATTCACCGCTCTCAGCGGTTCCGAGTGCGATCTCCGGATAAGATGTACCGTCCGCGGTTTTACACTGCATCGAGAGCTTCATCTCAACTGCTTCGCCGCTTGTCTGGTAAACCGCAACCGATACTTTGTAGCTCTGGCCGGGCTTCATCAGCGAGGATACATCACGGTTTGCGCCGTTCCATACATCGCTGCGTTCAGAGACAAACAGGCTGCATTCACCGGTATAAGCCTGATCGGAAGTCCATTGCACTTCTGCGCCGCCGCGGCCGGTAAAGCTGTCGTTTGTCGTTTCAAATTCAGCTTCCAGCAGCTTTGCAGCAGAAACAGGCATTGCAGGAAACAATGCAAGACCGGAAAGCATTGTGACGATGCTCGTGATCAGCGCAGTATGCCTTACATGTTTTGTTCGATTCATAAACAGATTCCCCCTATTTGTACGGTCTAATATGATTTGTTCGGACGTAATTGTCCCCCCGTCGGTTCCGCATAAGCGGTCTATTTTAGTAACATTATAACAGATTCCGCATTGTTTGTAAAGTATCAATTTTGCATAATTACTGTCAAATCCTCACATACATTCAAAAGTTGTATGCTTGATTTGCAGACAAAGATATGGTATGATACAGATATCAGCATACAACTATAAATTAAAAGATAAACATTTCATTTCTCTGCACAAATCCGAATCCCCGAACTGTATTATAGGTGAACGGGCAATGTAATCCCCTCAAGAAACTGAAACGGAGGTACGATATGAAGCAGCAACAGTATAAGCAGGCTGTTCAAGGCATCCGCTGGACGCAGCAGCAGCGCGCTGCAATCGAAGAAAAGCTCAAAGCTGCTCCGCAGGCTTCTGTTGATCCTGATGACTGGATCGACGAGCTTGAGGACCCCATGGAAACCTTTAAGCAGTCTCATGAAGCGATGCGGAATCTGGAGGAAAATGAAATGAAAGCAAAGAAAATGAGAAAAGTCATGTGGATCGGACTGGCTGCGGCGATCCTTGCTACCGGCGGCGCAATCGCAGGCGTTGCAGCGTATGCGAAAAAGCATCCGCGGACGCTGGAAATCACCTGGAAGAACGGTACTGTCCTGAATCTGACATCCGAGACAGTACAGACACCGTATTATATTAACCACTACGCGAATCCGAGCGTCAATTTGCAGGATCTTGTCCCGACCGGAAACGGCTGGTATTACCGCAAACGTGTGGAACTCACGGATAAACAGAATCAATGGGGCGGTCATGCCGAAGAGCTGATGCTCTGCTATACAGATAAGGAAACAGGTCAGACAGTTCCCGTCTGCGCAAAGCCGAACTGTCTGCATGAAGCGGATGAATACTGTACCGCGACCACGATCAACTACGCCGCATCTTATATGAAGTATTATGACGGCTATCTCTATACGATGACCACCAAATATCTGAAGCCCGACTCACGCTTCTCGCAGAATTATCTGGAAGGAGAAGGCACATCCCCTGACAACTGCCGGCAGGTACTGCTTCGCTATGCGCCGGACGGCACGGAGATCACCGAACTTGCCGATTTTGGCAGCGGCATCGGTGCTGCAAACTGCGTTGTCAACCGCGGATATATCTGGTGTCTGGTGCAGCTTCAGCAGGCCGGTGAGGAGATCGAGAATCCGATTACACACCGGACGCAAACCTTCACAAGCGGCGGCTGGCAGATCTGGGGCTATGAGCTCGCGACCGGCAAATCCGTTCTTGTTTACGATGCAATGGGCGATCCGACAGTCAACCATGTCAATGAAGCGCCGCGCGATCTCTATGCATACGGTGACTATCTCTATTTCTCCCGCACCAGAAATGACTGGTCAGGCGGACAGGGACTCTCGCGCCTCTCGCTCCTGACCGGCGATGTCACGGATGATAAAGAGGAAATCCTCATCACCGGCGATCACTTCGTCTGCATGTCCGCAACACATGCAATCCGCAGCAAAGAAACCAAAGTTCCGGGCGGCGGTTCGTTATACGAATTCTATATCATTGACCTTGAAACCCGTGAAGAGAAGAAAATCACACCCGATTTTGACAAAGCGCCTGCTGATGAGCCTATTCTCGGCAGAGACCGGTTTATCCGCTTTATGAATGACCGCTATATCTTTGCAGAGGGCATTGATTATTATTATGGTGACGGTGAAAAAGTAGAGCCTGCAATGATCAGCATATATGACTATGACGGAAATCTCGTAAAAGAAGTCGATACCGGCTACAAGCATGAATACTGGTCAGAGACAGTCAAAACGGATGAGGGCTATAACGGCGGTTATCACAGTTACAGCCAATTCCTCACGCTGGAAGCAATCGACGGCGATATCGTCTATGCAACGCATAGTATCGGCGGCGATCCGGAAACGCTGAAAAAACGCGGCAAGGAAGAAGTCAGCGATACCATTTATACGACAGTTGACGAACTGCTCAGCGGTACGCCGCATTGGCAGAAGGCGTATTCTACGACAAGGGAGGTGCACGGCAATGCTCAATGAAGAGAATATTGCACTCTATGCGTTCCGGAAATTCGGTGATACGGCATTGCAGGCGGCTTTCTGCTGTCTCGGAAACCGTGCCGATGCGGAGGATGTTGCACAGGAAGTATTCTTCGCGCTGCACCGCAAGCCGCGTGAATTTGAAAGCGATGAGCACCTGAAAGCCTATATCCTGCGTGCCGTCATCAACCGCTGCAACAATCTGCGGAAATCACTCTGGAAAAAGCTGCGCGTCAGCCTTGAGGATGTCAAAGAATCCGAACTGGCGGAGAAATCTGATTCGCTCGAAGATATCATTGCGATGATTAAGGCTTTGCCGCCGCCCTATAATGTTGTGGTCTATCTGCATGACTGCGAGGGCTATACGATTCGTGAAATCGCTGAAATGCTCGGCAAAAAAGAAAACACGATCGGCGCGCAGCTGCGCCGCGGTCACGAAAAGCTCCGCATGGAAATCCGGGAATCGGGGGTGCTTTCATGATGAGACCGCAGGATTATCGCCGTGCGGTCGGAAGCATCCGCTGGACACAGCAGCAGCGCAGCGAAATCGAGGCAAAGCTGCGGGAAGCCCTACCGGAGCAAACAGAAACACCGTCGCCGGAGGATACGGAATTGACGCAAGTACCGCACTACTATACGGTATACCGGGAACAGGAGGCTCGTATGAAAAAAGAACGCAAACAGGCGCGCATGTATCTGCTGATTCTTGCGGCAGCGCTTCTGACAATCGGCGGAACCGTCGCAGCCGTCGCATGGAGCAGCCGCAAGCCGCATGACGGCAGCAAACAGGCAGAGGAAAGCAGCACGGAAACAAAAAAGCAGACAACCGAAAACTCCGTCACAGAGAATGATCTCATGCAGGCGATCATCGCGCCGAACCTGACCGATCAGCAGGACGAGCCCGACTGCCACGGCTGCGCAAAGAACGGCAAGGGCTTCTTCTTCCTCGGTACAGAGGATGCAGCACTCGATAAGAGCGCTTCCGGCAGTTCCTCTGCGCTGCGCTATTATGATGAAGCATCCGGCGAGACAGTCTATGTCTGCGCAAAGCCGAACTGTCTGCATGACGGCAATGAATTCTGCACGGCGACCACCCGCACATACACGCTGCTTTCCGATCCGGTCTACCTGGACGGCTATGTCTATGCGATCGCAACCGATGAGCGCGAATATCTGGAGAAGAAAGAGCAATGCGAGAAATTCCCGACTGTTCTGCTGCGCTATGCCCCGGACGGCACCGAAATCAAGCAGGTGGCCGTTCTGAATGAAGATCTCAATACGACTTGCAGCAATCTGGAATGTGAACTGATCGCACACCGCGGGCAGCTCTGGTTTCTCTGTGTCTATCAGCGCATTCTCAATACTTATGACGAGAACATGGAAATCTCCTCGCAGGATGTCAGCGGCAAATATGATCTTTACTGCTATGAACCGGAGAAGCAGAAAGTCACGGTTCTTGCCACATCCGGCGAACTGCAAAAGGATTATCATCCGTGGTTTCGCGGCGCACGGCTCAAGGGTATCGGTGACTATGTCTATCTGCACAAATATGAAAGCGACTGGCGCGACAAGCTCAAGGGATCCGGTATATTCCGCATCAAATGCAGCACCGGGCAGATCGAACAGGTTGTCAGTATCAAATCAGAATATGCGCAATTCTATGCCGCAGCCGGTGATTATGTCTATTACTCATACAGCATAAACGATTACAATGATGCGATGCTGCACGCATACAATCTGCAAACGGGAGAGGACAAGGAAATCATCAGTTTTTCGGAGCTTGCAAAAACACAGGCCGCATGGTTTGAACCGGAAATGCTTGAAAACGATCAGGCTGGGTTCTTCCCGGAAGCGCTTCTTGCAGATGCTGATCATGTCTATGTGACATGGCAGTTATCCGATCACCGCTTTAAACAAAAGGACGAAGTTCAAATGAATAACCCGGTTTCTGAATACATCGCAGAGCTGGATCATAACGGCAAAATCCTGCAAACAGCAAATCTCGGTGAGATGAAGAATATCGAATATCCTGAGGAATATATCCGTGCGCAGCTTGCTTCCGGCGGTTACCACAAGGACGAGAAAACCTATATCAGGCCGGAAGATCTGACCGAAGAGGATATTCAGTATGCGATCGCGCATAACTGGAAGCCGTCTGTCTCAGGAAATGAAGAACTGATCCGCTATGACGGCGCAGATTTCTATTTTGACGATCAGACCTCGGTATACCGCATCTCCCGCGAGGAACTGTTCGGAGATATGAATGCAAAGCCGCTCTTTATCCGCTGGGTAAAAAAATGGTGAGTGCATATGGTGAACAAACTGGAAATCCGGTATCTCTCCAAGCAATACGGTGACTTTTGGGCGCTCTCGGATGTCAGCTTCACGCTGGAACCCGGTGTCACCGGACTGCTCGGCGCGAACGGTGCGGGTAAATCAACGCTGATGAAACTTATGACCGACCATATGCCGCGTACCAAAGGCGAAATTCTCTGGAATGGCAAGGATATTCTCAAAATGGGACGGAAATGGCGGGAGCTCGTCGGCTATACGCCGCAGCTTCAGGGCGTCTATGATGATTTCACGGCAAAGCGGTTTCTCTATTATATGGGCGCGCTGAAAGGCATGAAGAAAAAGGAAATCCGCGAGGAAACCGATAAAATGCTGGAAGCGGTCAATCTGACACATGCGGCACATAAGAAAATCGGGACATTCTCCGGCGGTATGCGGCAGCGGGTATTGCTCGCATCGAGTATGCTCGGGAAGCCGCAGGTACTCATACTCGATGAACCGACCGCAGGGCTCGACCCGGAAGAGCGCATCCGGATCCGAAACGATATTGCAGAGCTGGCACGCGACCGTATTGTCCTGCTCGCGACGCATGTCGTCAGCGATATCGCATGTATTGCAAAGCAGGTGCTGCTGATACGCGGCGGCAAGGTGATCGCATTTGATACGCCGCAGAATCTGCTCGCGAATGCAGAGGGCAAGATCGGCGAATTCTCCGGTACATATGACGAGATCCGAGCCTTGCAGGAGCAATACCCGAACGGTGAAATCGCGCAGCATCGCGACGGCTTTGTGCTGCGGATCGCGGATGATCCCCTGCCGGACGGCTGTAAACCGGTCTTTGAGAACCTGACACTCGAAGACGTCTGCCACCTCTATCTCAAAGGAGACAGGCAATATGGCTGAACTGCAAAGACTGCTCCTCTCACCGAAACGCATCATCATCCTGCTGATGATCGCGGTCGTGAATCTCGCAATGTTCTCCGGATTTTGCAGGACAAGGCGTGAGGAAGATATTGCATATTACAATAGTATGCGGATGTGGGGCATCAACACCAAGCTCGATGAGCATAAGAAAACCGAAAAGTATCTCAAAGAAGATTATCCGGCATATCTCGAATATGTGCAGAATCAGTCACAGGCGCAGTCAATCCTCAGCAGCCTGACAGAGAAAAGCGCTTACATCAACCGAAATCTGGAGCGCACGGCCAAAACCTACCGCAGACTTACAGGCATTCAGCTGCGGGACGGCGAGAACCGCGGCATCAATGCGGTCAAAGACTATGCAATCACGGATTATCTGCTGCTGATCGCACCGCTGCTGCTCATACTTGAAATGCTTGCGGATGCAGATACGGCGGTCGGCGACCTGACACGTTCGACCAAGCACGGCAGGGTTCCGCTCTGCGCATGGCGGATTCTCGCTGTGATACTGATCTCGGCGGCATCGGTCGTGATGCTGTACGGGGGCAATATTCTGTTCACCTGCAAGTTTTACGGCAATCCCGGATTTCTGCGTCCGATTCAATCCATTCCGGAATATCAGGTCTGCGCACTTCGCGTGACGGTCGGCGGATATTTATTCGCCGCAGGCTGCATGAAAACGCTTGCGCTTTCGGTGATTTCGCTGATTGTCTGGGTGACGCTGGCAAGGTTTCATCCGATCATGGGCTGGACGCTCTCCGCAGTCTGGCTCGGCGGCGCATATCTGCTGTACCGACTCATTGTCCCGACCTCGGGCATCAATCATCTGAAATTCCTCAATGTCTTTGCAGCGCTCGATGCGGACATATTCTTTACGCAATACTGCAATCTCAACTGGTTTGCACATCCATCCGGATTTCTCGGAGATATGCTGATCTGCTGTATTCTGTTGTTTCTGGTCGCAGCGCTGCTCTGCCTGTGGCTGATCGGTGCGTCGTATCCGAAAAAGCTCGGGCAGCGAATGGAAACGATCAAAGAGAAGCTTGCAAAATTTCAGACAAGGCATCTTCCGGTGCATTCGCTCTTCGGATGTGAGGGCTGGAAGCTGCTGATTGCGCAAAAAGGACTTCTTCTTCTGCTGATAACCGGGCTGCTCGGGTTTTCTCTCTGGCGGGATATCCATATCTATGTGCCGGTCAATTCCGTGACAGAACGATTCTATTCGCAGTATTCCGGAGAAGTCACACAGGAAAAGATTAAGCGTGCCGCGTATATTGTAGCCGGGGAAGCGCGCAGCATCAAGCACAGTCAGATCGCCCTTGCAAAAGCCTATCTGAATCACGAGCCGGACCGCGAGATTTCCCGGATTCAAGCCAATATCACAAAAACACAAAACGATCTGAAACAATACAGTCAGCTGCTGAATGCGATGCTGAAAGTCGCACGTTATCAGCGGGATACCGGAAGGCCGGCATGGTTCATTCAGCAAAATTCCTATATCATTCTGTTTCAGGAATCCGCAGCAGAACGACGGTGCTGCATGGTGCTGCTGCTCTATCTGATCTTTGCTTTCTCCGGCATCCGCGCCTACGACAACCGCTATGAAACAAGAATGCTGCTGCGAAGTACAAAAAGAGGCAGAACCGGCATTCTGTGCGCACAATCTGTTTGGATTCTCATCCTGACTCTGATTGCAGTCACGGGGCTGCACGGCGTCTATCTGCTGCATCTTCTTTCAGATGTCGGTTTTCCCGATCTGAATGCACCCGCACAAAGCCTGGAAATGCTCCGCCGGATCCCGTTCCGAATCACATTACGAAGCTGCATCGTTCTGCATTTCGTACTGCGGGAGCTTGCGACTCTAGTGCTGACTGCAATCATATGCATTATCAGCAAGTACAGCCGCACACCGCAGAAAGCGCTGCTGATCGCAATGGTCATTCTGCTCCTGCCGAGTGCACTCGCAGAAAGCGGAATCACGCAAATGAATCATTTTGATTTCGTTCATTTCCTTACATGCTGTCTCCGGAAATAATGGCCGGAGACAGTTTCTTTTCATAATCAAATTCTAAAACTTGTCGAAAGATGAAAAAAACTGTCAGGAATGCCAAAAAGTGTACACGTCTTTTCCGTAATGCACAAAAAACTAGACAAAATTTTCTTCATCTTCGCAAAAGTGTTGATTTTTTTTGAGAAGTGTAGTATAATGGTAAGAGTAGAAAAATAAACCCCAGCGGAGGTAATGTTTACATGCACGTAGATCTGTTATCAACAACAAAGGGAAGCCCGAAAATCGTCCACGGAACAGAGAACGGTAAAAAAACTGCCTGTGGAATCAACCTGTTAAAGCCTGAAAATGTCGGCATGTTCACTAGTTCCGGTACTTTGACGGATGTCGTTCAGCTGACATGCGAAAAATGCAAGACTGTCATCGCAAAAAAAATGATTCGTGAAGCAAACAAAGAGTTGGCTGCACAAATCAAGGAAGAACAGAAGATGATGAAGCGGGAGCGCGCTGCTGCCAAGCATCATCATGAGGCACCGGCCGCACAGCCTGCACCGGCTCCGGCTGCTCAGCCTGTGAGCAGAAGCTCCAGCCCCAGCCCGAGTTCGGGCGGCGGCTATATTCCGCCTTCGATGAGAAAGGCTATGCAGACTCCGCAGCAGCCGATCGAAACACCGACCCCGACTCCGCCGCCTCCGGTACCGATGCCGGCTCCGACTCCGGTTCAGTCTGCACCGCAGGATGTTCTTTCTCAGTTTGCGATTCCGACAGTTCCGTCTTCGCTGCCGCAGACTGCTCCGCCGCCTCCGGCTCCGATCTCTGCACCGACTCCGGTTGCGCAGAATGCTGAAGATGTGCTTGCACAGTTTGCTGTCCCGACTGTCCCGACCTCGCTGCCGCAGACTGCTCCGCCGCCTCCGGCTCCGATTGCTGCACCGACTCCGGTTGCGCAGAATGCAGATGACGTGCTCGCACAGTTCGCAATTCCGACTGTCCCGACCTCGCTGCCGCAGACTGCTCCGCCGCCTCCGGCTCCGATTGCTGCACCGACTCCGATGCCTGCTCCGGTCGCGCAGAATGCAGATGATGTGCTTGCACAGTTTGCAATTCCGACTGTCCCGACCTCGCTGCCGCAGACTGCTCCGCCGCCTCCGGCTCCGA
>CAMNFV010000001.1 GCA_946537515.1 uncultured Ruminococcus sp. | reverse complement strand
TACGGAGGGGTGTTTTTCATTTGTGACCAATTCCGGATGAGAAGATGACGCTTTCGGTATGCTTGCATTTTTATCTGAAATGTTGTATAATATTCCGGTATGAGAAAGGACGCGATTTTCTTGAAACAAAAATCAGATACAACGCTCGGGATATTATTTATCATCGGCTCGGCATTTTGTTTTGCGCTGATGAATCTGTTTATCCGGCTTTCGGGTGATGTCCCGACGCTGCAAAAATGCTTTTTCCGGAATTTCTTTGCGCTGGTGATTGCAGCATCATCGCTGCTGCGGACAAAGACAAAATTCCGGATCGGAGAGGGCAACCTGAAATACCTGATCGTGCGTTCACTCGCCGGCGGAATCGGTATGGTCGGTAACTTTTATGCGGTCGATCATATGGCGATTTCCGATGCTTCCATGCTCAATAAACTCTCGCCGTTTTTCGCGATTGTGTTCTCTTATTTTATGCTCAAAGAGCAGGCGAATTTGTTTGAATGGCTCTCGGTGATTGCCGCGTTTATCGGTGCATTGTTTGTAGCGAAACCGAGTTTTGGCATGGAGATGATTCCCGCTGCGGCCGGGATTATGGGCGGCCTCGGCGCAGGTCTTGCCTATACCAATGTGCGGATCCTCGGCAAGCGCGGTGAGAACAGCATGATTATTGTTGCATTCTTTTCCGGCTTTACGACGCTGATGCTGATGCCGCCGCTTCTGCTGCATTATCAGCACATGACGCCGAAGCAATGGCTCTTTCTGATTCTGACCGGAACCGCTGCTGCCGGCGGACAAATTTTCATTACCAAAGCATATGCAAAAGCAGCCGCGAAAGAAATCTCTGTTTATGATTTTTCGATTGTGATTTTTGCGGCGATTTTCGGCTTCCTGTTCTTAGGTCAGCTTCCGGATCTCTGGAGCGTGATCGGTTATATTATTATCATCGGTACGGCCGTGATCAAATGGCGCTACTCCGTAAAACATGCATCATAATGGATTGCCCCTCATAGCAGGGGCATTTCTTTTGTCACCTTTTGCAACCGGATGTTGTCTTAATGGGTAAGGACAGGAAAGGCGGTGAGCAACATGCAGACCGATGAAAAACAGATCATCACGATGATTCAGAATCGCGATGAACAGGCACTTACGATCATGTCCGATGCATATGGTGATCTTTGCAGGCGCACGGCGATGAATATTCTCGGAAATGAACGGGATGCAGAAGAAACCTTCAATGACGCATTGTACAGCGCATGGAATGCGATCCCGCAAAACCCGCCAGAGCATTTGCAGGCGTATCTGATTACGCTGACGCGCCGCGCTGCGATCAACCGGTACCGTTCCGAAAACCGTCAGAAACGCGGCGGGGGACAGGTTCCGGTTGCATTGAGCGAATTGGAGGAATGCATTGCATCCGGGGAGAATGTCGAGGCGCAGATCAGCCGGAATGCGCTGCTTGCAGAGATGAACCGGTTTCTCGGAACGATGTCAGCCAATAAGCGGCGCATTTTTCTGGAGCGATACGGCACATTGATGCCGCTTCATGAGATCGCGGCGCAGCACGGTATGTCGGAAGATGCCGTCAAAAAAGCGCTCAGCCGGATGCGGCAGGCGCTGCGGAAGCATCTGGAACAGGAGGGATATCTATGAAGAATACAGATTTGCTCGATGTGATCGGGGATGTGGATGCGGCCTTTTATGATGATATGGCGCAGAATCTCTCCGGCAGAAAACATCCGATCCGGCAGTTTGTATCGAAGTTCGGTGCAGCTGCCGCGGTGATCGCGGCGGTCAGCGTGACAGCTGTGATGTTTACAAGTATCTTCCGCGACGGCATTATGCAGACGCAGCAGCCTGCAAGCAGCGGAACGGCGCAGTCGGATTCAGATGAAACCGCGGCAACCGTTCAGAGCGCAGAATCCAAACAACCACTTGAAACGCTGCGGACGGATCTGTTTGAGGTCGTGCAGACGACGACCGTTACAACAACAAGCGAACCGATAGTCACGACAACAGAATTGATCATTCCGTTCCCTGCGGATATGGAGATGCCGGATAATGATCTGAAGCAGTCGGTCGGCAGCCGTTTCCTTGTCAATTCACTCAGCAAAAGCGGTATGCTCGCGATGACGCTGAACGATGTGCAGCTCTATGATTCGCTGGAGGAAGCCGGTCTGACATTGGATGATCTGACGGAATCCTACCGGGAAGCGCTTGAAGCAGGAAGGGCTTATCACGAAGGAAAAAGCGGATCATTTCAGGTCGATACAGCGAACGCCTCGGTGCTTTATCTGTCTGATCCGATAAGCGGCGAGGTAGATACGGAGAACTTGTGCTTCATCAAGGGAACGCTTACGGTCGAGAATATCAATGCGGTATCCGGGATGTCGGGATTATCCGGTCTGACATTTCCGGACGGTTCACCGGTTACGTTCACCGATTTTGATTTCGGGATCACGTCTTACGGATTCTGTGTTTTGCCGAGTGAAGAACCGGCAAAATCAAACGGCGAATCATATTTCGGGCAGCATCCGCTGCATCTTGGCTTGGCGTATAATCAATCCGAGGGTATGTCCTATCAGGATTCCTACCGACGGAATTACATTCATCTGGAACCGGGCGAAGCGATCACATTTGAAGTCGGTACTTTTCTGCCGAAAGCATATACCACGAACCAGCAGATGCAGTATCCGTATTTGCAATATGAAGTCGGAACCGATCTGAAATCGCACTACATGTTCGGTTATCAGCTCTCACGCCCGTTTGTCGCGCTTTCATTTGAATGATGCACATTGCAAAGGAATAACAGAACAAAAATGATCCCCCTGAAATCATCAGGGGGATTTGCTGTCATGCGGTTTATTCCGTTTCCGGCAGCGTGATGAGCTTTGCAATATGTTTGAGAATCAGAATGACATCATCGCCGTCCAGCTTTGTATTCAGGTCACAGTCTGCATTCTGCTTGCCCTGCGAACTGACAGCCGCCTCGGGATCCTCTGCGACAAATCTTGCGAGCAGGACTGCATCCGCAACATCGACTTTCTCATCGCAGTTGACATCGCCGGGATGCCGCTTCTGTGCAGCAGTTGTCTGCGTGGTTGACTCGGTGGTTATCGTGGAAGCGGTCGTTTCTGAAGTTGTCGTTTCCGTCGTGGCAGTTGTGGTCTCTGTTGTCGTTGTGGTGGTTGTTGTTTCGGTTTGCGTCGGGAGCGGCGCATCAGCCGGGCTCAAGATGAATTTCTGTCCGTCCCCGCCGCGGAATTCCCATTGGATCAGCTTTGCGCCTGCATCCTTGCTGCCCTCAAACACATCAAAGCCGGATTTTTCATCTGTCACTTTGGAGAGCAGACTATAGCTGCCGTCTGCATTGCACCAGACCGAAAATTTCTGATTGTCCCTGCCGGATTCCGCTTCAAGCGTCAGCGCGGTACCGTCTTTGCCGTCTGCTGCGGTGATGCATCTGCCGTCCCCGTCAGAGATTGTGAAGCTGCTGTCATCATTCCGCTTGAAGTTCCATGCAGTTTCCGTTTGATTTTGCTGAACGGTTTCACCCTCTGCGCCGATGAACAGTCCGCTGTTGAGATTGCGGATCGTATATGCGCGTGCCGGAACCATAGCATAGGTCGGCGTGATTTTCCAGAGTTGGCATTCGCCGCCCCAGAATTCCCATTGTTTGATCGCAGCGCCGTTGTCCTTTGACCATTCGTATACATCAAGACCGGCCGCATCTCCTGCGGATTTCGCAACGATCCCGAAATAGCTGCCGGATCTGACGAGCTTCCATTTCTGGTTATCCGCGCCGGTGTACTTTGCAAATTCGATCTCCAGCCCGTTTTCTGCGCTGTTGCCCTTGACTGTGATGCAGTAATCCTCATTGACCATAGAGCTGATCCTGCAATAACCGCCGCCGACTTCCGTCAGACGGAAATCCTGATTTTTATCGCCGGATTTATTGCCGCGCTTTGCCCATTGCTGGATGCCGGTACCGTCCGTCATATCGTCCGGGACAGATTCGAGCACCTTGCCGCTGTTGACATTAGTGATCGTATAGGGGACATTGCTCAGCAGACCGGAATCCCCGATATAGACGCTGCCGCTGTTATCTGCAACAGCATTTTTATCATAAACCAGCGTGCCGCTCCCGAGATGATTATAGAGAAGACTGCGTTCGGTTCCGTTCCAGGCATTTGTCTGAACACCCCAGATCGACTGGTTATCGCTGCCGACTGCGGTGAAGGTCATGACCTTTTTGCCGCTGCCGGTTTCATCATACTGCGGATTGAAAAAGCCCTGATAGCTGACATTCCCGATCGTGAATGTTGCGGCGGCGCTGTCATTGCTTTCGCGCCATGAGCCTGTGACTGCGCCGAAAATCGAGCCGTTTTCATTGAGCGTGATTTTCTGTGCGGTCGTAATTTTGCCGTCAGTTCCGGTGCCGTGATTGAGAAATTCATAGGTGCCGGCAAGGGAAGCAGGCTCAAATCCTGCCTCTGACCAGGTCTCGCCGCTGTATTCATACGGCATGACGACCGGCCAGCCCGCTTCATTGAAGTTCATCGTATGCACGCGCACCTCATGGAATTCCGCACCGTCATCGAAGCGCGTATGATTGACCAGGTACCATTGCCCGTCATCATCGCGGAGAACGGAATTGTGCCCCGGCGCCATGTATGCACGCGGGAGCGATGAGAACTTATAGTTTGTCATGACCTTGAGTCCGACTGCATTGAGATTCGGGTTCGCGGGCAGCACCATATCCTTGCCGGAAGGATCCTTGAACGGACCCAGCGGGGATTTTGACCGTCCGACGCGCATATTATAGCCGCCGGTTGAGGTCAGGCCGCCGTAGGTGACCCAGAGGTAATAGTAGCCGGTGTCGGCATTGTATTCAATGAACGGCCCCTCGCCGGATTTGCCGTAACCGCCGGAGATTTTCGTACCGAAGTAGCTGTCGATCATTCTGCCGTCGGAAGTTTGTCCGGATTTCGGGTGGATGCACTGGCCGGTTGCCTTGTCAATTTCCAGCGTGAAAATACCGCCCGACCATGAGCCGTAGCACATGTACATTTTGCCTTCGGTATCAAAATAGATTGTCGGGTCGATCGCGTTCGGGAAGAGCTGATTGTTGAAATTATGATTGTTGAACCATTGATTGTTGAATGTGACTTTTCCCGCGTCAATCAGCTCCTGAATATTGGTATTGGAGTATCTGCGGTTGACATTTTTGCTCGGGCTTGTCGCCATGACAGTCGTGTCGGTGAAGCCGGAATAAATGAGCGTATCGACAAATGTATACGGCCCCTCAATGTTTTTCGATGACGCATATGCGATGACAGATGTGCGGTAATCGGAGGATGTACAGAAGTACATCAGGTAAGCGCCTTTGGAACCGTCGCGGTTGACGAAATCAGGATTCCAGACAGTATCCGGTGCCCAGACCGCAAATCCGCCGACGCAGTCGCCGAGGTCTTCACCTGCCCAGGCAAATGCCTTTTTCAGGTTGCCGGAGAGATCGCCGAAGATCTTGTTATTCTGCCGCGCATAGCCGTTTGCGAAGGAAGTCCAGCTTTGCAGATCCTTCGATTTGGCCGCTTCGATATGAGAGCCGAAAATATAGTATGTACCGGTCTGCGCATCCTTGACGATCGACGGATCATGAACAGAGACTCTTGCTTTTTTCGCGCTGTAATCCGCAGCATGAACCGCCGGCAGCGCCGAAGCCAGCAGATTGCCGCAAAGCAGTCCTGCTGTGAGGAATGCCGCGAGTGTTTTCTTTTTCATATGTGATTCCCCCTAATGGATCATTAGATACTTTCATTATACATGTTTTGACAGGCTGCGTAAATGATAAATCGGCACATATTCCTGATATATTGTTGCCGGATTTGCAAGAAAATGCCTTGACAATCATTGTGTTTTGTGGCATAATATAAGATAGCGGGGTGAACCCGTAAAATTTCGAGGAGGGGATTATTCAATGAAACTGAAACGGGCGATTGCTGCGCTCTCTGCGACGGCAATGCTTGCAGGATCCTTGCAGCTTGTACCGGCGGCAACGGTTTCTGCCGAAGGCAAACTGGATTATGCCAAAGCACTCCAGATGTCTCTTTATTTCTATGAATGCCAGCAGGCCGGCAAGCTGCCGGAATGGAACCGCGTGGAATGGCGCGGTGATTCACCGATTGATGATGTAGACGGCGGCTGGTATGATGCAGGTGACCATGTCAAGTTCAATCTGCCGATGTCTTATTCTGCCTGTATGCTCGCATGGGGTCTTTATGAGTACGGCGATGCGGTGGAAGCCTGCGGTGAAATGACGAATTATGTCAATAACCTCAAGTGGGCGCTTGATTACTTTGTCCGCTGCGATCTCGGTACAAAGGTGATTTATCAGGTTGGCAACGGCCAGGATGATCACACATGGTGGGGCCCCTGTGAGCTGCTGACATACGGTATGGCAGATCAGGGCAACGGCAAGCGCGGTCACCTGGAGGGCAGAAACTGCTCTGCTGTTACGGCGGAAATGGCTGCTGCACTGACAGCCGGCTACTGCGCGCTGCAGGGCAAGGTGGACAGCAAAACGCTGGACGGCTACCTTGAAACTGCGAAAAACTTTTTCAAAATGGCAGATGCGGATAAGAGCGATGAAGCCTATAATGATTCGGATGCGTCCGGATTCTACCGTTCTTCGCATTTCTACGATGAGCTCTTCTGGGCAGCCAACTGGCTTTATATCGCAACAAAAGACAGCAGCTATCTTGACCTGGCAAAGAGCTACATCCCGAATCTCGGCACAGAGCTCGGTCAGGGCGATACGCTGAAATATTCCTGGTGCCATTGCTGGGATGATGTGCAGCAGGGCGGCAGCCTGTTGTATGCGCTCAATACCGGTGATGCCACATGGAAGGCACAGGTAAAGAAGCACCTTGATTACTGGCTCAATTCCAAGGACACCGTTCCGGGCGGATTGATCTATGTCCAGAACTGGGGCTGTCTGCGCTATGCAAATACCTTTGCATTTGTCTGCTCTGTTGCCTGCGATCACCTGTTCAAGGATGACAGCAGCTACAAAGATTATGTTGCACTTGCCGAGAAGCAGGTCAATTTCGCGCTCGGTGATAATCCGACCAAGCAATGCTATGTTGTCGGTTATGCAGAGAATTCTCCGAAGAATGTGCACCACAGAACCGCACACGGTTCGTGGAAGAATGCCGAAAAGACACCGACGCTGAACCGTCACGTTCTTTACGGTGCGCTGGCAGGCGGTCCCAACCAGAACGGTACCTATGAGGATGACCGCGGCAACTACATCAACAATGAGGTTGCAACGGACTACAATGCAGGCTTTACCGCAATGCTCTGCAAGATGATCTCTGTTTACGGCGGCAAGAGCGATCCGTCCTTCCCGCCTCCGGAAACCCGTGAGGATGAGTTCTTTGTTGAGGCGAAGGGCTCTCATGATTCCGGCGGTACATCGCTCAGCCTGAAGATCACGAATCATACCGCATGGCCGGCACGTATTGTCGATAATATTTCCATGCGCTACTACATGGATCTCAGCGAGGTCATTGATGCCGGTTTGGATCCGACTACGATTGAGATGCGAATTGACCGCGACCAGACCGGTATGTATTCCGGCGAGGGCGTGAAAGCAGCTGAGATTTCCAAGCCGCAGCAGTACAAAGACAGTATTTACTATGTTGAGATCAATTTCCCGGACGGCAGAGCATTCATGCCGATTTCTGAGGGACGTCATCAGTGCGAAATCATGCTGGCGCTTGTTTACCCGAACTACGGCAAGGGCTGGGACGGCACCAATGATCCGTCTGCAAAGGGTCTTGACAGCGAGGCAAACGGCAAGACCGCATATATCCCGGTTTATGAGAACGGCAAGCTGATTTCCGGTATTGAGCCGGACGGCACCAAGGGTACCGGTTCGATCAGCGCAAATCCGGCGCCGGACGGCACGCCGCGCGGAACGGAAATCAATGATACCAAGCCGACAGAAACCACAGCGACTACTTCGGAGACCACGTCTGAAAAGACGACCTCCTCTACGACCGAAACGACAGAGAAGCAGACCAGCGAAACGACGCAGAGCGGCAAGACGGTCTGGGGCGATGCCAATGAGGACAAGCAGGTTGACGTTTCCGATGCAGTTCTGGTTGCAAGATTTGCTGCCGAGGATTCGGAAGCAGTTATTTCTGCGCAGGGTAAGCTGAATGCTGATGTCACCGGCGATCAGAATATTAACGGCGATGATACGATCAAGATTCTTCGTGCAATCGCAAAGCTGATTACGCTTGAAGAACTGGCACCTTCCGCAAAATAAGATATGAAAACGCCGCGGGATACAAGCGCTGTTCCCGCGGCGTTTGCTGATTCAGTTTGTCAGATGCGTACCGATATACCAAAGGGCCGTGATCTGCCAGGCAAGCCCGATCAGATTGACGAGCCAGAAATAGAACTTGCGCGTCTTGTGATGAAAGATCATCATGCCGAGCAGGCCGCCGAGTGCGCCGCCGATGAATCCGAAGAGCAGCAGTCTGCGTTCCGGCGTGCGCCATGTTTTTGCTTTTGCCGCATGTTTATCGAGCCCGTAGACGGCAAATGTCAGCAGACTCAGAATGAGCAAAATGATCGCAAATCCTTTGAGCATAATTCTCCTTTCAGATGAAACAGCACCCTGTCAGCGCGGCAGGGTGCTGTCTGTTTGATTACTGCATGATTGCCTCAGTCCAGTATTCCTCGTTATACATATCGGTGAAGCGATACATGATCTTGATTGCGCCGTCGCCGACATCGACATTGCTGAGCGTCAGCTTTCCGTTGACTGTCAGCTGTTCGCCGATCATATAGCTGTCGCGATAATCGCCGTCATAGCTGTAGTAGTCGCAGACGAAATCGAGCGTATCACCGTCATTGAGCTCTGTCATGCTCTTTGCAACAGTATCGGTTTCATTGTTGCGGTAATCATACTCTGCACCGATGACATAGCCCTTCGGGTTATCCTGATCGAATGCAACAAGCAGCTTTGCGCGGTCGCCGTTGAGCAGAACCGGAATATAACCGGAAATCGTGTACTTATCGCCGGTGTCGATCGTATCGGTGTGATAATATGCAACGACCTGACCGTTGACTGCGAGCCAGTCGCGTGCGGTATCCGCAATCAGATTGCCGTCGTCATCAAAATCATAGACATTGTCCAGACCGAGATCAACATAACCGGTACCGTCATCATAGAAGACGTTCTTATCGAGAGAGTTCACAAGCTTCCACTGAGATTCGCTCATTGTCAGGAGATACTGACCGTTGGATTCCTTCCAGTAGAGGTTGTTCGTATCGAAATAATTGAGCGAGAGGTATTCCGCAGTTTCGGATTCAGAGAGCGGAGACTCGTTCATGAATTCGATATTATCCTGCGTCAGACCGTTGATGCTTCTGCCGCCGGACATTGCGGAAGTCAGGAAGCCGCTGAGCAGCGAGCCGATCATATCGGAGCTGCCGGAGGAACCGCCGGACATTTCACCGAAGAGGGAGCCGAGCGGGGAGCCAGAACCGCCTGCTGCGATCTGACCGCTGGTTTCAAGGCTTGCGAACTGGCGGATGCACTTCATATAAGACTGATCCATGTCGATCTGGCTGTAAGTGCTGCACGCATTGTCAACATAGGATGCACGCTTATACGGGAAGAAGATCGAAACGCCGTGTGCGTTTGTCATGTTGGAGGATGTGCGGTTATACTTGACCGCTTTCTGAAGCGTTTCCGCGAGTTTTTTGCCCTCTGCGGTATTCATATTGAGTGCAAGATCCACAAGGTCAACCTGGTCGATTCTGGAGGAGGTTGCAAATTCTCTTGTGTTGTTTCTCGCGTTGGAAACTTCCTGATATTGCTTCTGTTCCATTTTCGTGCTGACGGAATCCGCAAACGCAGAAAGATCCTTCGGGACGGTATTTGCAAATTCTGCAAGGTCAATGACAGAAAGCGTTGTCTTCTGGCCGGGGCAGCGTCTTGCGCAGGCCGCTGTGAAGTCATCGCAGATATTCTTGCCGATTTCCAGCGTCGGCATCGAAGTATTGCTGCCGAGCTTGCTCATCCAATCGGTATAGTACCAGCCGATACCGGGTTCCGTCTCTTCGGAGGCGACCATATAGTCCGCGTAATTGTTCATCATCAGCGCTGTTTCAGCAGTTGCCATGAGGCAGGCATCGAAACCGACGAAATCGAACTTGACGCCGCCGTTCTTGAGCGCCTTGCTGATGCCGGCGAGATCCATGGAACCGCCGCTGCGCTGCTTTTCATCGTAGCCGTAGCCGCTGACGGAACCGCCGCCGTGATCCCAGAAATCGAGGATATTGCGGTTTGCCGGGAAGTTCTTTGCGCAGTACTGAATGAATTCCGAAAGTGTATTCGGATCGGTCATAGGCTTATTGCCCATATCCGATTCAAGGCGCTCCAGCTGACCGTTTCTGACGCGGTAGATCTGGTTGACGCTGTTGCTGATGCCGGATGTCTGCCATTGTTTGCAGCCGCCGGTATAGACGATGACATTGACATTATCGCCGTATTTTGCGGTTGCCATTTCCTGCAAATCAGAGGATGCCATGCCGCTCTTGGATTCGAGATCCGTACCGCAGAGGTAGACCATCATGGTGACAGTATCCTGATTGTTTCCGAGGATCTTCGTATATTTTTCACGGGATCCGGATGCAACGCTGTCGTCATAGTTTGCGGTTGACGGCGCAACATACTGCTCGGATTGAACTTCCTCGGAATGATAGGGGAGCTGTTCTGCGAGGTTGCCGTCGCTCAGACCGCCCGTCATGCCGCCGAGCATACTGCCGACGTCGCCGGAGCTGCATCCCTTCAGCAGCAGATAGCCGACGATCAGCAGCAGAATGGTTCCGCCGCCGCCTGCCGCAGCAGCACGCTTTCCGCCGCCGGAGCCGCCGGAAGTCTTACCCGCATAACCGTTCTGCGAGCCGACCGGACCTGTTCCGAGTCCTTCGCCGCGGCGATGAACGCCGGAGCCGCCGCTCGTTACGTTTTTTTCTCTGCCTCTCGGGCGATTTTGATCCATACTTTTTATCCTCCTGTATCGAAGATTCTGATACTATTTTACATGATGAACGTGGATTTGTCAAGTATATTGCAGAAATTCAGCGAAATATTGCGCTTCTATGACCGGAATCAGGTCCGGACAGTCAGCGTGCTTCCGCTCTCTGTTTTGCTGATGACAATTTGCGATGGAATTGCTTCGCGCAGCTCAGCAACATGCGAGATGACACCGATCAGGCGTGAGCCGTCTGCGAGCTTTGAAAGCATTTGCAGCGCGAGAGAGAGCAAATTTTCATCGAGCGAGCCGAATCCTTCATCAATGAACATCGCGTCGAGCCGGATGCCGCCGCTCTGCGCCTGAACAACATCGGAAAGACCGAGCGCCAGTGCCAGGGAAGCCAGGAATGATTCTCCGCCGGAGAGCGACGAGACATCGCGCCATGCGCCTGTGCCGCTGTCAAAGACTTCCAGATCAAGCCCGGTCTGCGCGTGCTTCTGGTCGGAAGATTTCTTGCACCGGAGCGAATATGTATCATTCGTAAGGAATTGCAGGCGCTGATTCGCCGCTGTGACGACATGCCGGAAATAGAATTGCTGCACATAAGCTTCCAGGCTGATTTTCGCCTTGCCGGTCAGCTGGCCGCTGACGGTCGTATAGAGCACACGCAGTTCTTTTTCATGGCTGACTGCTTCATTCAGGCGGTCAGCGAGCGGCTTGAGCCGGCTGAGCACGGTTTCATTTGTCTCGCAGATTCGTTCCGCACGGCGCCAGCGCTGTTCCAGTTCTGCCTGTTTCGTTTTCAGTTCCCGGATATCGGCTTCGATCTCATCGAGCGGCATCGGTTCTGTGATCGTGCATTGCTGCCGCAGATTGGTCAGCCGGCCGAAGAGCGTATTTTTCCGTTCCAGATAGAGCTGCACCTGATTTTGCAGTTTCATCTGCGTTTCAGGCGCCATGACAGCAGCAAGAAATGCCGCTTCATTTTCAAATACAGATCCGGTCAATGCATCCGCATAGGTGCTGCGGTAATCTTCTGCGGATTTCTTCGCACGTTCATAATTTGACGCAGATTCTTCGGCAGCGGCTCTGCGGGCGGCTGCTTCACGTTCTGCTTTTGATGCATTTGCCTGTGCCGCGGAGAGAGCCTGCTGCAAAGCGGTGATTTCTTTTGCGGCGGATTCAGCAGCATCTGTGAGTGACTCTGCCGACGGAATCTCATCACCGCAAAGTGTCTGCATCTCTGCAATGACAGCATCGAGCGAATGCTGCATATCCTCAACGGTTTGCTTTTGCTTTGCAAATGCTGCGAGTGCGTCGCTTGTTTTCTGCCGAACGGCCTGTAATTCGGCTTCGCTGGGCGTATGTTCAGCCTGTGCAGCCGGATGCGGATGTTCCGTCGAGCCGCAGACAGGGCAGGGTGTGCCTTCTGTCAGAGAGGCCGCGAGCAATCCGGCCTGTCCTGCATGAAATGCGTCCATGCAGATGCGTTCGGCCTCTGCGGCAGCCTGATAGGCGGATGATTTCGCCTGTAAGAGGGATGCCGCCTGTCTGTGCTGATCACGCTGTACCAGGCTCTTTTTATGAAGTTCCAGCGCTTTTTGCGCCTGATTTCGCTGTGCTTCCAGTTCCGGAATGTTCGATGCGGATTCTTCAGCGGCTTTCAGGGCAGCGAGACTCTCATCTTTTGCAGTTTCGAGTGCGGGCAGCGATTCGAGATGTGATTTGAGTACCTGCCGTGCGGTATCCAGCTGCCGGTCTGCATTTTCCACCGCATGATAATCCCGAAGCAGCGCAGCAGCATGACGCGACAGATTGAGCTGTTCCTCATACAGTTCCATTTCACCGGCCTGTGCATCGAGCTGTTCTGCCTGCTGTTCGGCCGCATGGAGATCAGCGAGCAGTTTATTCTGCATTCTCGCTGTATCGGCTTCCTTGGTCACTTTTGCAAGTGTATCGGTACAGCGTTCCGTATCTGCACGGAGCGTTTCCAGCTGAATGCGCTGTTCCTTGCAGAGCTTTTTGAGCGGTGCAATGGCCTTTTCCGCATAGGAAGGTTCTGACTGCAATTTGATGAGCAATTCCGGATCGTCCGTTCCTTCCGGAAGGATCAGGTCACGGACTGTCAGCAGGATTTCCTGTTCCAGCGATGCGATCTTTGATTTCGCTCCGGATTCCAGATTTCCGAGCATATCCTGAAAATCCGCATACCGAACCGTATCAAACAGCTTCTGAAAGATTGCCTTCCGGTCGGCCGAGGATGCGGTCAGGATCTTCCGGAAGTCGCCCTGTGCGATCATGACAGTCTGCGCGAACTGTGCGCGTGTCAGTCCGATGAGCTCCTGGATTTTCGCGTTGACTTCTTTGATATTTTCGAGCACCTTACCGTCCGGCAGATGCAGGGCAGCGGTGCGCTTGCTGACCTTCATGCCCTCGCCGACTTTTTTGGCACAGAGATATTCCGGGGAGCGCCGTACACGGTAGCATTCGCCGCGATGTTCAAATTCCAACTCTGCGAATGTCTCGGTATCGGCTGCGGCATAGTCCGAGCGGAAGCTGTCAGCGCTGCGCCGTTCCGGGCCGCCGCTTGCTTCGCCGAATAATGCATAGGCGATCGCATCAAAGATCGTCGTTTTTCCGGCACCGGTCGGGCCGCAGACCAGAAAGAGCCCATCCCGTTCCAGTTTTGTGAAATCGACGGTGATTTTCTGCGCGTAGGGGCCGAACGCCTGAAACGTCAGAATTTTCGGCTTCATTGTGCACCTGCTTTCTGATCGAGCGCTTCAAGAATTTCTCTGACGATCTGATTCTGCATATCTGTGAGCGCCGCACCGTCATGCTGTGCCGCGTAAAACTCTGTCAGCAGCGTCAGAAAATCAGATTTCTCCGGGAGCGTTTCGCTGTTTCCGAAGAATGCTTCCCCGGAATCCTCATTGCTGAAAAGTGTTTGCAGGCAATTCGGAAAAACCGTATGCAGCGCACGGGCAGCATTCGCCGGGGGTGCTGCGTCTGTGACGGTCAGCTGCACATAGTCCTCTGAAGGCGGCATTTCCATGAGTTCCCGGAAGCTTCCGGAGAGAATCCGCATTTCATGCAGCGGCTTGAGCGGAACCGTTTCGATCTGAACATTCCCTTTCTCGCGGATCTCAATGATTGTCACCGATTTGTGTTGATTTGCTTCAGAGAATGAATATTTCAGCGGTGAGCCGGCATAGCGGATCTCCGGCCTGGTGACCTGCTGCGGCCCGTGCAGATGACCGAGCGCAACATAATCAAAGTCGTCAAACAGCGCCGCAGATACATTATCAAGCCCGCCGATCGCAAGCTCTTCCGAATCACAGACCTGTGCGCCGGTCAGAAACTGATGCGCGATAAGGATATTGCGTTTTGCCGGATCGACCGGATGATGCTGTAATACAACACGGATTGCATCATTGTAATTCTCTATTTTCTCAGCCTGTTCCGGATAAGCTGCACGTACCTGCATCGGTGTTGTAAACGGCATCAGATGCAGCCGGATCTCTCCGTATGCATCCTGTATCTCATATGTATAGATTTTAGCCGTATCCGCGCCTGAAATGAAGATGCCGGAAAGCTGTGCAAGCGGCGCGAGATATGCGACGCGCTCCGCGGAATCATGATTGCCGCTGATGATATAACAGGGAAGATGCCGCGCTGCAAGTGCCGTGACAAATCCGCTGAATACGGACATTGCTTCCGCAGAGGGCGCATTTCGCTGATAGACATCACCGGCGATCAGCACGGCGCCTATCTGTTGCTCCGCAGCGATTTGCAGGATTTGCTCTAAGATAAATTTCTGATCTTCAAGCAGATTTTGCTTATGCAGGATTTTGCCGAGATGCAGGTCTGCCAGGTGCAGAAATCGCATGTTGATTCCTCCTGTCGGTCAGAGTGCTTTGAGAAGCGCCAGCAGGAAATCCCATGTACGGGCTGCGGACGCGATTGAGAGCCGCTCACGCGGGGTATGGATATCGAGCAGATCCGGGCCGATCGAGATGCATTGCAGCTGCGGCGCCTTGGCATTGAGAATGCCGCATTCCAGCCCGGCATGAATGGTTTCGATCTTCGGTTTCCCGCCGTAGAGATCACAGAACACCTTGACAGCGGTCTGTTCAAGGACGGTATCCGGTACATACTCCCATGCCGGATAATCACCGGATTCCGAGGTGCTTCCGCCTGCCTGCTCCGCGAGCTGCCGGAGCCTGTCAGCCAGCTGCCGCTTTTCGGCATTGCTTCCGCTGCGGATGAGCGCATCGACATGCATGGATTCTCCGTATTCCGGCAGCGTGAAGATTCCGAGATTCAGCGAGGTCTGCGGCATACCGAGTCTTTCATTCATTTTCTGTACGCCGTTCGGCAGGAGCGCGAGTGCATCCAGCAGCGCATCTGTATGTTCGACTGCAAGGGGCTCGCAGTTCGGGGCGATGCTTGTTTTAAGGGTTATACCGGATTCATGCGGATATTCTGCTTTGATCTGATTCAGTTTCTCCGTGACGGCTTGCATGAATGCCTTTGCATCCGGATCCGGCACGACAACCTCTGCGGTACAGTCTGTCGGAATGACATTATCCCGGATACCGCCCTCCCATGTGCAAAGACGGAGCTTCTGCGGAACCGATCGCAGCAGATGCAGCATCAGCGTATTTGCATTCAGGAGCGGCTTATGAATCTCTGTACCGGAGTGTCCGCCGGTAAGCCCGCAGAGTGAAAGTGCAACAAGTGAGCCCTTTGCAGGAGAAAGCTGAACCGGATAGCAAAGATGCGAACGGACACCGCCTGCGCATCCGACTGTGAAGATGCCTTCGTCTTCGGAGTCAATGTTGATAAGATAGGTACCCTCCAGCGCATCCGGGCTGATTGCCGCTGCGCCGTCCATGCCGGTTTCCTCATCGACCGTAAAGACGGCCGTGAGCGGCGGATGCGGAATCGTATCGGATTCGAGAATCGCAAATGCATAGGCGATCGCAATGCCGTCATCGCCGCCGAGTGTTGTGCCGTCTGCTGTGAGAAATTCCTCGCCCCAGATCAGGTCAAGGCCTTCGGTCTCCATATCCTTATTACAGTCCGGCAGCTTTGCGCAGACCATATCCATATGCCCCTGCAAAATGACACGCGGATGCGATTCATAGCCCGGCGATGCGGGTTTCCGGATGACAACATTTCCGGTTTCATCGGCATATGCATCAAGATTCAGACGTTTTGCAGTATCAAGAGCCCATTCACGGATCAGCTCTGTATGGCCGGAACCGTGCGGAATGGAAGCGAGTTCGGAGAAATACCGGAAAACAGCTTCCGGCTGCGGATAATGCGGCATTGGAAAGCCTCCTTTGATTGGCATCGTTCAGAGAAAACGGTAATTGCGGTGATACGGTAAAATCAATGACGGATCGGCGTCCGCCTCTGCAAAAATACGTTCCCGCAGACCGGAATCCAGCAGGGCATCAAGGCCTGCATGGTCGTCGGCAGGAACGCCGGGACACCCCTGATACAGCGCAAGACGCGGTTCACCGGATTCAGGATCGCGCATCAGCCGAACCGGCCACAGCGAGCAGGCAAACGGTTTTTCTGATGCCGGAAGCGTACATCCGGAATCCGGATCGAGGAACGGGCAGGGCTGTGCAGCATGAGTTTCATCATAGGGGAGTGCGATCCGGTATCTGCCGTTTTCCTCTGTCATCGGATAATCGGGATGATCGGCAAGACGCGCCGCGGCCCCGACGGAGAATGTCGGCAGCTCCCATGCGCTTTGTTCCTCAAAAATGCAGCAGTTTCTGCATTTTGCACATGTGCTTCCGGAGAGAATCGAACTCAGCATAGGTCTGACTCCTTTCCATGCCATTCCGCGATAAATTTTTCATTGAGAATATCCGGCCGGTAGGACTGTTTGGATGTCCGCATTCCGTTTTCTCCGAGATCCTCTTCGCGGTTCAGATACTGCGCGCCGGAGAGGCATTTTGCCATTTCATTCGCAACAACCGGCCAGGCGTGCGGATATCCGGGGATGACTTTTTCATAATGAATATCATAGATCCCGGCTGAAATCTCTGAAACCATTGTCATGCCGATTGGCTGACCCTCTGCGTAGAGCAGCAGGCCGGAAAGCCCGAGCGCTTCCAGATTCGCAGCAGCTTCTTTGATGCAGGCGCGTTCAAATTGCAGCGAGCTTTCGGAAGGATCAGGCCGTGCAGCGAGCCATTGATCCGCGATTTGCAGTGCAAATTCGGCATTCTCAGGAATCAGCGGCTGAATATATGCATCCGGATAGGCGCGCCAGAATTGTGAGATGTGATTGCGCTTGCCATGGTACCGGCTGCCGCGCATTTCAGCGAGATTTTCACGCAGATACAGATATTCCGTATAATTCTCAGCCGGCGTGAATGTAAAGCAATCCGGGAATTCCAGCTGAAGCCGTTCACATTGAGCTTTCGTCAGCATCGTCAGCCGGAGCGGAAGCGCCCGCGCTGCCGCATCATCACGCAGCAGCTTCAGCGCATGACGGAGATCGCCCTCTCCGAGCGGAAAGCCGTAGGTATCGCGGCGGAAACCGTCCTGATAACGCCGCAGGAGCATTGTGTCAGAAAATGCAATTTCAATGCCGTATTTTTGCCGGAGTAGATATATATTCACAAAGGATGCGTCGTTTTCGACGGCCTTTGCATCCGATACTGCTTTACAGATTGCTGCTCTGTCTGTGAGAACAGGCGGGGCAAAGGGGATTACCATGCAAGGATCAGCCTTTCTTCAATAATCTATCATTATATTATAGCATGAACTGCGCGGTTTGTCAAACAGCGGTCATAACAAAAAGCAAGCTGCGGGGTGCATTTGCAGCTTGCTTTTATACGACGGAATGATAGAACCGGATATCAAATTGCGCACCTTTCGGCGGAGCATTCCGAACCTGGATGCTGCCGCCCTGGGCGGTAATGATTCTTCTTGCGAATGCGAGTCCGATGCCGTAACCGGATTTGGAAAAGGAATTGCCGCGATAGAAACGCTCGAATACATGCGGCAGGTCGTCCTCTGCGATGCCGTTTCCGGTATCGGTGATCAGGATGCCCTGATACAGCGCTGTGGTCTCAGCCTGAATGGAGATCGAACCGCCTTCCGGCGTATGCTCCATACAATTCTTGAGCAGATTGCAGAATGCTTCCGTGCAGTAGGGCAAATCGCCGGTAATAGTCGCCTTTTCATCTATTTGAATATCTACGGCTATGTCTTTCAGTTCCAGCGCGATTGAGATCGGCTCCAGCGCATCTGCAATCATCGTCCGGACGGAGAATTCCGACTGCTGGAAGCTGACGGAGCCTGCATCGAGCCGGGAAAGGCCGAGCAGCGTTTCGATCAGCCATTGCATCCGGGAGAGCAGCGAGAGCAGTTCATTGAGGTTTTCGGCCTGCTGTGCTTTGGTCAGATTCGGTTTGCGCATCAAATCGGCCAGCAATATGACCGATGTCAGCGGCGTGCGGAGCTGATGCGAAATATCCTCAAGGGATTCCTGCATAAATCCGCGTTCCTGCCGGAGCGCAGCATTCTGTTCACGCAGCCGCACGGTCATTTTCCGGATTTCCGCAGCAAGGATGCTCAGTTCTCCTTCATTGCAGGCATCAAATGTCACCTCATCGGCGCCGTGGAGAATCCGGCTGATTTCATCGCAGAGTCCAATAATCTGCTGCGCACGCTGATTCGCATAGTATTTGTGAACCGCTTCCGCGATCAGTCCGGCAGCCAGCACAACAACCGCAGAGGCCGGATGAATGATCGCGCAGATGACCGTTGCAGCTGCGATTATAAAGATGTGTATGACGGTTTCTCGTCCGCTGTAATTCTTCATTGCGACACGACCTTATAGCCCATTCCGCGGACGGTTTTGATGATCTTCGGATTTTGCGGATCATCTTCGATTTTCTCGCGCAGTCGCTTCATATAGACATTCAGCGTATTATCAGAAACAAATTCGCTGGATGCAGACCATAGCTCATCAATCAGTCTGTCGCGGGAGAGCAGCTGATCCTTATTGGTCAGGAGCACGAGCAGCAGCCGGTATTCAAGTGCGGAGAGAAACAGCTCGCTGCCGCTTTTCGTCACAACGCCCTTGGACTGATCGAGCTGTAAATTCTGACAGGTGAGCAGCGTGGAGCCGCGATGCTTGCGGCGCATGGCATTCTTGATGCGGGCGATCAGTTCACGCGGGCGGAACGGTTTCCCGATATAATCATCCGCGCCGACGTCGAATCCGGCGACTGTGCAGGCTTCATCCGCAGATGCAGTCAGGAAGATAACCGGTGTATCAGAATCTGCTTTGATTGCAGAGCAGATTGAAAAGCCGTTTCCGTCCTGTAATGAGATATCGAGCAGCGCACAGTCAAAGCTGTTTTGCCGGTATTTTGCGAGACCGTCTGTCTGACCGGTTGCGTGGATCACCTGAAATCCTTCTGATTGCAGAAACCGAATCAGCGTGCGGGCAAGCTGTTCATCATCTTCTACGAGTAAAATATTCGGCATAGGTACACATCCTTTCTCTACCGAATAGCAAGTTTTCTATCAGTATACCATAATATAGACAAAATTTCAATGGGAACGCATAAAAATGACAGAACAGAAAGAATCGCAATATTTGCAAGTCTTGCGATGTTTCGCGTTTTTCATTGACTTTTTGCACATTTTGTGATATCATGATTGTGGTATTATATAGTCATAATACCGCAATATTATTTTAAAGGGGAAAGAAAATATGAAAGGATCGAGAATCTTCGGCGCAGTCAGCGCCGCGGCTGTTCTGTGCAGCGCGATGTCTGTATTACCGGTGCAGATGACCGCATATGCAGAACCGGTCGAGCTGTTCTCAGATGATTTTGAGGACGGCAAATCCTGCGGCTGGGCATCACACGGCGATGCCGCAACCGTTTCGCTCTCAACCAAACAGGCGCACGGCGGAACAACCAGTATGTTTATCACGGACCGTGAGCAGGACTGGCAGGGTGCAGAATGCAGCAAGGTCGGCTATTTCTATGCCGGCGAAAGTTATTCCTGTTCGCTTTGGTTTTATTACGATGATGAGTCTGCCAGCGCGTCGCAGTCCTTCCAGCTCGGATATAAATATGTGCAGAACGGTGAAACCCGTTACGGCAGCGTCGGACAGGTTAATGCGACAAAGGGCGAATGGAGCGAGCTGAAAGCCGATGTCACATTCCCTGAGGGTGTCACGGGTATTACGCTGTATACACAATGCAGCGATACCGATCTTCCGTATTATATTGACGACTGCACAGCGACCGGCGAAAAGCATGAGGGCGCCGATGCGGAAGGCTTCTCCTATGATTTCGATGACGGAAAGGTTGCCGACTGGTACGGCAGATCCTGCGATATCAAGGTCTCTGATAAAATGGCACACAGCGGCAAGTATTCGCTGTATACCAATAACCGTTCCGAGCTCTGGATGAGCCCGGCGGTAGACTGCACGCTCTATTGCAAGCAAGGCGGCTACTATTCCTTCTCCTGCTGGGTTGCGTATGACGGCAAGGACTGGACGGATACGGCATCCTTCCAGAGCTATCTGATGTACAATCTCGGCGGCACGATGCAGTATATGAATCTTGCGGATGAAGTGACTGCAAGAGGCGAGTGGGTTCAGATTTCCACGCGGTATACGATTCCGGAAGGCGCGACGAATATCGCATTCTATGTGCAGCCGAAGTGGTCGAGCAATCCGTCCGATCAGGATCTGCGCATGGATTTCTATATTGACGATGTGGAATGCAAGGCGCTTGCAGAGCCGGAAATTGAAACCGATATTCCGAATCTCAAGGACGGCTACGAGGATCTGTTCAAGCTCGGATGTGCTGCAACGGATTCCGAGATCACACCGAAGGCCGCACAGGATATCATCAAGAAGCACTTCAATTCCCTGACGCTCGGCAATGAGCTGAAGCCGGAAGCGCTTCTGGATGAGAAGAAAATGCAGGCATCCGGCAGCGAGACCGATGTTGTGATCAATTTGCAGGGTGCAGATAAGCTGCTGAAATATGCAGAATCGCTGAAACTCCCGGTTCGCGGCCATACGCTTGTATGGCACAGCCAGACACCGGACTGGTTCTTCCGCAAGGGCTATCAAGCAGGCGGCGAATGGGCTTCGCGTGAGACAATGCTCAAGCGTATGGAAAATTACATCAAGGCTGTTTTCACGCAGATCAAAGCGGATTATCCGAATGTCAATTTCTACTGCTGGGATGTTGTCAATGAAGCGTTCCTCGATGACGGTTCCTACCGGAAGCCCGGATCGACAGAGGAAAATGAGGCATATTCGCCGTGGATCAAGACGATCGGTGAAGATTATATCACGTATGCATTCAAGTATGCAAGAGAATATGCACCGGCCGGTACAAAGCTCTTCTACAATGATTTCAATGAGTATACGCCGGCAAAGCGCGACGCGATCATCAAAATGGTCAAAGGCCTTCAGGAAGATAAGCTGATTGACGGCATCGGCATGCAGTCGCATCTCCAGATGAGCTCTCCGACAAAGGAAAGCTATGCGGAAGCGCTGAAAAAGTACGGCGATCTCGGGCTGGAAATCCATGTCACCGAGCTTGATATCAACAATAAGAGCAATACCCGTTCTTCGCAGCTTGAGCTTGCACAGCGTTACAGCGATATCATGAATACGATCATCGCGGCGAAGAAGAACGGCGCAAATGTCACGGCAGTCGTGATCTGGGGCATCACCGATTCGACCAGCTGGATCGGCGGCTATCCGGTTCTCTTTGATGAGGATTATCACGCAAAGCCTTCGTTCTATGCGGTGCTTGATCCGACAAAGGAGATTCAGACCGTTAAGAGCAAGGATGCGATCATCATTCCGAGTGCTGCCGGCGAGTCTGAGGCTGAGATCCTGGAGAAACAGAAGAAAGCATTTGATATGCAGGCAGCTGCGGCAATCGGCAATTCCGGTTCCTTCAAGACCGTATACAGCGATGCTTCCGGACTTGTCGTTTCTGTGACGGCGAAGAAGGACGCGAAGATGACAGCCATGCTCGACGGCAAGGAAGCAGCTTCCAGGAGCATGAAGGCAGGCGAGACCTATGTGACTTCGATCCTTGTCAGCGATGCAAAGCCCGGCGCACAGTACAGCTTTGATATCGCACTCGGCGATGATGCATGGAACAGCCTGGAAGGCAGCCTTTCCAAAGAAAATTCCGGAATGATCACGCTTGCTTCGGCTCCGACCTACGGTGAAGCAGCATCGGGTACCGTTCAGATTGACGGTAAGATTGACGATGCATGGAAGAATGCACCGGAGCTCAGAGTCGATACATTTACCATGGGCAAAAGCGGTACCAATGCGCAGGGCATTGCAAGAGTGCTCTGGGACAGCAAGAATCTCTACGTACTGGTTGAAGTAACCGATCCGAACGGCACGCACGCATCCAGCGGCAACCATTGGGAATGCGATACCGTCGAGGTCTTCTTCGATCAGAATAACGAGAAAACAACTTCGTATCAGACGGATGATATCCAATGCCGCGTCGGTTATGACAACAGCAAATCGGTATCTGACAACAGATCAGTTGACGATTTCAAGTCGGCAGCGGCCCTGACATCCGGCGGCTATCTCGTTGAGCTGGCAATTCCGGCAGTCGGCGGCGTGCTGAAATCCGGCCAGACAGTCGGCTTTGATATCCAGATCAATGATGATGCAAATACCGGCGAGCGCGCAGGTTCCGTCATCTGGAGCGGCGATAAATCCGGTATGGGCTATACCGATACGCATTGCTTCGGCGTTCTGAAGCTGACAGGTGAATCTGCCGGATTGCCCGGCGATGTCAATCTTGATGAGGCGGTTGATGTATCCGATGCCGTTCTGCTTGCACGTTTTGTTGCAGAGGACAGCGATGCAAATATTCAGGCACAGGGTAAGATCAACGCGGATGTTGACGGAAAAGCCGGACTGACCGGAGAAGATGTCATTCAGATTCTGAAGTATATTGCAAAGCTCGTGGATTCATTATAAGCGGCAATATTTTACAGCACAGCAGAGAAAAAAACTGCTGTGCTGTTTCTTTTATGCAAATATCATGCATTTATCACAATCGCATGGTAGAATACATCAAAAGATAGAAGACACGGAGTCATACAGCCTAACGAAACGAGGAAATAAAATGAAACATTTAGGGGCACTTTTGCTGATGACAGGCGGTTTGCTGCTGAGCGCCTGCGGTTTATCCACTCTCCCTGATTCGATTGATACAGCGCAGTCATCTGATTCAAAACCGGAAACTGCTGCGCCGGATGAGCGCAGCGATTCTGAATCTGTATCAGAATCTGAATCCGATTTCCCTGACCTGCTGAGCTTCCAGGCGAAGACCATAGAAGGGAGCAGCTTTACGCCTGCCGATTTTGCCGAGGCAGATGTGACTGCGATCAATATCTGGTCTACGACCTGCGGCCCTTGCGTCAGAGAGATGCCGGAACTTGCAGAATATGCAAAATCTCTCCCGGAGAATCTGAATATTATGACATGGTGTCTGGATGCGGATATTTCCGCGTCGGGCAGCGAGATCGGTAAATTTCTGACTGAATGCGGCTTTACCGGTATTACACTTGCATCCGGTGACGGTGATTTGCAGAAACTGTATGAGCAGCTTTTATATACACCGACCACACTTTTCGTGGATGCAAACGGAAAACAGGTTGCAGAGCCGCTGATCGGCGCCGGAAATATCGCGGAGCGCTATTCAGCTCAGTTTGAGGCTGCGCTGAAGGAACTCGGGATCGAATCCACACTTCAAACAGAAGAATAAAAACAGACCGCAGAGAATGGAATGACTCTGCGGTTTTGTTTGCTTCATGTTTTGCGGAAAGCTGACAGCATATTCTGCAATGCCTGCTGTTCAGAAACCGGAAGTGACCGCAGCGCATCCGCATGATACAGCGCAATCCCGCTGATCTCCGGATAGCTGCCGGCATCTGCTGTCTGACGTGCAAGAAGCCCTTCTGATTTTTGCCATTCATCCGAACCGGAACCCGCGAAAGAATCCTCTTTCCCGACTTTATAGGCAGCCAGGCCGATCATCAGTCTGACATTCTGATTGCGCGGCAGATCAGCCCATTCCCGGAGCAGCTGATCAAAGGGCAGTTTCTCATGATCGTAGCCGAAATAAAGCTGCGGGATGATCCAGTCGCATGTTTGTGCTTCCTGTATCCAGGCGGGGACATCTGCGAATTGTTTATTCTGATTCTCATTCAGATTTCCCTGCGGGCTGATCGAAAAGATGATTTCAGAGTCTGCGGCATGTGCTGCGGCATATAATTGCCGGACCAGCTTCGTAATATTGCTGCGCCGCCATTCCGGCAGATCATCCGCGCCGGATTGCCGGAATTCTTCTGCGTCAAAGGCTGCTTCTGCCGTCGGATAGAAGTAATCATCAATATGGATGCCGTCCGGATGATATTTTGTAATCAGTTCGGTGATCACATCGGATAAAAATGCGCCCGTCGATTCCGCGGCGGGATTGAGGTAATATCTGCCGTCCCATTCAGACAGCTTTTCTTTCCGCTGCTGCGGATCGCGATACCATGATTGCAGCAGCGAACCTTCAGGCTGCGCATCCATATATTCCTTTGTTTGCAGCCGGAGCGGATTGATCCATGCATGGAAGGATAGGCCAAGTGCATCGCAGCAGGATCGGAATATTTCCATGATATCTATCCGGTCAGCCGGCGGCAGAACCGGGTAATATGCGGAAGGATAGCTGCTTTCACCGAATGCACAGACATGCACGAAAACAGTATTGATGCCCATATCCGCGAGACTTTGCAGATAGGCTTCGATATCAGAAGCGATCTGCGCCGGATCAGAAGATTTCACCAGCTCCGATACGGTAAAATACGGAATCCATGCAGCTGTAACAGGCTCCGGTTTCTGCACATTCTTTTCCCGTTCTATGAGATGCAGCTGGTCATAAGACTGCTCAAATCTGCTGACGGGCGGTGCGCCGGAATCATGATAGCATCCTGTCATGAGAATCAGCAGAAAAATCTGCGCAATCAGCAAAAATATCCGCTTTCGCATTAGAAAGACTCCTCTCGGTATCGGTCTTTCTATTATATGCAGCGTGTTTTGCGAATATCGTCGGATTTCCGTTTCGGATAAAGGAAGCGCCCCGTTTCATGCAAACGAGGCGCGTTTTGTTATTCGATTGTCAGCGTTCCTTCGATTGTAGCAGCGGTTAGCTTTTCTTTATCTGCGGTGTTCAGCGAGTCAAGATTGCATTGGAATGTATACTGCTGACCGGCTTTGGCATCAGCCGGAATATCAAAATAGACAGTAAAGATTGCACCGTCATTGGTACAGTTTGTTGTAGACATGCCGCCGAAGGCAATCAAATGGGCCTCTTCACCGATCAGGCAGGACTGCATAAAGTCTTCCGCAGCTTCTCCGAGTGTGCATTTCGCGAACGGATAATTGGAATTCGGGGAGACCTCACCGGTTTTGACGGGCGTCAGCGCGGGATCATAGATCAGCTGCATACCCGTTGCACCGTATCCGGGATTATTCCAGATATTGACGCTGACCGGAACAGCCTTGTCGCCGGCATGTGCGGTCAATGATGCAACACCGATTGTCAGATCATTGCCGATTTCCTGGGCAGCAGGTGCAGCTTGATTGCTGCTGTTTGCGTCGCCGTTTTGGCCGGCAGTTTCGCTGCCGCAGCCGGTGAGGAGTGCGGTTGCCGTCAATGCGGCAAGAATTGCTGAAATAAATGCGTGTTTCATGAAGAAATATTCCTTTCTTTCAGGAGTTTTATGTGCCGGATATTTCCGCGGAGTACCGGAAAATCAGGCGCTTTGAGCGATAGAATGAGGATACCGGTTTCGGCCGCAATCTGACTGAGCTCTTCCGAAACATACGGCGTGAGAACAATCACGACGGAATGCTGATTTGCAGCAAGTGTGCGCCGGAGCATCCGGGTGAATTTACAGGAGATATTGTCAGGCAGCGCGGCAAGAAGCCGCAGCAGATGCAGAAGCCCTTGCCGGCCGCAGCCTGAGCGGGAATCGACAGGGCATCCTTCGATCTCGGTATTCGCGATCAGTTTGACCGGCATATGCATCTGAACTGCTGTTCCGAGTAATCCGGCACACAGCCGGATCGCATCTTCATACAGAACACGGTCAGAAACGAGATCGCGGTCTGTTGCCCTGGTTTCCAGATTGAGCATTATGGTCAGTTCCGGAGATGCAGTCTCCTGAAATTGCCAGACCATAGGATCCACAGTTCTTGCGGATGCAGCCCAGCTGATATCCCTGACAGAGTCTCCGTCTGCATATTCCCGGATGCCGCAGATTGCAAAGCGATCAGGAATAATTGTGCGCTGCCGCAGAATTTCACCGCCGAAATTTTGCGGTAAATCGGTGAGTTCATCGAGCGGATGCACCGCAGGCAGAACAATCAGATTTGCAGAAACATCAGGCAGCGGATTCGACCATTCCGCCGTGCCGAACAGATCGCTGATGACAAGAACCACATGGGAAACTGTAAACAGCCCGCGCTTTGTACATGTCACATGCCAGCGCCGTTCGATCTTTTTATACGGAAACAGGCAGAAGTAGCTGGAAACGAACCTGGTCTCCTCTGATACGGAAGAACAAGCGGAAGCAAATTGCAGCGCAGAGTGTGTTGTCAATTCTGCTTTTACCCACGGCAGCGGAATCGGTTTCCGGCTGATGATTGTTTCGATCAGCTCCACGGTATCGCCTTCCGTTGCTTCATCGGCCGAAAACCGAAGCGAGTAGGTCAGATTGCGAAAGCCGAAGCGTTCGATCATTTGCTGCGTAATCCAGATGACCAATCCGATCATGATGAGCAGCAATACGAGCATCATTGCTTGGGTACCTCTGTCTGTGCGAGGATATCCGCGAGGATCGCTTCCGATGCTTTCCGCTCGGAGAGCAGGCCGTCAGAAGCCTGAATGCGGTGTCCGCAAACGGGAATCCAAGCGGCTTTGATATCATCCGGCAGCAGATAATCTCTTCCTTCCATTGCGGCCAGCGCCTGTGCAGCATGACGCAGCGCAATCGCAGCGCGGGTACTCAGTCCGAACCGGAGCTTGGGATGATTGCGGGTTGCTTCAACAAGAGAAAGCAGATAATCCAGAACCGCCTCGGATGCGGATACTTCCCGGACAGCCTGCTGAACAGAAAGGATCTGCTCCGGAGAGGTGACTGCGGAGAGTGCATCCAGCGGATCAGCCTTCTGACGGTCTGCAAGAATGGCGCGCTCCTGATCCCGGTCAGGATTCCCCATGGAAAGCCGCATAAAGAAACGGTCAAGCTGGGCTTCCGGGAGCGGGAAGGTTCCCTGTAATTCGATCGGATTCTGCGTTGCGATGACAAAAAACGGCTGCGGGAGTCTGTATGTTTTGCCGCCGGCAGTTACCTGATGCTCGGCCATACATTCCAGCAGGCCGGACTGTGACCGCGGCGCCATGCGGTTGATTTCATCTGCCAGGAGCAAATTGGTAAAAACGGGGCCTTCCCGAAATACCATTTGCCTGGTTCCGGACGCATCCTGCTGCAGCATTTCAAAACCGGTCAGGTCAGCCGGCATCAGATCCGGTGTACATTGCACACGCTTGGCATCACAGCCGGTCAGGCGCGCAAAAGCTTTGACGAGCGTCGTTTTGCCGGTTCCGGGCAGGTCTTCCAGAAGAACATGTTCACCGCAGAGGATGGCGGCCGTCAGCATCCGGATTGTATCGGATGAACCGATGATGACGCGGCCGGCTTCAGACATCAGCGAGGCGGTCAGGGCAGGGATATCAGACAAGCGGAAAGAATCGGACATATGCGGCTCCTTTCAATTCAGATTGATAAGCATACTATATAGTATATCACGCAGATGCATATTTGTCAAATCGGCTGCCGTACAGATGAATGCAACAAATATACAAATAGTATATTTTGAGAGCCCGTTTACAAAATATAATGAATGCATCGAAATTTAGAAATATCACAGCAAATAAAAATATATTGCAAATGAAAGCATCTTCGGCATATTTAACAACTCGCAATTTATTTTGTTATACAGAATGAGCAATCTACAAGTGAACAGATTGGCAAATGTTCAACGATTGTTCATTATTCATTCATAGTTTGTCTATATAATACTACTTGTTTTCGTATATAATAAAGATGCCGATCTCCGGCAATCCGGATGAGAGGGAACTTCCGGATCAAAACTTAATCTTATTGAGAGGGGATTCTACATGAAAAAACACTTTTTCCATCGCGTCGGCGCTGTCTGTACGAGCGCTGTGTTGACCGTTGGAGCCATGCTGACTGTCGGTGCAGCTTCACCGATGACTGCAAGTGCTGCTGACAGCGACAACTACGCAAAGCTTCTCCAGTACAGCCTTTATTTTTATGACGGCAACATGTGCGGTAATGACGTCGATAAGAACAGCGCATTCACATGGCGCGGCAACTGCCATACCAATGATGAGGTTGTCGGCGGTTATCATGATGCCGGTGACCACGTCATGTTCGGCGTTCCGCAGGGCTACACAGCTTCTGTACTCGGCTGGAGCTACTACGAATTCGCTGATGCCTATAAGTCTACCGGTCAGGAAGCGCACCTCAAGTTGATCACTGACCGCTTCGCAAAGTTCTTCCGTGATTCTACAAAGCTCAACGGAGACAATGTTTCGAGCCTTCTCGTTGAGAAAGGTGAGGGCGAGCCCGACCATGCTTACTGGGGTCCCCCTGAGTCTCAGGGCGACAGAGGCCGTATGCTTTGGAAGTCCGGCGACTGCGCAAACGTTGCAGCGGAATATGCTGCTGCACTTGCTGCAAACTACGTGAACTTCGGCAATGCCGATGACCTGAAGTATGCAAAAGCACTCTATAACTTCGCAAAGTCCAGCCCCGGAGCTTACTCCTGTCAGTTCTATGGCAGCGGTGAGAGCGGAACAGCCGATGAACTTGCATGGGCTGCATGCTGGCTCTACCTCGCAACCAAGGATAATGCCTACATGAGCGGCGTGAACGCAGCACCTGAAGCATGGTGGTGCATGAACTGGGAAAATGTTGCATTGGGCGCAGCAATTCTCAAGGGCGAGATTACCGGCGACTGGGGCAGTGCGAAGGAACTCTCGAAGTACAACGGCAACAATTACCTGTTCTATAGCAAGTGGGGCTCTGCAAGATACAACGCAAATGCGCAGTTGTGCGCACTTGTTGCTGCAAAGCACGGTAAGGGCGACTCCGCCTGGGCAAAGGGTCAGATGGAGTATATCACCGGCGACAAGGCATTTGCAAACGGTCAGACACACTGCCTCGTTGTCGGCTTCAAGCCGAACGCTTCCAGCAAGCCGCACCACAGAGCAGCTTCCGGTACAAACTCTGCCGAAACAGACGGTATCGAATCCGCACATGTTCTCGTAGGCGCTCTCTGCGGCGGACCTGTGGATGAAAACGGTACCTATGCAGATAAGCGTTCCGATTATATCGGAAATGAGGTTGCGCTTGACTATAACGCAGGTTTTGTCGGCGCAGCAGCCGGTCTCTATCACTTCTATAAGACCGGTACTCCGGACAGCAATATTGCAGGTGTCGATAAGGTTTATACTGTCGGCAGTTCTTCTCAGACGACTGAGCCGACGCAGCAGCAGACTCAGCCGACCCAGCAGCAGACTCAGCCGACGCAGCAGCAGACTCAGCCGACGCAGCAGCAGACTCAGCCGACCCAGCAGAATACCACTCCTTCCAGCGACGGAAATGATATCGTCCTCATGCCTTCCGATATGGAAGTCGGACCGTTCAAGGGCGATGACGGCGCAATGAACAACGCTGCGGAATTCAAGCCGCAGGGTGCAAAATCTGCAACGCTTTACCTTACCGTTAAGTCGAACGATACTGAAGTATCCGGCGGTTTCGGTACTTGGACGGGTAAATGGGAGCAGGTTGACTTCTCCGGCGTGAAGGTGAATTCGGACAAGACCGTCGCGATTGACTACGAAATTCCTTCCAATGTCGGTCAGACTGTCAAGGCTATGGTTTGGTGGCCGCACGGTGATGATGTTGTCATCGACAAGGTTGTTCTTCACATGGGCGGCAAGAACAGTTCTTCTAACAACACTACTTCCGCTACAACTACAACTTCCACCACTACTACGACGACAACCACCACGACAACTACCACATCGACTACCACTACGACCACGACCACAACTACCAGCACGACGCAGCGTGAGGTTGAGGCAAATAAGTGGGGCGATGCGAACTGCAGCGGCAAGGCCGATGTTTCTGATGCGGTTCTGATTGCACGTTTCGTTGCTGAGGATTCCGAAGCGAATATCTCCGCGGTCGGCAAGAAGAATGCAGACGTCAACCACAACGGCAACATTGATAATGAAGATGTCACAAAGGTTCTGAAGTTCATTGCAAAGCTTATCAGTGAAGATGATCTGGCGCACTGATTCTTTTCTCTGAATGGTACTTATTGCGTGAAAACATTATAATTTCAGATTCGGGCACGGATACGGCTTTTCTAGCCGTATCCGCGTTCGCATATACACAGATTGATGCATATTTTAATTTTTTGCATTGGATCGTAGGATTTTATGCTGAGAATTCTGAGGCGAACATTTCTTTGCAGGGTAAGCTGAATGCCGATGCATACTGCAACGGCAAATTGGACGGCGTTGATATAATTCAGAATCTGAAATACATTGCAAAGCTGATTGAATTCTAATGGAAACTACAATCGCGCAGGTGTATGCCTGCGCGGTTGCGGCTTGTATCAAACGGATTATTATAATGCAGGAGGATTCTCTGTATGCAAAATCAAAGCAATGCAGAACAAATCGAGAAAAAGGCGAAAAGAGCGCGGACCTGGCGCGGAATCGGAATCCGGCTGCTGCTGGTTCTGTTGTTTATTGCCATGGCTTACGGTGCAAATAACCGGATTGAGATTACGAATTATACATATGAAACAGATGCGCTTTCTGTCTCATTCAACGGGTATCGCATTGTTCAGCTGACGGATCTTCATAACAAGATCTTTGCAGAGAAGAATGCCGGCCTGATGCAGCAGATCCGCGATCTGAATCCGGATATTATCGTGCTGACCGGTGATTTTATTGATGCAAGCAATCATACAAATATTCAGGCTGCGCTGCTTTTTATGCAGCAAATTGTGGACATCGCGCCGACGTATTATGTATACGGCAATCACGAGCACTATTTGCCGAAATCCGATTTGAGCTCATTTGAGGAGAAGATTCAGGAATTCGGCGTGCATTTCATGAATAATGAGACAATCCAGATCGAATCGGCAACCGGACAGACGTTTTCTCTGATCGGACTCGATGATTTGTCTCTTCAGGCGAATATCCTGAAAACGCTGGCGGATGAAGCACCGGATGATTTTCAGATTTTGCTCGCGCATGAACCGCAGTATCTGCGTGATTATTATGCGGAATCCGGCGTGGATCTTGTGTTCTCCGGCCATACCCACGGCGGGCAATGGCGCATTCCCTTTACGCATCAGGGACTGTACGGACCGGATCAGGGATTCTTTCCGAAATACTCCGACGGCATTTATACCGAAGGAGATACGACCATGTATCTGAGCCGCGGACTCGGAAACAGCGGATTCCCGCTGCGGCTGTTCAATCATCCGGAGATCGTATGCGTGACATTCCAGACGGTTCCATCGGAGCCGTCGTGATTGGGGGCAGAATATGCGGATTGCGTTGATCCTGACCGGCGGTACAATTTGCAGCCGCGCCGGTTCAGACGGTACACGCCGGAGTGATGTCAGTAAAGCGTCAACAGTTCTCGAACAGCATTACCGGCTGGCACATCCGTATTCATCGGTTGAATTTGATGTGCAGATGCCGCTGAATGCATTGAGCGAGGATCTGACGCCGGATGACTGGTGTACGCTGCTGCAAACGATTGCGGCGCTCGATCTTCGCCGCTATGACGGAATTATCATTGCCCACGGGACGGATACGCTTGATCAGACTGCGGCAATGCTTTCTGCTGCGCTGATCGGCATTTCAATCCCTGTGCTGCTTGTTTCTGCGATTGAACCGCTGAATGAACCCCAGACCAACGGCCATGCGAATTTTGATGCAGCCGTCAAGCTGACCTGCAAGCATCTTTCCGGCGGCGTCTGGGTCATTTACGAAAACAGCGACGGAGAAATGTATCTGCACCGCGGCTTTGAATTGCAGCCGTGCCAGCATGAAAGCCGCTCCTTTTACAGCAGAACGATGCGGAAAATGTCTGCTGTTCTGGATGCAGAGCCGGTCTATAAAAAAAGCACCTGCACAGATTTGCAGATGCTTGTGGCACATGCCAAGGCTGCGCCGGAAATTATGCTGATCCGTCCGTACAACGGGCTTCGTTATGACAAAATTGCACTTGATGATGCAGCTGCTGTCGTACACGGAACCTATCATTCCGAAACCGCAAATTCGGTTCGCTTTTCGCCGTATGCTGTTCAGACGCTGATACAGCGCTGCCGGAGTCTGGAGATTCCCTGCTATCTGGCACCGTGTCAGGAACAGATCCAGAGCTATGGTTCCGGGTATGATCTGGTGCAGGAGGGTGCAATTCCGCTCGGCGGGATGACGCTTGCCTTTGCCTACGGTGCCGTGTGGACAGGATGTATGCTGGGACTTACCGGTGAACAGCTGACGAGCCGTGTCCGGCAGATGCGTCAGTCGCTGGAAAGCCAGCTTTTCCGCTGCTGCATGTAAATTCGGCGTGCCTTTGATAAGAATTCATGTACCTGCGGCAGCTTGAAATCCATGTATGTCCACGGGAACGGATGCCAGGCACGGCGCGCATAGAACAGCGTGAGTTCTGCATAGATGCCGTCGGAGAGCGGGATGCGGTGGCCGGCGTTCTTGGTCGTTGCGAGCGACAGCCTGCCCGGGCTGACAAATCCCGGATCGAGATTGATATGACGGTTGCCGGCATCGGCGGTTTCCTGCTCGATGCTGTTCGTCAGCGTCTTGATCGCGGCGAGCTCCTGCGGATCGCGGCAGACTGAAAATGAAAGCATCTTGCGGTAGACGGTGCCGCCCATTTCGCCGTCATAATAGGGCGAGATCGCAGAAAAGCTGTATGCTTCGGATTCAAGATCGGTTTCGCCGAATGCCGCTTTCAGCTTTGCGACTGCGGCTTCAGCGGCGGCTTCATCGGTATACAATACGGCACAGATGAGCTTCTCCGGCTCAAAATGATGTGCGGTTCCCATATGTGACAACTCCTTGTGAATGTTCTGGTGTAATGATACCACGAAATCTTCAGGATGTCAAGTGAGGAGGCTCCGAAATGAAAGAGTATAAGATTATTGAAATTGAACGCAGAAATATCAAAAACGATTATACCTATGCAGAGGGCGTCATGGCTTCGGAGGCACAGGACGGCTGGGAAGTCGTATCGGTCGCATTTGATGCGAACAAGGATATCCGCAGCAATATGGTCATCACGTTCTGCCGCGATAAAAACGAGGGATCAAGATGAAACTGAAAGACAAGGCTGAACAGATCTGCGATATTCTCGATACGGTCTATCCGGATGCAAAATGCTCGCTGGAATATGACGAGCCCTATCAGCTGATGATCGCAACGCGGCTTTCGGCGCAGTGTACCGATGCGCGCGTCAATATCGTAACAAAGGATCTGTTCCGCGAATTCCCGACGCTGGATTCCTTCGCGGATGCGGATATTACGGCGCTCGAAAACGCGGTCAAGCCCTGCGGATTCTACCGCGCAAAGGCAAAGAGCATCAAGGAGATGTGCCAGCGTGTGCGTGATGTATACGGCGGAAAGGTGCCGGACAATATGGACGATCTGCTGACGCTTTCCGGCATCGGGCGCAAGACGGCAAATCTGCTGCTCGGCGATGTATACGGGCAGTCTTCAGTTGTGACGGATACGCATTGCATCCGGATTTCCGGCCGCCTCGGCCTGACAAAACGTCATGCACCGGAGCATGTGGAAGAGGATCTGCGGAAGATTCTGCCGCCGGATCGTTCATCGCGGTATTGTCATCAGATCGTGCTGTTCGGCCGCGATACCTGTACGGCCAGGAATCCGAAATGCGCGGATTGTCCGCTGAAATCATTTTGCGTCAATCCCGAATTTACGAAAATCCCCAAGAAAATTTGAAAAAGGGCTTGACAAATAAAATTTTTTGTGATACAATACACATCGAAAGGCAATGAGGAAGCCAAGCAGAGGATTGCCAATGTCTTCAGAGAGCCGGCGGGTGGTGTGAGCCGGTGTCATGCAATGCTGTGTATCCCTTCTGAGCCGGAGCGCTGAATGGTCAAAGTAAGCGTTCCCGTGAGTCTGCGTGAAAGAATAGGGTTTGTTGGAACCTGAAAGTGGTGTTACGCAATAGCGGCACAATTTGAGTGGTACCGCGGGTAATCATTTGGATGATACTCGTCTCAAAGATTTTTCTTTGGGACGGGTTTTTTATTTTTTTAGGATAGGAGAGATTTCAATGAGCGACCAGAAGAACCTTCAGAATGCCGAAGCCAGAATCAAAGAGGTTGCAGAGCGAATTGCGCGTCTGCGTGAGGATCTCGGTATTTCTGTTGAGGAAATGGCTGCGAAAACGGATTATTCCGTTGAGGACTACAAGAAGTTTGAATCCGGCGAAAAGGATTTCAGCTTTACGTTTATCTATAAATGCGCAAATGCGTTTCATGTTGAGATTTCGGAACTGATGGAAGGCAGCAGCCCGGAGCTGAGCGGCTATACCGTTACCAGAAAGGGCGAGGGTGTGCCGATTGTCCGCAGAGAGGGCTTTGTCTATAACCGCCTTGCATCGAAATTCAAGAACAAGACCGTTGAGCCTTTTCATGTTGTGATCCCGTATTCCGAGGAAGCACTTTCCAAGCCGCTTCACCTTGCAAGTCATGCGGGTCAGGAAATGGATATCGTCCTCAAGGGCACGCTGCGTATGATCGTCGGCTCACATACCGAGATTCTGCACGAAGGAGACTGCATTTACTATGACAGCTCCATGCCGCATGATGAGGTTGCACTCGGCGGTGAAGACTGTGAGATCTATGCATTTGTCATGGCGCCGCACGGCACAACCGGTCTTTCTGAGTATCATGAGCATGTAGCGGAGCATCATTCGACCAATGTCGATAAGGCAGGCCTGATGCATCCGGTCGCAGAGAAGTTCGTCACCTGCGAAACAAATGAGGAAGGCATCCTCAGCGGCGTACATTTTGAGCATCAGGATGAGTTCAACTTCGCATTCGATATTGTCGATGCAATGGCTGAGAAATGTCCGGATAAAACCGCGATGATCTATGTCGATGTCAATCATAATGAGCGCCGCTTCACCTTCAAGGATATCAAAAAGTATTCCTGCCAGACGGCAAACTATTTCAAGTCGCTCGGTATCAAGAAGGGCGACCGCGTCATGCTCGTTCTGAAGCGGCACTTCCAGTTCTGGTTCTCGATTGTCGCGCTGCACCGCATCGGCGCGCTGGCCATCCCGGCATCCAATATGCTCAAGAAGCATGATTTTGAATACAGATTCAATTCCGCAGAGGTTTCAGCGATCGTTTGTACCGCGGACGGCGATGTCGCAAATGAGGTCGATCTGGCTGCTGCAAACTGTCCGTCGCTGAAAACGAAAGTGCTGGTCAACGGTCAGCGCGAGGGCTGGCATGACTTCAATGCAGAGCTCCCGGCATACAGTACACATTTCGCACGGACTGCGGAAACACCCTGCGGCACCGATCCGATGCTGATCTTCTTCAGTTCCGGTACTTCCGGCAACCCGAAGCTCGTGCTGCACAGCTATCAGTATCCGCTCGGTCACTATGTCACGGCCCGTTACTGGCAGAATGCCGATCCGAACGGCCTGCACTTCACAATCTCTGATACCGGCTGGGGCAAGGCCCTCTGGGGCAAGCTTTACGGTCAGTGGATGTGCGAATCTGCTGTATTTGTCTATGATTTCGACCGCTTCCATGCAGACGATATCCTGCCGATGTTCAAGAAGTATCATGTTACATCGTTCTGCGCACCGCCGACCATGTACCGCTTCTTCATCAAGGAAGATCTCGGCAGATATGATCTCTCTTCGCTGAAATATGCCTGCATCGCAGGTGAAGCGCTGAATCCGGAAGTATTCTATCAGTTCCAGCGTGCAACCGGCCTCAAGCTGATGGAGGGCTTTGGTCAGACCGAAACGACGCTTTCGATCGCGAATGTCGTCGGTATGGAGCCCAAGCCCGGCAGCATGGGCAGACCGAATCCGCAGTATGATGTGCAGGTGCTTCTGCCGGACGGCACACCGGCGGCTGTCGGTGAGACCGGCGAGATCTGCATCAAGCTGAAGCCGGAAGGTGTTCCCGGTCTTGCACTCTGCTACTACGGCGACAAGGAAACCACCGAAGAAACCTGGCGTGACGGCTACTATCATACCGGCGATACCGCATGGGTCGATGAAGACGGTTATTTCTGGTATGTCGGCCGTGTCGATGATGTCATCAAGTCTTCCGGCTACCGGATCGGACCGTTCGAGATCGAGAGCGTGCTTATGGAACTGCCGTATGTTCTGGAATGCGCTGTAACCGGTGTCCCGGATGAGATTCGCGGACAGGTTGTCAAGGCGACGATTGTTCTGACGAAAGGGACGGTTCCTTCGGATGCGCTTGTCAAGGATATTCAGGATTATGTCAAGAAGGGAACTGCGCCCTATAAGTATCCGCGTGTCGTGGAGTTCGTTGACGAACTGCCGAAGACGGTCGGCAGCGGCAAGATCCGCCGTGCAGCGATCCGTGAAATGGATAAGGCAAAATATCAGAAATAATTTTCAGGCGCCTTTGTTTCAGCAGGGGCGCCTTTCATTCTGATTTGCAGAAGTCGTTTTTTTCATTTGGAATTTATTGCAATTTTACGTCCGGTGTGATATAATATAACTATCACGCATATATATCAAAAGTGCGGCAAAAGACACCCACCGCACGGAACGGAGTATCTTTATGATTCAACTGAAAACTTACCGCGGTCACATCCGCAACTGGGAAGCGCTCTGCACAGAGCTCTCGATTGACAAGACGCTTTCCCGTGAAGAGCGGGAGCAGGCGATCCTGATCAAGGGCTATGAGACCTGGGGCAATGCGCTGCCGGATCATCTTTACGGCATGTTCGCATTCGCGCTTTATGATACGGAAGCGGATAAGCTGATCTGCATCCGCGATCAGTTCGGCACCAAGCCGTTCTATTATTATCAGACCGCAGACGGCAGACTGCTCTACGGTACGATGATCCGCGAGATCCTTTCGCAGGAAGGCTTTGTCAAGGAACTCAATGAGAGTATGCTTCAGATCTACCTGACGCTGACTTATGTGGCAGGTGAGGATACATTTTTCAAGGGTGTCAAGAAGCTGATGCCCGGCTGTCTGCTTGAATTTCAGAACGGAAAAATCAGCCTGACGCGATACTGGAAGCCGGAGTTTCACCCGGATAACAGCAAATCGCTCGACGAATTTGCAGATGAGATCCATGCGACGCTTCAGCTGATGATGCAGGAGGTCAAGACACCGGATGAGACGGCTGAATCCTTCCTGTCCGGCGGTGTGGATTCGTCCTATGTGCTGGCAATGTCCGATGCAAAGCGCGCGGATTCCTGCGGCTATGATGAGGAGCGCTTCGATGAATCGCGGATTGCGTCAAAGACAGCCGAACTGCTTGGCGTGGAACATTCTGTTGCGAAGATCACGCCGCAGCAGTATTTTGACATCGTTCCGTATGTGATGTACAATATGGAGCAGCCGCTCGGTGATGCATCTGCAATCGTATTTACACTCGGCTGCAATGCAACGGCAGAGCACACGAAGCTTTGTTATTCCGGCGAGGGTGCGGATGAATTCTTCGGCGGTTACAATATGTACCGCAATGCAGAGCGCTACGGCGACAATCTCAAGACCTTCTATGTCGGCAATACCAACATCATGAAGGAAGATGAGAAAGAGCGGATTTTGCAGCATTATGACCCGGAGGTGCTGCCGATTAAGCTTGTGCAGCACATTTATGAGGAGACCGAGGGGCTTGATCCGCTGACGAAAATGTCCGATGTCGATATTCAGATCTGGCTGGAAGGCGATATCTATCTGAATGTCGATAAGATGAGTACGGCTGCCGGGCTTGAGATCCGGATGCCGCTGACGGATCGCCGCATCTTTGACATTGCATCGCGGATGCCGTCGAAGTTCAAGGTCAATGAGGAACAGAATAAAGTTGCATTCCGTACCGCTGCGGCAAAGGTTCTGCCGGAGGAAATTGCATTCCGCAAGAAGCTCGGCTTTATTGTTCCGATCCGCCTGTGGCTTGCCGATGAGCAGTATAACGGCGATGTCCGCAGACTGCTCGGCAGTGATATCTGTGCAAAATTCTTCAAGCCGGATGAGGTTCGTGCGATTTATGAGGAATATGTCGGCGGAAATTCTGATCTCTGGCGCAAGATCTGGACGATCTATACCTTCCTTGTCTGGTATGAGGAGTATTTTGTCAAACGCTGATGAATGAAACGGGGGAACTCTGATGAATGAGTGTGATACCTGTGCCTACAATGCCTATGATGATGACTGGGAGTGCTATGTCTGCGAGATGAATCTCGATGAGGATGAATATGCAAGGTACATGCAGGATTCTCATGCGCATTGTCCGTATTATCGCGACGGTGATGAATACAAGATCGCCGGAAAACAGTAAAAGATTGCAGCCCGTATGCAGAATACGGGCTGTTTTTTGTCTGCGGGCACTTGCATTTTCAGATGAAATATGATATAATAGTAATGTTATGCAAATCTGACTTTGATTCAACTGAACGGAGGAATTCAGCTTGCCTACAATCGAGGAAGAAATCCGGCGCAGAAGAACATTTGCGATTATTTCGCACCCTGACGCCGGTAAAACAACATTGACTGAAAAGCTGCTGCTCTACGGCGGTGCGATCGCAATGGCCGGTGCAGTTAAGGGAAAAAAGAATGCCCGCCACGCTGTCTCGGATTGGATGGAGATCGAAAAGCAGCGCGGTATCTCGGTCACATCATCGGTCATGCAGTTTGAGTATGACGGCTGCTGCATCAATATCCTGGATACACCCGGACACCAGGATTTTTCGGAGGATACCTACCGCACGCTGATGGCTGCCGATGCCGCGATTATGGTCATTGACGCAGCAAAGGGCGTCGAACCGCAGACCAGAAAGCTCTTCCATGTCTGTGTCATGCGGCATATCCCGATCTTCACATTCATCAATAAAATGGACCGCGAAGCACAGAATCCCTTTGATCTTATGGAAGAGATCGAGCGTGAGCTTGGCATCAAGACCTATGCGGTCAACTGGCCGATTGGCTGCGGCAAGGATTTCCGCGGTGTGTTTGATCTGGAAACACGCCACATTCTCTCTTTCGAGGGAACGGGCGGAATGCACACCGTTTCCAAGACAGAGGTTACGCCGGATGATCCCGCGCTGGCAGATCTGATCGGCAAGGACAACCATGCGCAGCTTGCAGAGGATATTGAACTCCTTGACGGCGCATCCGAAGATTTTGATCTGAAGGCGATCCATTCCGGTGAACTTTCTCCGGTATTCTTCGGTTCCGCATTGACGAATTTCGGTGTCGAGCCGTTCCTGAAGCGCTTTCTGGAACTGACACCGCCGCCGCTTGCCCGTCTTGCATCGGACGGTGAAACGGTTTCGCCGTTCGATGAGAACTTCTCTGCATTTGTGTTCAAGATTCAGGCGAATATGAATAAGGCACACCGTGACCGCGTGACATTCCTGCGCATCTGCTCCGGAAAGTTTACGCGCGATATGGAAGTCTATCATGTACAGGGCGACAAGAAAATGCGCCTCTCGCAGCCGCAGATGATGATGGCGGAAAACCGTGAGATCATTGACGAAGCATTTGCCGGTGATATCATCGGTGTGTTTGATCCCGGTATTTTCTCGATCGGTGATACAATCTGCGCGCCGAACAAAAAGGTTTGCTTTGAGGGTATCCCGACCTTTGCGCCGGAGCATTTTGCCCGCGTGCGTCATAAGGATACCATGAAGCGCAAGCAGTTCGTCAAGGGCGTTATGCAGATCGCGCAGGAAGGTGCGATTCAGATTTTCCATGAGCCGGAAACCGGTATGGAAGAAGTCATCGTCGGCGTGGTCGGCGTGCTGCAATTCGAGGTTTTCGAGCATCGTATGCGTACGGAATACAATGTTGAGATTATTCGCGAACCGCTGAGCTATCAGTATATTCGCTGGATCGGCGGCATCCCGACCGACAAAAAGCCGCAGCTTATCATCAGCGAAGATACTAAGCTTGTGCAGGATTTCCGTGACCAGTATCTGCTGCTCTTCACGAGTGAGTGGAATATCCGCTGGGCGCTTGAGCGAAACGAAGGCCTTGAACTGCGCGATTTCAGTAAAAATTAAAGGAATAATCAGTCCGATACTCATATAGAAGATATGCCCCGAAGTGACAAAGATGCTTCGGGGCATTTTTGTAATCAATATGTCAGTTTCATGACATTCTATTTACAATCTAAGTGAAACACTTGCATTTTCTTGTTTTTCCTGATATAATAGCCTCACAGAACCGATGAAGCAACTTCGGACGGTTCCTGAAATTTGATGCGTCATCGGAGTAATCATTCCGATGCGAAAAAAACTGCTGCAGTCGTTTTGACCGCAGCAGTTTTTGTTTATTTCAGGAATCCGTTGATGATCTGCTCTTCGGCCTCGGCCTCTGTCAGACCGAGTGTCATCAGCTTTGTCAGCTGTTCGCCGGCGATTTTTCCGATTGCAGCCTCATGAACGAGCGCTGCATCAATACTGTTCGCTTCCAGAGAGGGAACAGCCAGAATCGTTCCGTGATCCATGATAATGGAATCGCATTCCGTATGACCGCTGCACGCAGCATTGCCGGAGATGCACATATCCAGTTTCTGATAGGAATGATCTCTTGCGACAGAACGGGAAACAACATCCGCGCTGGAGCCGTCGCCGTTGAGTTCGACCTTGTAGATGCTCAGCGCATGCTGTTCACCGTGCGTCATCAGTCGCTCATGAACGATCAGTTTTGCATCGGCAGCGAGCTTCGCGATTGTGGTGCGTTCGGTAGAATCAACGCCCTTGATCTGCACCATTTCCATTTCGCAGGTGCTGCCTTCTTCCATATAGACCTCGGTCTGCGGATTCAGAATCCGCTTGCCGTCGCCGCTGCCGGAGCCATAGTGCTTTTCCACATAGCGGATCTTTGCATTCTTGCCGATATAGAAGCGGTGAACGCCGTCGTGCTCGGAATCCTGTGTGCCGCAGTTGTCGATCCCGCAGCCCGCAACGATCAGCACATCGCTGTTTTCACCGATATAGAAATCGTTGTAAACGGTTTCTTTCAGGCCGCTCTCGCTGAGAACAACCGGAATATGCACGCTCTCTTTCTTGGTATTCGGCTTAATCCGGATATCAATGCCGCTGACATCCGTTTTGGAGATGATTTCGATATTTGCTGTCGATTTTCTGCCGACAGACTCGCCGTTTGCGCGGAGATTATAGGCACCCTCCGGGATATCGTGCAGGTCAGCAACCTCCTGCAAAAGCTGTTTTTGAATTGCATCCATGACTGACCGCCTCCTCAGGATAATTTCCGGCAGACATCTGCTGCGTACTGTGTGCCGATGATCGAGGGCAGGATCTGCTCCTTCGGACCCTGCTTTTCGATTTTGCCGTCTGCGAGCACAATGATCTCATCTGCAATATTCAGAATCCGCTCCTGATGCGAAATGACAAGAATTGTACGATCCTGTGTGGATTCACGCATTTTCTCAAAGATACGGATCAGATTCTGGAAACTCCAGAGGTCGATGCCGGCTTCCGGTTCATCGAATATCGCGAGCTTGACATCGCGCGCAAGGATTGTCGCAATTTCAATGCGCTTGAGCTCACCGCCGGAGAGCGAAGCATTGACCTCGCGGTGGATATAATCCTTTGCGCAGAGGCCGACCTCGGAGAGATATTCGCAAGCTTCTGCGATCGTGATCTGCTTGCCGGAAGCAATCCGCAGCAGATCCAGAACGGTCAGACCTTTGAAGCGGACCGGCTGCTGAAATGCAAAGCCGATGCCGCGCTTTGCGCGGTCCGTGATCGAGAGATCGGTAATATCCTCGCCCTGGAATGTGATTGTACCGGAAGTCGGTGTTTCGATTCCGGCAATGATTTTTGCGAGTGTGGATTTACCGCCGCCGTTCGGGCCGGTAATCACGATAAATTTATTTGCATCAATGTGCAGGCTGATATCGCGGATTATTTCAGCCTTTCCGTCATTGGTTTCTGCATGAAAAGCGATCGAATTCAGTTGCAGCATCATCTGCACTCCTTTCATATTGAGAGTCTCACTTCCACTCTATTATAGCAAAAAACAGTTCCTTCGGCAACAAAAACCGAAATTTTCTCGGTTTCAGCTAAACGGACATAAAAACCGAGTAAATTTATGTGGATTTTGCAGATTCCGTTTTTGGCGATTTTTCTTTTGTTTTGACGAAATAAAAGCCGGTATCCGAAGATACCGGCGGTGAATTATGATACTTTGATTTTTGCCGTGAATTTGCCGTTCTCCGATTTGACAGAGAAGCGGTATCTGTGCAGCTGCATAATCTGACGGACGATTGCAAGTCCCATGCCGCTTCCGGAGCGGGATGTTCTTGCAGTATCGCCCTTGATAAGCGGCTCGCAGACTGTCGCCGGATCGGGGACATCTGCTGCATCATTCCGGATCGCAAATCCCTTTTCCAATGCACGGATTTCGATGCTGCCGCCATCCGGTGTATAGCGAACGGCATTGTCAATGAGGTTGCCGATTGCCTGCGAGAGCATCGGCGCATTGCCCTTGACGGTGCAGGAACCGGTACAGCTGTATGTCAGCTGCTTTTCAGAGATTTGTTCTGCATAGCGGGCGAGTGCGTCATCTGCAAGCTGCTTCAGATCGACCTCTGCTTTCTGATCGGGCTGCATTCGTTCCAGCTTTGCGAGGTTCAGCACATCTGCAATGATTTTGTCCATATACTGCGTATTTTCAAGGATCGCATCTGCATATGTTTCGCGCTTCTCGGTGTGAATATTCTCCCGCAGATTTTCTGCATAGCCGGAGATCGCGGTCAGCGGCGATTTGAGATCATGTGCAAGCGCTGCCGTCAGATTCCGGCGGTATTCATTCATCTCATAAGCCTTGCGGTACTTCATGTGCATGATTTTTGCAATGAGCGCCGCGATCAGCAGTTCGATCAGGAAGATGATGCCGGTGCAGAACAGCAGCCGCGGCAGATATTCCTGCCAGAAATCATAAAAGGCGATATAGTAAATCTCATACTTTGCATCTTCTCGGTTTCCTTCCGGATAATACGGGGAAGAAATCGCTGTTAGGACTGCTCTTTTTGGAATATTCTCAAACTCAAATGCCCCCTCCGGGCTGACGCTGTAATCACCCTGATTATGCGCCATATATCGGTAAACTTCCTTCATCGCGGGACTGTCCGGCGCTGTGCCGACCGGAATATAAATCAGCATATCTGCGCGGATTGTGTCCTCCGGGATTGCGACTGTTTTTTCGGTTATAAAGTGGAGACAGTTCTTTCCGGCAGGCGGATCGTGGTCTATGTCTTTCAGGTGGTTTAAATCATTTAGAAGATCCAGGTTGAATAATTTGTCAAGGAGCGGTCTTTTGCCGCTGTAAACTTCGATTTTTCCGGGGTATACCTCGCTGCCGCAAATGTAAAGATCACGGATTTGGAGAGAATATTCATAAGATTCCCGCTGAAGCGGCGTAAGCTCCCTGATCCGCTCCGGATCTTCAACGATGCGATTGATGAGATATCGTCCGTCATCCTGCGCGCTTTCTTCTGCAAGCGTCGGTGCTGCTTTTTTCAGCTTTGCGATCTGCTTGGTATTATCCGCATGAAAGCGCACGGAGCTCCAGACCAGTTCGGTGCTGTCATAGGTTTTGCCGGTTTCGCGGTCATAGAGGATCAATGCAGAGTCTATGGACGGGTCGGTTGTGCAGCAGAATGCGAGTTCGGCGCGGATATCCTCATAGGACGGGTCTGCGTGTTTCGGGTTGCTGAGCCACGTTTCAAGTGCATTCAGTCTGGATTGGCAGTCCATTGTCGTATTGTCAACACGGTTCTGATATTTACCATAGAGTGCAGTTCCGCCGATCGCCGCGGTAACTGCAAGGAAAATTGCGAGCGTTTTCGCAAAATACGAGAAGTAACTGCGTTTTCTTGCCTGTTTCATAATGATCCCTCCGTTTGCTGTTATTCCGTCAGCCGGTAGCCTTTCGTGATCACGGTGCGAATCTGGCTGCCTGCATCACCGAGTTTCCGGCGCAGTTTTTTGATATGGTTATCGACAACCCTGTCGCTGCCGAAATAATCGGCGCCCCAGATGCGGTCGAGCAGCATATCGCGCGAGACGACCCAGTTTTTGTGTTCCAGCAGGAATTTCAGTAAGGCGAACTCCTTGGGTGCAAGCTCCACGGGGATACCGTTCGCTGTGACAGCGAGTGTCCGCAGATTCATCCGGATTCTGCCGCAGACGAGCTCCGGGATCAGGATTGTCCCGCTTGCGCGTTTCAGGAGCGCCGTGCATTTTGCATAGAGCGCCGCAAGCGAAAACGGCTTGATCACGTAGTCATCGCAGCCGAGTTCATAGCCGTAGAGCAGGTCTTCCTCGCGGGCGCGCGCCGTGAGAAAGAGAACCGGCACATCACTCCCGGCGCGGATTTCGCGGCAGAGTGAAAAGCCGTCGATGCCGGGCATCATGATATCCAGCATGATGAGATCAAACGCTTTGTTCCGGAAGAAATCAAGCGCTTCTGTGCCGCTTTCTGCGCATGTCAGGCAGATTTCGCCGTCGCTCTTCTGCGAAAAATAATCCGTAATGATCTCGCGGATCTGCGGATCATCCTCTGCAAGCAGGATGCTGTAACCCATGTTGTTCACCTCCCTGATTCTATGATAACGGAGCGATGTATCCTTTGTATATCCATTCTGTGTGATTTTTCTGCCGGAGGGATCGGGCAGGATCACAAATCAGATCGAGACATACTCCGGATCGCTATTCTGCGCTTTCAGATGCCTGTCAATGGCTTCGCGGTTGAGGTCTTCTCCGATCGCAATGAGAACCGCCTGACCGTTTGCAGCCGGCGCGACTGATATACGGTTTTTCTCGGCATTGACCGTCAGCCATGTGCCGTCGGCTGCCGGGAGTGAACCTTTCATCCGGTAGATATGGCCGCATTCGCTGTCTTCCAGAATGCCGCGGATGACGGATTCGATTTCCTGTTCCGGCAGGCAGATATGCATGAAATAGTGGACTGCGCTGCGCAGCATATCCGTCTGATATTTTTTGACATAGCTTGCATTGCGGTATCCGGCGCCGGAAAGCATTGTGAAATCTTCTGCATTCAGATGATTCCAGTCTTTCAGGAACAGATCGTTTTCGCTGAATCGCCGGTCGCATTGAATACCGGCAAGCGCATCATTGAGATGTGCAAGAATCTCTGCCGCCCGTTCCTGCGGATTCTCCTGCGGGAGTTTACTCAAAAGCAGTTTGCCGGCGCAGGCTGCTTCCGATGCAAGCAAATACTCCATTTCCTCTGTCAGCAGGTCCTCAGTTTCTGCATTGAGGATCGTCAGAATACTTGTAATTTCAAACCATTGATCGACCGGCGGTTCATGGAGAATATCAAAGAATTCGTCCATATCAAAGATGCCGGACGGCTCGATCAGGACACGGTCAAAATGCTGCATTCCGAGCGCGATGAGCTGTGTCCGGAAGCGTCTGCGGTGACAATGTGCATCACCGCCGCCGGAGATCATTTCGAGCTGGCAGTTTTCGCATTTGAGCTCCTGCAGCAGCGCCATATCCGCGTTGACCGCGCCGAAATCATTTTCAAGGATCGCAATGCGCTGGCCGCTGTCGATGAGATGCCGTGCATATTTGAGCAGGAACGTCGTTTTCCCGGCTCCGAGAATGCCGGTGATCAGATCAATTTTCGTCATAAATCAAGCACCTTCCTTTCGGTTTTCATTCACAGTTATTGTATCACAACTCTATCAAAAAGTCAAACATGCATCGTATCGGGAGAGTTGATTTTTTTGTAGGATTATGGTATACTGTATAAGAATAATCTTTGTTAAGGAAGTGGGCGCTTTGGCAAAACAGCAAAAGACCAATGCGATGCGGATTCTGGAGCAGAAAAAGCTGCCGCACCGCGTGAATTTCTATGAATGTGATGAATTTACCGATGCGGTACAGATCGCGCAGATGCTCGGGCAGGATCCGGAGCAGACCTTCAAAACGCTGATGTGCGTCGGCAAGAGCGGCGAGCATTATGCATTTGTGATGCAGGGGACAGCGGAAATGGATCTGAAAAAAGCGGCGGCCGCAGCAGGGGAGAAGTCTGTGCAGCTGCTGCCTGTCAAGGAGATCCTTGCGGTGACAGGCTATATCCGCGGCGGCTGTACCGCAATCGGGATGAAAAAGGATTACCCGGTCTTTCTTGATGAGACCGCAACGCTTTATGATGAGATCATCGTCAGCGGCGGCAGACTCGGCACGCAGATTTTCCTCTCGCCGGATGCGTTCCTTGCCGCTACAAACGGCAAAACTGCCGATCTTCAGGCATAAGAAAAATCCGCTCCATTCAGGTCGATTGGAGCGGATTTTGTTTATTCCAGCGGAAATGTTACATGCCAGTTGCCGGAAGTAAATCTCTGTGAAGACCTGAATTCACCTTGCAGGCTGCATTCATTCAGCATTTCATAGGGAACAGGGATGATCTGTTCGGTATAACTGTCGATCTGCTGTTCATCCCAATAGTGAAAGCCGATTTCTGTCTTATCACCGATCTCTTTCCCGTTTTTATCAAGCAGATTGATATGGCCATGACTGTCAGTGTGCAGATTATCCTCATACCGTATCAGAATATGCAGCGCGCCGTCAATATAGCCGATGTTCATGACTGAAACATACGGAGCCGGTGTACACAGCGGTTGTTCCTGTGCGATCAGAAAACGATAGTCCTTTGAACAAGGTAACTCCTTATGCCCATGCGGTTCATACGGAAAATACCCATAACCGCTGATTATTACAGGAAGTTCCGTGGTTTGCGGTTCATACGGAATACTGCTCATGTCAATATCTGCAAGCGATGACCCTGTTTCTTCTCTCTGACCCAGCAGCATCTCACGAACGGAGAACGTGACTTTTCCGTCCGGCATCGGGCTGCCGTCCATCGTCTCCAGATGCACCACAAAATATGCCGTGTGTGTATCTGCATCATATTCCGAGAAGCTGCAATGTCCTGTGATATCTCGGGGTACATTGATGTGATAGCTGTCATACAGATCCCATTTACCGTCAGGACAAGTGCCTGATATATCATGCATAGCAAGATAAATGCTTGCCTCGCTGCCGTCCCGTTTCGCGGAGATGACGGTCATTTCGATGCCGTTATCGGTACAGGATTTCCTGACCGGTGTAAACTGCTGTGCAGCGGCAGGCGCCATTCTGTACAGCATTTCATATGCAGGCTCAACGCCGAAAGCCGTCATTGCCGGAAGCGTACCAATGAGAACGATCGCAGCTGCGGCGACAGCGATGAGGCGCTTTTTTAGTCTGCGGTGTGTGATGCGCTGTTTCGGAATATCAACATTGAGATACCGTTCGTCGATCTGACCGACAGCATCCAGAAATAAATCAGGATTCATAGCAAGTCCTCCTTTTTCAGATAAGTATATAACTTTTTGCGGATACGCAGCAGCATGGATTTGACTTTGCTGCTAGAAAATCCCTGTGCTTCTGCAATTTCCGCGACCGGCTGCATATAATAGTAACGTCGGACAAATACATTTCGTTCGGTGTCAGACAGTTTTCCGAGAAATAGATTGATCGAAGCGGTCAATTCCTGCTGTGTGATTTGCTGTTCGACATTCTCCGGCGATTGCAGCCAGTCTGCGATCTCCTCATAAACCAGGCGATATTCCGGCGTACTGCGTTTCTGTGTCCGGTCTGCGCGAATCCGTTTCAGACTGATATTGCGAGTCAGCTTTCCGAGAAATCCCGGCAAATGTTCCGGTTTGTGCGGGGGAATACTGTTCCACGCCGCGAGCCATGTATCATTCAGCACTTCGTCTGCATCCTGCTGATCCGACAGAAGATGCAGTGCAATGTTCCGGCAGTATGCAGTATACTTCTGTGCAGTTTCTTTCAGGGCAGATTCATCCCGCTGAAAGAATAATGCGATAATTGTCTGATCGTCCATGTCGTTCCTCCCTTCGTGCGTGATCGGAGCTCCTATTATTATACTACCTTTTTTCATAAAACGGTTGCATATTTCAAAAATTGATTTACAATAAAAAAACGGGAATGCATAATGATGATGATTCGGGGCATGATACATTTGCCCTGTATCTGAATACAGGGAGATTGGCGATTGATCGCCGGAAAGGAACGATCCCTTTATGATGAACCGAAAATATCATGTCGGATTCGCGGCGCTGCTCTGCGGCATTCTGATGACCGGATGCGGGACGGAGCGGCTGACGAATCAGGCTGAACAGCCCCGTACTGCAACGACAACCGTATCTAAAGCTACGACCGCGAAATCTGTGACAGAAACAGACCGCGATCATAAACTCTATGAAGAGGATGATGTCCACCGGAAAACCGATCGGGATGAACCGGATATCATTGACCGCGCAGAATCCGCAATGGATTCCGCGGAGTCTGTTCTGACGGAAATGATGACCGACGCGGAAGAAAAGCTTGACGAGATGCATGAACATGACAACTGATTTCCCGGCAGCAAAAGCCGCTGAATCTTTGTGCAAAATTCCCATTTGCATTTTTTCAGACAATATGATATAACCGCGCCGTGCGCGGCTCCGTTTTTACACCCAAGAAGCGAAAAGTCAGGATTATTATTCTTCTCCCATTGAACTTTTCGGTATAATTTGATGTGAAAGCAAAGAACGTGCAGCAATTCTGCGGAAATCCGGTTTTGCTGCACGTTTTTTCTGTCCGCAGAAGCGGATACAATTTCATATTCATAAAAACAGCGTGTCGCCTTGGGCATAAATCCAGCTCTGGGCACATGCTGTTTTTAGTTTGAGGAGGATTTTTCACCAATGGAACAAACAGTAAATCTCCGTCTTGGACGGGAACCCGTCAGGAAACTGATGAAACAGTATGCGATCCCGTGCATCATTTCGCTTCTGGTCGGCGCATTATATAATATTGTCGATCAGATTTTTATCGCAAATGCGTCATATCTCGGATCATATGGAAATGCGGCGAATACAGTTGTATTTCCGCTGACGGTGATCGCACTTGCGATCGCAGTCATGATCGGTGACGGCTGCTGTGCATTTGTCAGCCTGAGTCTTGACCGGAATGAGCTGGCAAGTGCAAAGCGAAGTGTCGCGAATTCTGTTATGCTGACCGTCGTCAGCAGTCTGCTCCTGAGTGCATTGTATCTCATTTCTGGTGTTATGGTATTTGCGGCATATGAAACAGATTCGTCCTGAAGCTGCCGATTATAAGCCGTCTGCTCCTGTGATCGGCAGAACGCTGACGCTTGGTATTACGAGTTTCCTTTCGCAGATCTCGCTTGTTGCCGCTATGGCCGCAATCAATAATATGATCTGCAAATACAGCGCGCTGGATCCGGTTTTCGGGCAGCCGCAGTTTGCACAGATTCCGATGGCGGTTGTCGGAATTGTCATGAAGTTCTTTCAGATTGTGATCTCGATCGTTGTCGGTATGGCAGCCGGGTGCATTCCGATCGTCGGATTCAATATGGGCGCTGAATTGTATCTCAGAGTACGAAAGCTGTTTACGAGCCTTTTGACAGCAGAAGCGATCGTCGGTGCAGCAGCACTTTTGATTGTAGAATTGTTCCCGGAGCAGCTGATCCGGATCTTCGGCGCAGCGAATGAGAGCAGCTATTATACAGAATTTGCAATTCGCGCCTTCCGGATTTATCTTTGCATGATGATTTTTGCCTGCGTGAATAAGGCCTGCTTTATTTTTCTTCAGGCAATGGGAAAGCCGGTTGAATCGACCGCGCTTTCAATGATTCGCGAAATTGTATTTGGTGTCGGATTTGCGGTGATTTTGCCGAGATTCTTTGGCCTGGACGGTGTGCTGTATTCGATGCCGGTCTCTGATATCCTGACATTTGCAGTTGCCTTTGTTCTGATTCTGCAAACATATCGCCGTTTGAGCAGTTCTGAATCGTTACAGGTGAAAGACTTGATGGGAATGCCGGGCTGATCGTTCATACTATGGCTCTGAGATGAACCTCTTGCATATTCAGGCTTGTAAAAATCAGATTTTTGTGCTATGATATGGAAAGAAGGATGGTGATTTTATGAGTCAAGCAGAATTTCTGATCAACTATCTTCTTTCTGAGCGGAATGACCTTTGCAGGATAGAGATACCTGAAGCACAGGCGGATCAATTCAGGTTTTACAGAAGCCTTGTCAATATTCGTCCTGCTGTGAAAGCAAACGATGACTATCTCAACGCTGAAGACGAATATCTCACGGCTTTGACCCGCAGCAAAGGGATCACGGATATTGCAGACCTCTCATATATCGAAGAGGGGATTTATCTTTGGAAAGGCGATATCACTACGCTGAAATGCGGTGCGATTGTCAATGCTGCAAATTCAGGTATGACGGGCTGCTGGCAGCCGTGTCATAGCTGCATCGACAACTGTATTCATACCTTTGCCGGTGTGCGTCTGCGTTATCGGTGCAGTCAGATTATGGCGAAACAAGGGCATGAAGAACCGACCGGCCAGGCAAAGATCACCCCTGCTTATAATCTGCCTAGTGACTATGTGATACACACAGTCGGTCCGATTGTGGATGGGCCGCTTTCAGACGAGCATTGCCGTCTGCTTGAAAGCTCCTACAAAAGCTGTCTCGCACTTGCAGTAGAGAATGGCATCGGGAGTATCGCCTTCTGCTGTATTTCAACGGGAGTGTTTGGATTTCCGCAGGCGCAGGCGGCTCAGATTGCTGTGCGTACTGTCAGAGAGTTCCGAAAAAGTCACGATATACAGGTGATTTTCAATGTGTTTCAGCAGGAAGATTATGATTACTATGAAACATTACTTGGTGCAGCCGGCGGCATAGTCTGAATACCATAAGCAGGCGCAAATTCTCTTAACACAAAAGCAGCGGGCTGTTTATTACAACTCGCTGCTTTCATTAATATCAGGTAACCCTCTGTGTGCTGACGCTGCTGCACACAGAGGGTTAAATTTTATCAGAAAGATGTTTACTTCGACGGTGTGGAGATATTAAAATTACTTCTGACCGGAGCCATGAGCACTCTGCCGGTACCGCGGAAAACATTCACAAGACCTTCTCCGGAAGCAGCGGAGCCGACGAGCGTCTTTGTTGTCCGCTCAACCGTAAACTGAAGGCCTGCTGTCCAGGCAATGGCATAATTCCCGTCGATCTTGAGTGTATCGTTTTCCAGGTCGATTACGACGAGTTCTTCACGCGGAACAGGGCTTTCCAGTACGACGACACCCTGACCTTTCAGGCAGGTATTGAACAGGCCCTCACCGCCGAGTACAGCTGAGGAGACATTCGATCTTGCAACAACGGAAAGCTGAACGCTGTCATTACAGGCGAGGAACAGGCCGTCCTCAACTACGAGATTGCCGCCCCACTGCGAAAGGTCTTCCAGCAGAATGTAATTGTATGTAGGTTCCATTACGAGCAAACCGGTTCCGGAATATTTCGGTTTCACGGCAGTTTCGCCCGTGACCTTGCTGGTCAGCATCTTCTTCATGAAGTCGCCGGCACCTTTGATATCCGTCGCAGCTGTCACATTGCCTGCAAACCATTGCATCGCACCCGACTGAATGACGATCGCATCACCGTTGAGCGAGGCCGCGACCTGACGCTTCCTGACACCCATTTCGCTGCAGAAATAGGCATTTGTTGCAGTAGCCGGCGAAACGGATATATCTTTCACATATTCAATAACGGAAAAACATCCGAGTTGCTGTGTGACTTTATGTGCCGGTGTTTCTGTAAAAAAGTTTGTTTTGATCATTGTCATCCCTCATTTCATTTTATCCTTCCGCATATGAAAGGATATTGATATTTCCAATTATACATGATTGATTGTAAAAAGTCAATATATTTGGAGCGCGTTAATTCAAGTTCAGTCAGTTCGGCGAAGGCGGATATCCTGATACTTACACAAAGCATAGGGCATCAGATGGCCGGACTGATTTCTGCATTCTGATTTTGTCGGCTAAGGCACTTCTTTCAGACTGGCAAGGAAGCGGTTCTGCTTCGTTTTACGACATTATTTAACAATAATCAAGCGGAGAAATCTCAAATTATTCAAGCCGGGATATTTTCCTCAAACGCCTTTTGGCAGAAGATGCAGCTTTGAATCCAGCAGATTTGGCAATGGTCTGCTTCCCCGTATCTCCTGTTTTTATTCGTAAAAATGACTATGACAATACAAGTTACGGGGATATGATTGTGAAGGTAGACAAAATTGAAGGAATAGAACTGTAAACCGTTCAGCATTCACTTGACGTTATTTCCGATTTATGCTATAATAATAAAGATAAAAACAGATAGTGACACACTATTCAGATTGAATAACTCATGATTATAATTTTTTACTAAATTTGTTGCAGAGTTATCATTGTAAAAACGCCAGTACATTCCCGGTTAACCGCTGGATCAGAAATTGCACTTTCCGGCAAAATGCCTTGAAAGGTGATGATTCTGAGAAAGCGGTTTTTAATCGGAAGAAAAAATGGCGGTGTGTCATTTTAGAGGAATGTACCTGCCGTCTTATGATAAGATGAAATCTAAACAGCAGGATGTGATGAATGGAATCTTTTGTAAATGTTTTAAGTAAGGATGTGATCATATCAAAAAGTTGGTAAAGACTTTAGCAGTGATCACTGCTGTTATTTCCGCATTTGCTGCGTTCACTGCCGGACTCGCTTTTATTGCAGACAGAATGGATGAACAAAAAAACAAAGTCAAAGCAATGGCTCATAAATCATATGGTGTCTATGAGCGATTCATCAAAAGACCGCTTGATTGTTTCCTGAGTACAGGCGCATTGATCGTTCTGTCTCCTGTGTTAGCTTTGACAGCGTTACTTGTTCGCACGAAGCTCGGCTCGCCTGTTTTGTTCACGCAGGACCGGCCGGGCAGAAATGAGAAGATTTTCAAGCTTTATAAGTTCAGAACGATGACAGATGAACGCGATGAAAATGGTGATCTGCTTCCTGATGATGTGAGACTTACGAAATTCGGCAAGCTCCTCAGAAGTACCAGCTTAGATGAGCTGCCGGAACTCCTCAATATCATCAAGGGAGATATGGCTATTGTCGGACCGAGACCGCTGCTTGTAAGATACCTGGAGCGGTATAACAAGCATCAGGCAAGAAGGCATGAAGTGAGACCGGGTCTTACCGGATATTCACAGGCGCACGGCAGAAATGCGATGTCATGGGAAGATAAATTCGACTTTGATGTTGCATATGTGGATCATATCACCTTCAAAGGTGATTTAAAGATTATTTTTGATACTGTGAAAGCAGTCGTCAAAAGAGAAGGCATTAGCGGAGCAGAATCTGCAACTATGACTGAATTTATGGGAACGGATGAGGAATTATAATGAAAGACTTAATTATTATCGGAGCAAGCGGCTTTGGTCGTGAAGTTGCTTGGTTAGTAGAACGAATCAATGCGAAAGAACCAGCCTGGAATCTTCTTGGCTTCCTTGATGATGATGATGAGATTCAGGGAAAGTTGATTAACGGATACTCTGTTCTTGGTAAAACAGAGGATGCAGGAAAATTTACAGATGCATATTTTGTTTGTGCTGTTGGCGCTTCAAGAACAAGAGAAAAGATTGTAAACCGGGTGAAAGAGATCAATCCTGATATCAAATTTGGTACAGTGATAGACCCGTCTGTCGAAATTTCTGATTTGGTTACTGTTGGTGAAGGTACTATTATTTGCGCGCATTCAATCATAACTGTGAATATTGAAATTGGTTCTCATGTTATCATCAATCTTGATTGTACCGTTGGTCATGACGCTGTTTTGCAGGATTTTGTAACATTGTATCCTTCTGTAAATGTATCCGGAATTACAAATATCGGATATTGCTCTGAACTTGGAACAGGAATGCAGATCATTCAGGGCAAAACGGTTGGTAATTACTCAATCGTCGGAGCAGGAGCTGTTGTCGTAAAGGATATCCCTGATAAATGCACAGCCGTCGGAAGTCCGGCGAAGCCGATTAAGTTTTTTGAAGAATAAGTTTATGGAGGATTTGTGTTTGAAAGCATCAGTTGTAACAGTTGTTGGCGCAACAGGTACTATGGGCGCAAATGTCGCAGGTATTTTTGCTTCATTTGGTAATGCGAAAGTATACTGTGTTGCCCGCGACATAGAAAAAGTAAAGAAAACGATTCCGAGAATCGTAAAGTCAGTCAGAGCTGACAGTATTTCCAAGAACTTGATTCCGGCAGATTTCTCAATGCTTGAAAAGTGTGTATCTGATTCAGATATAGTCTTTGAAAGTGCAGCAGAGAATATTGAAGTCAAGAAGGATGTTCACAGTAAGATTGCGAAAGCATTGCAGCCTCATGCTGTTGCGTGTACCGGTACATCAGGCCTTTCTATTACGACGCTGGCGGAATGCTATCCTGAGAATCTGAGAAGTCATTTCTTCGGCGTTCATATGTTCAATCCGCCGTATAATATGCCGCTCTGTGAATTCACTCCAACAAAGTACTCGGACAGGGAATTGGCGGAAGAATTAAAGGCATATCTCAAGAATAAGCTGTTCCGTACAGTTGTTGAGGTGAAGGATTCACCTGCATTTCTCGGAAATCGTATCGGTTTTCAGTTTATCAACGAAGCGTTACAGTATGCTGAAAAATATAAGGACAACGGCGGTATTGACTACATTGACGCGCTTCTCGGTTCATTCACCGGAAGAGCAATGGCTCCGCTTGTAACATCTGATTTTGTCGGACTCGATGTTCATAAGGCGATTGTAGACAACCTTTACGAAAACACAAATGACTATGCGCATGAGACTTTTATTCTTCCTGATTTCGTCCAGAAACTGGTTGAAGAGAAAAAACTCGGACGCAAATCCGGAATGGGTCTGTATCAGACGATTCGATATGATAACGGCTTGAAGCGTAATACGGTTCTCGATTTAAACACCGGATTTTACCGTGATGTGATTCCCTATGTATTTCCATTTGCAAGTAAGATGAAAAAATTCATAAAGGAAGGCGATTATGCCAAGGCTTTTGAAAGACTGGTGAATAATCGTTCGCAGGAAGCTGAGATCTGCCTCTCATTCCTTCTGAAATACATCGTGTATTCGCTTTATGCAACTGAAGAAGTCGGGTATACCATTGAGGCAGCTGATGATGTTATGGCAACAGGCTTTAACTGGTGTCCTCCGCTTGCAATGTACCAGGCATTATCTACAGTTGCAGATGTTCCTGCACTGATCAGGGAGAGACTGCCTGAAATTTGCGGTAAGGTTGACATCGACAAACTTTTAGCATACATGAAGCCTTCAAAGTATGATTACAGACTGTATTTCAAATCGGGGAGGTAAGCGCAGATGAGTAAGGTTTATGTACTTGGTGGTGCTCAGACCGATTTTGAGCGTAACTGGAAAAAAGAAGGCAAAAACATGGTAGCGTTACTGAAAGAAGTAATCGCTGATGGTTTGGCCGATGCCGGCATCACTCTTGATGATGTGAAAGCGCTGAATAAGGACAATAGAGTTGCTTGCTTTGTAGGTAATTTTATTGCTGAAAAATATACAGAGCAGGGACATCTCGGCGCATTTCTTACTGAAGTTGATCCTGCATTTTATGGTGTGCCTTCTGCCAGATATGAAGCAGCTTGTGCATCCAGCTCTGTAGCGATTGATGCAGCACAGACAAAGATAATGGCTGACGAATATGATTTGGCAATCGTAGTAGGCTGGGAGCTTATGAAGACTGTTGATTCCAAACTCGGCGGTGATTTTCTCGGCCGGGCTGCTTACTATAAAAAGGAAGGCGAAGGAATTGATCTTCCTTTTCCGAAGCTGTTCGGAAAGCTTGCTGATGAAACATTGAAAAAATATCCGGAGCTTGATGAAAAACGATATATGGATGCGCTTGCGAGAATCAGCGTCATTAATTATGAAAATGCCAAGAGAAATCCGCTCGCACAGACAAGAAAGTGGTTTATGAGCTTCGAACAGGCAAGCACAAGAGGAACAGATACGAACCCATTAGTCGGCGGTAAGCTTGCAGTTTCCGATTGTTCACAGGTTACTGACGGAGCAGCTGTCGTTGTGCTTTGTTCGGAAAAATTCATGAAAGAGCATGGCATAAAGAATAAACCTGTTATCAAGGGCTATGGGCACAGAGTTGCACCGATGCTTTTTGATAAGAAAATGGCTGACAATGCTGATTCGGACTATGTTCTTCCGTGGACAAGACAGACCGTGCTTGATGCATATAAAAGAAGCGGGTTGACTGTTGATGATATCGACTGCTTTGAGACACACGATTGCTTTACAAGTTCAGAGTATGCGGCTATTTCAAGCTTTGGTATCACAGCACCGGGACATGAGTACGAAGCGATAGAAAATGGAACCATTGCTTTTGGCGGAAACAAGCCTATTAATCCGAGCGGAGGCCTGATCGGTTGTGGTCATCCTGTCGGTGCTTCCGGAGCAAGAATGTTCCTTGATTTGTATAAGCAGGTCACAGGAAAAGCAGGCGAATATCAAATCGAGAATGTTAAAAATGCTATGATGCTGAATATCGGTGGCAGTGCTACTACGAATTATGTTTATATAGTAGGAATGGAATAAAACACATTGATGAAAGAAACGAGCCGTATCACAACGGCTCGTTTTGTTATTGGAAAAGATAATATATTCGGCACTCACGGTTCAGGAGATCATTGACGAAGCGGACATCAGCCGCAGCACTTTTTAGTGTCACGCTTTGCAGAAACGGTGCGCTGGCGGTTCAAAGAATACAGCGATATTGAAGCTGCCGCCTTCGATCAGTATAAATCCGTCATTGACCTCTTTCGGAACGGTCATGCTGTCCTCTGATGCCGTAACCGGTTCTGTTTGCTCAGCAGTCGTTTGCGCAGTTGTGCTTTGTGAAGTCGTCCGGTCAGCATGTTCAAAGCTGATCGTGTCGCTTTTTTCTTTGAATCCGGCATTCAGCACGATGCCGATGATCGCTGCAATACCGAGCCATAGGAGCGGGGCAGGGGAATACTTCTGATTCTCATTTTTTTGCGCGATCTCAGAGAGAACATACCCGATCAGCACAAAAAACAGCAGCATTGCAAGATTTTGCAGGATAATCAGCCACTTTGCAGCGGTATAATCGAGAAATGCAAAATGCGTCCGGAACGTGATATAATTCACGATGCCGCTTTTCAGGAACAGCCATAATCCAACGCCTGAAATGCCTGTGAGGATTCCCTTGAAAACAATTCTGCCTTTGTCCGGCAGTTTTGCGGTCATGGCTTTCACATGCAGGCCGATATGCACGCCCATGAGGATAAATGACCAGTATGACATTGCAAGGTGCAGTTCTCTGGCGGTCATGACATTGATCAGACCGTACAGAAAGGGGACTGCGTGGCTGCTCATGGACATTCCGCTGAACGCGGTCAGGGCGATTGAAATGAGCAGCAGCGTATTCACCGCCGTCACGGCAATGCGATAGGGCGAATACTTCCCTTTGAGCACAGCTTTGTACCACTTGCGGTTGAGGATATGGTGCAATATCAGCGTTACAGTCATGCCGATGCCGAGCCACTCGTGCAGCGTTTCGCCCGTGACCTGAAACGCCGTCAGAAACAGTAAAAGGACTGTCAGCACCACATCGACGATCCTTTTGATAATACCGGTCTTTGTCTGCATCACAGTCCCTCCCTGTTTAATTCATATTGTTGATCCAGTCCTGTATCTCACTTTCGGAGATGCCTGCGTCCAGTCTGCCGCCGGAAAGCCAGTTTCCGCTGCCTGCCTGTGATGCAAGATTTTCACCGCTTCTGCCGATACCGCTGCCGCCCGAAGTGCAGAAGGGAATGACCGTTTTTTCGTCAAAATCATGCGCTTCAACGAATGTACTCATTATCCTCGGCGCATCGCCCCACCAAATCGGGTACCCGATATACACAGTCGTGCAGCTGCTCAGATCGACCGTATCGTTTGCAATCGCAGGGCGCACATTCGGATCGTTCATCTCGATTGTTGTGCGGCTGTTTTTATCATGCCAGTCAAGGTCAGCTTCGGTGTAGGGCTCGGCAGGAATCAGCTCGAAAAGCTCCGCGCCCGTAACACTTGCGATACGCTCTGCAACACCTTTTGTTGTACCGGTTGCGGAGAAATACACGACGATTGTATTATTTTCAGCAACCTCATTTGTATCTGTATTCTCCGGCTGAATCTCGGTCTGTTCGGGGGCAGCCTTTTCTTCATTGGATTGTTCCGATTCGGTCACATCGGCAGACTGTTCCGTCTGCTGTGCCTGTGTTTCCTGTACAGCAGCTTGTGTCTGTACAGCCGTTTCTGCCTGAGCAGCGCTGTTTTCTGTATTTCCGCAGGCGGTGAAGCCCAGCATACACAGCGCAGCCAGCATTGAGATCATCAGTTTTTTCATACATTTCACCTACTTACTTTATTTCCTTTTCCCAGAATCGGATCACATTCAGTCCGAGACTATCCGCAACATGCTCAAGTTCAGCGACTTCATCTGCTGTGAGAGTGATATTCACAGCTTTTACTGCGTCTTCCACATGGCTGACCTTTGTGACACCGATGATCGGCAGCGTCCCCTTTGCGATTGCCCACGCAACCGGCACCTGTGCAATCCCTACGCCGTACTTGTCAGCGATTCTGCTGAGCGCCTTGTTCATGACCTCCAGCTTGTCGAGAATGGGGTTATAGCTGTCAGCTCTTGCCGAGCCTGCGGGCATCGGGTGTGCGGTGTCATACTTGCCGGAAAGTGCGCCCTGTTCCAGTACCATGTAGGAGAAGAACGTGATATCGTTTTCCTTGCAGTAATCCAGAATGCCCGAATTCTCCGAGGAACGGTTGATCAGGCTGTAATGGTTCTGCACAGCCGAGAGCTTCAGACCGTGCGCGTTGAGGATATCAGCCGCCTGTTTAATCTCCGCGAGGTTGTGATTGGAAACACCGATCATCGGCAGGTTCTCTTTTCCCTCGAAATACTTTGCAAGCTCTTCTGTCCATTTCGGTGCGCCCCAGACATTGTGAATCCAGTAAATATCAAAGCGGTCAAGCTCCATGAGTTTCAGCTGCATTTCGATCATGTCCTGCATCGCTGTCAGGGAAGAACTGTCTGCGCATTGCGGCGTGAACTTGTCAGAGACCAGATAGCTGTCTCTCGGCAGTCCCTTCATAAAGCCTGCAAGCATCTTCTCGGAAGTGCCCATTCCGTAGGCATAAGCGGTGTCCCAGAGGTTGAGTCCGTTTTCCATAGCCTTGTCGAAGATCGGGCGGAGCGTACCCTCTGTCAGGCTGCCGCCGAATGTGCCGTCATTGCCCCATGCCCATGCTCCGAGCGCGATCTTTGGTAAGTTTTTCATAATAACACTCTCCGTTTGATTGTAATAAGCATTTTATTCTGACATTGTGTCATTATAGATATTATAGCATTATTCTGACACCGTGTCAATACACTTTGCGCAAATAGTGAAAATTCGTTATATCATACAAAATCGAAACAGCTAAATTGTAAACAACGACAAATTCAGCTTTTATGCAGCAATGCACTAGATTCACTGTCTGTCTCTCTCCGCAGTCCATTGCCCATGGCTTTTTTATCTTCAGCCATAAATCTATCTGAAATCATTTTGCGATGAAACGGGAGCCGATGTAAAGCCGGTTCCCTTTTTTCTTTTGCCGTGAATCAAGCGTCTTTCATCTGGTTATGGCTCCTTTTCTCCGCCTGTGGCGAATAAGTCTGATCCTCTTTTCGGTATTTCTTTCACAGCTGACCTGCCGCAACGGTATGCTGCGTAAATGTTGACAAATAACGGTATCTGATGTATACTAAAACTGTAAAGCTGTGAAATATTTCGATTTCGCGTAACATTTCTGCTGCGGGAAACGATTATATTATATGAAAACAGTTTTTGCAAATAAGGTTTTCGATTCGAGGTATACCAAAATGACCGAGCATGAACTGCGCGATCTGATCGGACAGTCGAGGGAGGACGGCTTCAGAGCGTTGTTTTTGCAGTATCAGGCATATGTTTATGCGATCGTCTGGGGCAGACTGCGCAAGATCTGCACCAAGGAGGATGCAGAAGAATGTGTCAGCGATGTATTTGCGAGTGTGTTTCTGCATTTTGACAATATTGCAGAGGGCGCTTTGCAGGGCTATATCGGCGTTACTGCAAAGCGGGCGGCCATAGACCGGTTCCGGAAGCAGGCGTCCCGCAAGGACACGCTGTCCCTTTCTGATGAATCGGTTCCGGAGCCGGTCTCATCAGAGGATGTTGAGGCTGAAACCGAGGCGGCAGCGGTCTCATCGGAGCTGTTTGCTGAAATACAGGCACTCGGCGAGCCGGATGCGACAATTATCATACAGAAGTATTTTTATAACAGGAAATCTGAGGAAATCGCGAAAGCAGTCAATCTTCAGACGATCAATGTCAGAGTGCGGCTGAGCAGAGCGTTGAAACGGCTGCGGAAGCGGCTTGAGGAAAAGGGAATGACTTTATGAAGGAGGGGGTACTATGAAACGAAATCCGGATTTGCATCAGCTTCGGAATGTTGATGTGAAAACGGCAGAGAAAATCGCGGAACAGTATCCCGCAGACTGGGATATGGAACGGGTGTTCCGCCGCAGTTACCGGAAATATCTTTCGCAGTTGCCCGAAGGTACGGCTGAAAATGAGGGCGTTCAGCCGGATGAATCGGATGCGATGCCTGCGAAGAAACCGATCCGGATGTATGTCAACCGGTATGCAACGGCTGCCTGCCTGGTACTGACGGCAGGTATTGCCGGCATAATCGGTTACGGACTGATCTCCACATCGAAGCAGGGCATGACGTTCCCGGTTCAGAATTCGGATCAGATCGAGATTGTCACAGAAACGACTGCGCCGCATACGGAAACCGAACAGGCGCAAGTCCCGGAAACAGTTACAACAGTTCTGACGGAAAAAGAAGAAGAGCCTTTGCAGACAACGGTTTCTTCCATGCCGGAAACGGAGGTTACGGCGACACAGACAGAAGCAACTATCATTCAGGAACCCGAACCGCAAAGTACAGAACCGCCTGTCGTACAGACAGAAACAGTTCCTGTATCGGAAACGCTCGCGGTGACGGAAACCGTACTGACAGAAACGCTGGTATATGAAACGACTGGGCTCAAGAGCGGCTCTGTAAAATCCGGCTTTACGGTGTCGGATAACGGCGACAGTTCTCTGCTGAAATATGCATACAGCGCTGATCTCGCGCCGGCAGTTTACGATTATTTTGCTGCGGATGACCGTTTTGTCGTATCAGAGGATTTCTCCGAGAGCAGTCTGGACGGCATTGCATATCGCGTGACCGATACGGCAGAAAACCGCAGCTATCGCTTCTTTGTCTATTACAGAAATTCGCTCGTACCGTTCCAGTTCTCTGTGCAGGGCTATGATCTGACAGAGACCGAAATCGGCGGCAATCCTGCATACCGGCATGATCTCCGCAAGCAGGATTCCAAATGGGGCTGCATGATTACCTGGTTTGACGGCAATGCAGTCTGCCAGATCTCCGGCTATAAGAAAAATGCAGATACTATGATTGAAATTGCGGAAGTGATGAAACCAGCGAAATAAAGGAGGAACGATTATGAAACGAACAATCGCAGCAGGATTTGCAGCGGCAGTCTTAGTACTTTCTTCTCTGAATAGTTTTCCCGCTTTTGCTGAACCTGTTCCGCCGGATGTCCCGGTACCGGACTGGGTCCCGACCGATTATATGAGCGCAATGGAATTCTCCAATCAGTACGGTGCAACGCATATCGCGGATGGTCTGGTCTGTGTTCTGGAGAAGCAGCTTCGGGATGCTAAGTATTCGTATTCGGAAAAGATAGATGCGACCGGCGAAGTGGAAAATCCGTATTCCGTTTATCGTGATGTCGTGTTTGATTCGATTCCGAAGCCTGAGGCGCCGGATGAAAATTCAAAGGAGTATCAGGAATATAGGAATCTGATGCGCGACCTGGAATTCATGGCGTTTAATGAAGAAAAGAATGCCTATGAAGCGCCGAACAAGTATCATCTGACTGTGTATTCCATGCAACCTGATACCACGCTGAAAATTGAGAAGCAGCTGATTTATAATGGTACAAAGCTTCTGAATTCCGATTGCTATGAATTCAGCTGTGACCAGGACGACAAAATCACCGAAGATGATATTTACAGCTGGGTGCCGGACAGTATTCAAGAATTTGATGCGTTTTATAACAACCATAAGGATTCCGAAGCAATCACGCTGCATGATAACTATATAGTATACTGCGGCCGGGTCAATCACAGCACCGGACAGGAATTGGAAATCAAGCAGACCGGCACAACGAGACTGGCGTGCATCGCTTCGGAGAATATTCATCAGGATCGGCTGGGGATGCTGGCAGGTGAATCGGATTCTATATTCATGGTTTACCGTCCGCTCAGCAACGGTCTTGTGAAACTCACGGCTGCAACTTTTATGGGATATACCGATGATCCGGAAAAGCAGCACAGAGAAGAGAGCGTTCAGTATTTCGCTGCGGCTTCACCGGATGAAGTGATTATCATTGATCCGGGGCAGTTTAAGGAGCCGATTCCCGGCGATGTGAATTATGACGAGCAGCTGACGATCGCGGATGCGGTCATGCTGAGCAAGTACCTGGTCGGTGACGGCGAGTTGTATTTCTGGGTACTCGCAGACCTGAACGAAGATAATATCGTCAATGCCGCAGACCTCAGTCTGCTGAAGCAAGTGCTGATGACAGCGGGAAAGGAACAGGAAACTCCGAAAATCACGTTCCAGGGTGAACGGCAGTACAATTCGTATTCTTTTCCGGAGGATACGACGATTACTGAATCCTATAATTTTTATTTCACCATTCCGCTTGCGCTGACACCGACGAAAACCAAAATCGAAGTGAAGTTGTTCAATGCCGATACCGATGAGGAAATCCCATGCTCTCAGCTGAAGAGCACAGGAATCGGCAGCAAATACTCCACAACGATCGAGACGGAGATCACGGAATCGGAGGTTCGGCACTATTATGCGCTCGTGACGCTGACCGATATCAGCAATCCGAAACCTGGCGAGCCGAAGACTTATAAAACCGATCCGTTTGAGTGGATCATTGAAGTTTATCATAAAGTCCCGGCACCGCCTGCCGCTTAAATCTGACATTTGCCTATATCATAAAGAGAATCGGAACGAGAGAAAGCACCGGGTCTTCGGACTCGGTGCTTTTTCACATGTATGTAAAAGTATCATACAAGTTTCCGGAGAAATACGGACAGAATCTATATTTTATCCAGTTTTTGCACCGAAAATACACTATCTTTTTGCGGAGTGGTATGCTATAATAAATAAAAAGAATGGAGAATTGTGTGAGAAAGCATATGGTTGCCATTGAGAAAGGGTGAAATGTATGAAAATCAAGAAAAGTTGTACGGTCGTTGCGGCGATTGTCGCTGCGGCCGGTATGCTTCCGGTGCCTGCTTCATTGACGACATCTGCTGCATACGGAACGGGTCAGAATGTCGCGGAGCTGCTCGACCGCGGTTTGATCGCCTACAATACCGGCAAGGGGATGATGGTCAGCTGGCGGTTCCTTGCGAATGACAATGACAGAGCGGAATTCCAGCTCTTCCGCGATGATACGCTGATTTATACGAGCGAAGCGGGCAAGGCGACCAGCTACCTCGATGCATCCGGCAGCGCGAATTCCAAATACCGCGTCGATACGGTCGTCGGCGGGAAAAAGGTCAGCTCGGATACCTGCTCCATGGTCTCCGGCCAGTCCTATTTTGATATTCCGCTGGATATTCCGCGCGGCGGCACGTCACCGGACGGCGTTGCCTATACCTATGAGGCGAATGACTGCTCGGTCGGTGATGTGGACGGCGACGGCGTATATGAGATCTTCCTGAAATGGAATCCGACCAATGCGAAGGATAATTCACAGTCAGGCTATACCGGCAATGTTTATATTGACTGCTACCGTCTGACCGGCGAGAAGCTCTGGCGCATTGATCTCGGTAAGAATATCCGCGCAGGTGCGCACTATACGCAATTCCTTGTCGCAGACTTTGACAATGACGGCAAATGCGAAATGACCTGCAAAACCGCAGACGGCACCGTCGATGCAAAGGGAAAGATTGTCGGAGACGCGTCAAAGGATTACCGCAATTCCGGCGGCTATATCCTTTCCGGTCCGGAGTATTATTCGCTGTTTGACGGCGAAACGGGTGCGCTGCTTGATACAGTCAGCTATGAGCATCCGCGCGGAACTGTTACAAAAGCCACATGGGGTGATGATTACGGCAACCGCTGCGACCGTTTCCTCGGAACGGTTGCTTATCTTGACGGCGTACATCCGAGCGCGGTTTCATTCCGTGGATACTATACCCGTATGACGGCTGTCGCATATGATGTGGTCAATAAAAAACTCGTCAAGCGCTGGGCATATGATTCCGGTTTTGCGCAGACCAATTACACCGGCTGGGGCAACGGCAACCACAACTGTATGCCGGCTGATGTTGACGGTGACGGCAAGGATGAGATTCTTGTCGGTGCAGTTGCATTTGATGACAACGGCAAGGTGCTCTGGTCTACGAATCTCGGCCACGGCGACGCGATGCATCTGAGTGACTTTCTGCCGGATCACCCCGGACAGGAATTCTGGGTCTGCCATGAGCATGAACCTTGGGGCGTTTCCCTGATTGACGCGGCGACCGGTAAGATCCTGGTGCATGAAAACCGCCGCAAGGATACCGGCAGATGCTGCGCGGGCAATGTCTGGGCTGGCAATCCCGGCGGTGAATTCTGGGGATCTCTTTCCGAAGCGGTCTTTGACGGCAGCGGCAAGACGCTCGCAATGGACTGCCCGGCGATGAACTTCCTGATCTGGTGGGACGGCGATCTTGAACGTGAGCTGCTCGACGGCAATACGATCACAAAGGTCAATCAGGCCGGTAAGATCGAAACGCTGTTTACTGCAACCGGTTTTGATTCCTGCAACGGTACTAAGGCAACGCCGAATCTCTCCGCGGATATCTTCGGAGACTGGCGTGAGGAGCTGATCCTGCATTCTCAGGACAGCAAGACGCTCCGCATCTTCTGCACACCCTACACAACGGATTCCCGCATCACTACGCTGATGCACGATATGCAGTACAGAATGCAGGTTGCATCCGAGCAGAACTGCTACAATCAGCCGCCGCATCCGAGCTTCTATCTCGGTTCCGATCAGCCGCTTCCGGATCGCCCGGCGGTGACGATCAACGGCCAGCTCAGCGGCTCTGATTCCCCGGCGGTTATGGATACTTCCAAGGCATTTGTGCTCCGCAATCTCAGCAGCGGCCTCTATCTGACCGGTGCAGACGGCAATGCGGTGCAGGATAAAAATGCAGAAAATGCCAATGCGATCTGGACATTGCAGGCATCCGGCGAGGACGGTTATGTCCTGAAGAATACGGCAGGCCAGATTCTGACGATTGATAACGGAAATGCATCCGTGCAGAAGAGCAAAGATGCAGCGGCACAGACGGTGCAGTTCCGGCGCGTATCCGGCGGCTATATCATCCTGACGCAGACTAGCGGCTTTGAAAAGTGCGTTGAGGTTGCTTCGGCATCCGCAGCGGCCGGCGCAAATGTACAGGAATGGGAAAAGAACGGCGAAAAGTGCCAGACATGGGTACTGGAAACGATCTCGTTCCATCCGGCTGCTCCGGATTTCATCTCCGGAGATCTTGACGATGACGGCATCGTGAATGCAGCTGATCTCTCGCTGATGAAGCAGGAGATTCTCAAGCCTTCGCGCTCCAGAGTGGAAAAGCGTCCGGCAGATGTCAACGGCGACGGCGCTGTGACGATTGCGGATGCAGTTGCGCTGCAAAAATATCTGCTCGGATCGGATTCCTATGACGGCGGCTTCTATTATGCGATCGACGCCGGCTATGCACAGGGTATCGAGGAATCGACGAACGCAGGCTTCAAGGATGCGGCGTATCTGAATCTCGATAATGTGACCGGCAGCTATGTGGAATTCCGCGTATATGCTGCAAAATCCGGTACTTATAACGGTACGCTCCGTGTCGCGAACGGCAGCGAATCGAACCGTGTCATGAAGATTTCTGTCAACGGCGGCGCAGGGCAGTCGGTTGATTTCAACGGAACCGGCGCATGGACGACCTGGGCAGATATTAAGCTTTCGCTGACACTTCAGCCCGGTATGAACACGATCCGCATGACTTCTGAAACCGATCAGGGCGGCCCGAATATTGATTATCTGGCTGTTTCTCCGGCATAAACGAATGAACGCCTGTGTATTCATTGTGAATGCACAGGCGTTTTGCTTGACAAATCGACATCGAAACGATATAATACTATATATCATACAACGGAGGCATATATGGAATATAAGTCGATGCAGCTCGGCACGGCCTGCCCAGATGAGCGGAAGTATCTGGACGGGCAGTTCCGTTTGCGCGTGCCGGTTTTGGAGGGCGAGCCGGAAGCAGTCGCGGCCGCTGAAGCGCTGCGGTTAGCGCATTTGAATCAAACTGCGGCAGAGCTTTACGATTATTACACAAACAACTGCTCCATGAAACAACTGGATGCGCTGTTTGAACGCGCCCGTGTGAAAAATCTGAAGGAGCTGATGCGGAAGGTAGTCGCAGACCGGAATTACTATCTGCTTTCATTGATTTCTGCCGAACAGATCCTGAAATCCGAGCGCAGCGGCCTATTATAATAAAACGGAAAAGCATCGCACCTACGCACAAATGACGCAAATGCGATGCTTTACCACGTAAGCAGGCGAGGGGAATCGAACCCCCGACCTCAGCTTGGGAAGCTGATGTTTTACCATTAAACTACGCCTGCAATAAAAATACCCTCATACGGTTTGTATGAGGGCTTTGGATGCGGATAAGAGGACTTGAACCTCCATGATATTGCTATCACATGGACCTGAACCATGCGCGTCTGCCAATTCCGCCATATCCGCACATCCTTGCCGCTGTTTTCCTGCGACTTTGTTATTATAGCACATTCCGAAAGTTTTGTCAAGGGGTTTTCGCAAATTTTTCAAAAAGTTTTTTTGCATTTTTCGCAAAAGTATGTTATAATAGATTCAGAGTTAAAATGAGGGAGTGGATTCTCACAAAAATGACGATTTATCTGGATTCCGCCGCGACATCCCGTCCGGGGGAAGCGTGTCTGAACGCGATGTGCGGAATGATGCGCGAAACATACGGCAATCCGTCCTCTCTGCACCGGTTCGGACTCGAAGCGCAGCTTTGTATGGAGCAGGCGCGCAAGCAGATTGCTTCGGCGCTTGGATGCGAAGCTGCTGCTGTCATGTTTACATCCGGTGCGACGGAAAGCAATCATCTTGCGATTCGCGGTGCAGCGTATGCATACGGCAGACGGAAACGCCGCGTGATTACGACAACTGTTGAGCACGCATCTGTGCGCGGCGCATTTGACATGCTGGAGGCAGAGGGCTATGAGGTGATCCGTGTGGCGCCGGATGCGGACGGCATCCTGCACGCGGAACAAATCGCAGCTGCTGTGAATGATGACACCTGCCTGCTCAGCATGATGCTTGTGAATAACGAAACGGGCGCTTTGCTTCCGGTACAGCAGGCGTTTGCGCAGATCAAACGAAATTTTCCGCAGGTGATCACGCATTGCGATGCGGTGCAGGGTTTTATGAAACTGCCGGTCAGCCCGTTGAAGCTGAACGCCGATCTGCTGACTGTCAGCGGACACAAGGTTCATGCCTGCAAGGGCGTCGGCGCGCTGTATCACAAAAAAGGCGTCCGGCTGATTCCGCTGATGAAGGGCGGCGAGCAGGAGGGGACGATGCGTCCCGGTACGGAATCTGTACCGCTGATCGTCGGATTCGGTGCGGCTGTCGATACGCTGCGCGGCACGATCGCTGCGCGTGCGGAATATGTTTCCGGACTGCGTGCTGAATGTATCCGGCAGCTCTCGGCGCTTGACGGCATTTCGATCAATTCACCTGAAGACGGCAGCCCATATATTCTGAGTTTCTCGGTCAAGGGACTGCGTTCGGAAACCATGCTGCATTTCCTCTCTGACAGGGAGATCTATGTGTCAAGCGGATCTGCATGTTCCAAGGGCAAGCAGAGCGGCGTTTTGCAGCAGTTCGGCATCAAGCAGGATCTTGCGGACAGTACATTGCGTGTCAGCTTCTGCGCGGAAAATACGCCGGAAGAGATTACCGCCCTTTGCGAAGCGCTGAAGGCTGCACAGCAACAGCTTGTCCACAAACGATGAGGAATATACATGATCAGAAAATATGAGCAGCGCGACCTGCAAAGCTGTGCAGATGTATTTTGCAGCGCATTCTCCGCGGAGCCGTGGAATGAAAACTGGACACAGTCTCTTGCGGAAACACGCATCTCCGAGCTGACGGGCACACCGTTTTCTGTCGGGTTTGTATACGAGGAGGACGGCCGGATTCTTGCGCTGGCTGCCGGCAGAGTGTGTACATATTTATATGGTAAGGAATATGTGATTGATGAGTTCTGTGTCTCGGCGGAGGTGCAGGGCAAAGGCATCGGCAGTCGGATGATACAGCAGATCGAACAGGAAATGCGTGCGGCAGGGTGTGTCGGAATTGTATTACAAACGACGCGCGGCTATCCGAGTGAGCACTTTTATCTGAAAAACGGCTTTCAGCACAATCCGGATATGATCACGATGTACCGGCTGCTGAATGAGAAAACAGAATTCTCCTGACGCTTTGTCAGGATTATACTATTATTTTTAATATTATGAATACTAATTTATATGGTAATTGTATTCCAATCGTATTTACAATTCTAAATTTACAATATGCAAGTGAACTGGCAGGCAAGAAGAAGGCGCTTTGCATACTATCTGTTATTTACAGCATTGTTGGGAGCGTTACGATTGTCTTGCTGAACAGCAACAATAAACAAGCTGCATTTGAGTGGTTTGTTCTGTACGCACTTGGCTTCTTTGTTTTCAGGTTCATAAGAAATAAGTCAGCAGACTTATTATCGGTAGCTACAAATCCGCAAGCGTTTGACAGCAGGGATTATTTGTATCATAAAATCATATTATTGAAAAATATTATGATCGCATTATTGTTATTCGTATTTACATTCAGTCCCTTGTTTGATAAACTGTTCTCAGACAGTGAAATATATGGTTTATCAAGATACAACTATATTTCATGCGCTTTCGCATATATTGTATATTGCGTTTTTATATTTAGGATTCTAAAAAACGGTAATCCTGAATGTGAAACAAAAAGGAGTGATCATAATGAAGAATGCGATTCAAATGCATACAAGTAAAACCCTGAAACTAACAAATGTACTATATATAAGGGGTTGGTCAGGCAGATCATATTCCGAACATGATTCTGCTATCAAATTGAGGCTCCGTATAAAATGGAGCTGCTGAACTGATTATATTATAAACGAGGTTTGTGACATGAGAGAGATTATTCTGGTAAAATACGGCGAAATGGCGCTCAAGGGACTGAACAGGGGCTCCTTTGAGGATGTCCTTCTGCGAAATATCCGTTACCGGCTGAAAAAGCTCGGTAAGTTTTCGTATTCCAAGGCGCAGTCTACGATCTACGTTGTGCCGGAAGCGGAAACGGATGAAGCCAGCGGCGAACTGCTTGCTGCAGCGATGCCGCGCCTGAAAAAGGTGTTTGGCATTGCGGCACTTGCGCGTGCGCTGACATGTGAAAAATCCTTTGCGGATATTTCTGCGCGTTCCGTGCCGTATCTGGCGGATGCATTGAATGCAGCCAAGACCTTCAAGGTTGAGGCGAAACGTGCTGATAAGGCATTTCCGATGAAGTCGCCGCAGATCTGCGCCGAACTCGGCGGGATTCTGCTGGAGCACTATCCGCATCTGACGGTAGATGTCAATCATCCGGATGTTACGGTGACGGTTGAGATTCGCGATCAGAATGCTTACGTTCATGCGGCGCGTGAGAGAGGTGCGGGCGGATTGCCGGTCGGGACGGCAGGCAATGCGATGCTGCTGCTCTCCGGCGGAATTGACAGCCCGGTTGCAGCTTATATGATGGCGAAGCGCGGTCTGCGCGTGACGGCATGTCATTTTGCTTCGCCGCCGTATACCTCGGAACGTGCGCTGCTGAAGGTCGAGCAGCTCTGTGAGAAGCTGACGCCCTGGTGCGGCAGCATGGCGTTCTATTGCGTCCCGTTTACGGAGATTCAGGAACAGCTTCAGCGGAATTGCCCGGAAGAATATTTCACAATTCTGATGCGCCGTCTGATGATGGAGATTGCGTGCCGGCTTGCAGAGCGTGAGGAATGCGGCGCGATCATTACGGGTGAAAGCCTCGGTCAGGTTGCGAGCCAGACGCTCCCGGCACTCCAATGCACGGATGCTGTCGCGACAATGCCGGTCCTGCGCCCGCTGATTGGTATGGATAAGACGGAAATCGTTGAGATATCCCGCAAAATTGATACATTTGATATCTCGATCCAGCCGTATGAGGATTGCTGCACGGTCTTTACGCCGCGGCATCCGAAGCTGCGCCCGCATCTGGAGGATGTGGCTGCTGCACAGGCTGAGGTCGATTTCGCGCCGCTGGTCGAAGCGGCCGTTGCAGGTGCAACAAAGAAAGTCTTTGCGCAGCATATCTCCGAGGAGCAGATGCTCTGATGATGTTTCATGTGGAACATTTTGCAAGCTGATACTCAATTATATCATATAATGATTTGGAGTGAATGTTGAATTTCGACAAATTATTCCTGCCCGATTTATAACAAACCACAAAATATACGGTGTATGCCTTGACAATACACCCCAAGATGTAGTACAATGTTCATTGAGAATAGGTTTACTGCGGCCTGCGGCAACTGCCGCGAAGCGGTGAGACTGTTCTCTGAACGAATACATCAGTGTCAGGCGCATCCCGTGTTATGATACCGGAACTGCGACTGCTCTGACCGGATGAAGCGAAACTCGCTTCATGTCCTGTCCGGCGAATCAACGGATTTCCGGACTGTGATCTGCCGGCACAGCCGGTGACTGCGTACCAGCAGCCGTATCACAGTACGAAAAGCCTGCGCGGAACCGGATCGGCGGGATTCCGGAGCGGAACGGCGGAACTTCCGTCCGCGCCGCTGACACGGTTTCTGCCTGTCAGATGCACATGCTGTCGTTGGGAGACCGGCGGCATCCGGCGAAATCTCATGAAATGTGAATCTCCTTTAAGGAGAATGATTGCTGAATGAGAGATGTACAGACTCTCACATGCATAACCTGTGCAGATGCTCTCTGCGGAAAGACGCGCTGTTTCTAGGCCGTCCGGAAGCAGATTCAACTGCAAATGATGGAGGCGTTCAAATGGATATCAGGCAAAATCCCTATCAAGAACCTAGCTGCCCTGATGCACCGCAGGAAACTGCCGGTGCGCAGAATGCAGTACCCGGGAATGATTCCTCGCTTCGGGCGAATGGCGCTCGGAACGGGACCGGGAGAACATACGGTGCACATCGGATGCTGAAGGGTGCCGCGGGACGTGCGGATATTTCAGCGGAGGAGAAGCTGAGAGATGTTCTTCGGGAAACGGAAAGAGGCCAGAGTCATAAACGGGACGACATATCGGCAATTTTAGATGAAGTCGAAGCAAAACGTCACGCTACACAAGATGCACAGCCGAATGTCGAATATTCTTCCGGCAGAACGGAAGCGTCCGCAGGACGGAGAGTCCGGCGGGAGGCGGTCACAACTGCACCTGCAGAAAGACCAAAGGCTGCTGTGCGGCATACGGATCGGCCAAGACCTGAGACACACACGGTGACTCGGGAGGAGGTTGTTTCGGAGGCGGCACCGCGGCAGCGGAAGGAAAACGGGAAGAAAAAGCGCAACCAATATACGTTCAAGGAGATCTTGCAGTTTTTTGTACCCTGGAAGGGCGACTCTGTATTTGAGTCAATGCGGAAAATTGTCTTTTCGCTCGCGCTGATTGTTGTCGGTGTCTGCACATATCTGATCGGAAGCTATTATATCGACCTGTACAAGGCTAAAAAAAGCTACCAGGAAATTCAGGCACGGATTGATGCTGCAAAGGCGAACAGGCATTTCTCAAATGACAGTTATGTAGAGGATCCCCAGACTGGCGAAATGATCGAGTGGCTGGAACTCAACGAGTATGGTAAGATGCTGCTCCCGATCAACCCCGATGTTGTCGGCTATGTCAATATCGAGGGTACTGAGGTCAGTTATCCTGTTGTACAAAAACAAAAGCTAAGTGATCCGAACATGAACCCGAACGACTACTATCTGAACCGGACGTTCAAACAGGAACAGAGCAAATCTGGCTGTATTTTCATGGACTTCCGGAATCACTTTGATGAAGTAGTCGATCACCGTCGCATCTGCGACAACTCCGGAAATGTTTTCATTTACGGACACAACATGAATAATAGAACGATGTTCGGAAGTCTGCGCGACTATATCAACAATCCGTCATTCTACCGCGCACACCCGATCGTAAATTATTATTCCCTCTATAAGGAATATCAGTTCAAAATCTTTGCAATCTTTGTTGTAGACGGCGAGGATTATACTTCTGAATATGCCTTTGATTGCTGGAATACGTTGGATTTCCCCGACGAAGCGTCGTTCTATGATTATGTTAACGAAGCAAAGAAACGCACCATGATCAACACGGATGTTGATGTGCGGTATGGAGATCAACTCTTGTCGCTGTACACGTGCAACGGACTGGTTCCCAATGCCAAGCTGATTCTGATGTGTCGAGAAGTCCGCGCCGATGAAGGCGAGGACCCCAAAGAGGGAACAGAGAATGCCACATTGAATGACAATGTGCTGTACCCTAAGGCCTACTACAAAGGAGGCCGCCCTGTTAATTACGATCCCAAGAAGTTCGTGCCATATGGCCCGAATACGTAATTCAGGTTTTGATTTCACCGAAATCAAACTGAAGGGAAATGGGATGTCAAGGAGGTAAACGTACTTGTTTCCGCTTTGTGCGGACTGTTTTCTTTCGGTTATGCTGTCTCAAATCGTATCTGAGCGGTGAGCGAACGGCCACCCTCACCCGCGGCGGGAGCTGCGGAGCACATCTCCGCGATCTGAGATCTATCAGCTTAACAGAGAGATGTACGCAGGAAAACTGCGACGCAGAACAACGCGTCGTTCCCGGATGGCGCGCGCTGAAAGGTCGGATTGGGATCGGCCGGACGGCGAAGGGAGGACACAAACGATTAGACAAAATCCCCACAGCAATCTTGGGGAAATAAAGCCGGGCTAACCCGGTGAGATTGATATATTGGAGAGAAACTATGCAAGCTCGAACGCGAAGAAACCGCGTGGCGATTCTGGTTGCAATGGCTCTGTGTTTCACCAGTACATGTGCAATTCAGAGCGACAGAGACGCCATGCTGCGCTCAGGAGCTGCCAATACTGCGTTTGCCGCTACAACAGGAGGCTTTGAGATCGAAACGGACGTACAAGCCGTTTTGGGACCTGCCGACTCGCGCAGCAGCCTTCAGTCGGGTGCAGACGCATATGAAGTTGCCGATTTGCGGAAGGCTGATCTTTATGAATATGATGACAGCCTTATGCTTGTTCGGTATGAGGCAGTTGAATCTGAGCCGGACGAAACGCCAACGACTACTACTGCAACGACAACTGCTGTCACAGATGACAGCGAAACAAATATAACCACCGTAACGTCTGCCGTCACAACCTATGAAGAACCTGTTGTGACTGCTCGTGAAACCATTGCCGCTGAACCCGGCAGCGTTGTGTTCTATTCCTCCGGTTTCGGACACGGCGTCGGTATGAGCCAGAATGGCGCAAACTTCTATGCAATGTATGACGGTTGGACGTATGACCAGATTTTAAGTCTCTACTATCCCGGAACGATGCTGGTTCAGACCGGTACTTCGGAATGGGAAACCATGACAGTCGGCGGAAAGACCGATACCGTTGTTTCGATTCTTTCCCAGATCGTCAATAACGAAATGGGCGATTCCTTCTCTGTCGAAGCCATTAAGGCACAGGCAGTTGCGGCTTATACCTACTATCTGTATAACGGATATGGCGCGGGTATGATCTGCAAACCGAATCCGTCCGAAAAAATCGTGGATGCTGTTCGATCCGTTCTCGGTATCGTTGTGTATTATGAGAACGCTCCGGCACTCACATCGTTCTATGCATCCAGCGGCGGTGCAACTGCTTCCTGCAAGGATGTTTTTTATGCAGATCTTCCTTATTTGCAGAGCGTTCCCGTCAGACATGACGAATCTTCCGATCCGCATTTCAACAGCACGAAGGTATTTCAGTCTGCTGATCTCAAATCCAAACTCGAAAACACTTACCATGTTACCCTGACAGGCAACCCATATGATTGGATTCAACTTGAGTACGGTGACGGCGGCTATGTAGCCAGCGCGCTCATCGGCGGGCAAGTTCGCGTGAAGGGCAATGACCTTAGAGGCGTACTTGGTTTGAAGTCTCCGAAGTTTGAATTTGTGTATCAGTCTGATGCGAATGCTTCTGCTGAGCAGAATGCCGTGACCGGTATGGATTCAGGAGAGACACCGGCGGATCAGTCCACGCAGGATATGTGATCCGTATATATGAATGTGAAAAAATCCCGTACAGGAGACTGTGCGGGATTTTTTGATTGATATTGAAAATTATACGATTGTGCTGTGCGATAAGATGATTCATCATTGACAAGCGGGCTGGAATATTTTATAATGAAAGTACTAAATGAGGGGAGGGTTTGCCATGCAAACAAAGAAAATTGCCGTATTTGTCGCGGCGATGCTGATATTGCAGGCTGTTCTGCCGATTACGGCGGATGCAGCTTCCGGAAACGATGTACGGCATCTGGTGAAAACGCTGACGACAAACGGCACCATGACAAAGGCAGACGACTTCAACGGGGACGGCATTGTCAACGCGATCGACTTAACGCTGATGAAGCGTGCGGTGCTCGCGGAAGCCAATGCCGATACCGGAGAGGTTCGCGATCAGACGGTGACTGCGATTACCGAGCAGACCAAGCTGATCGGAAGAACCGTCACCAAAGAGGGTGTGACCTGGCTTGTACACAGCGGTTCAGCGGTTGAGTGTACCGTTACCGGTGTTGCTGCGAGCGTCACGATCGAGGGCGACGGCAATGTCAGGTCCGATGCGAAATACCGTCCGCGCTACGGTGTCTATGTGGACGGGAAGCTCATCAAGGATGTTGTCATGGGTGAATCAGAACAGGTTGTGGAGCTGTTTTCCGGAACGGCGAAACGAACAGCGAAAGTCAAGGTCATGCATCTTTCCGAAGCGAATAACGGCGCGATCGGCGTCAAGCAGTTTGATGTGAAATCATCGGCTGCAAAACCTGTTCAGCCGACCGCAAAGAAGGACTTGACAATCGAATTCGTCGGTGATTCGATTACCTGCGCTTACGGTGTCGGCGCGGATTCGCAGTATGTCGGATTTGAGACTGCGACCGAGGATTTTTCAAAATCCTATGCGTATCTGACCGCGCAGCTTCTCGATGCAGATTACAGCGCAGTCAGCTACAGCGGCTACGGCATTGTATCCGGCTATACGAGTGACGGCTCGAAAAATGAGGACTCGCTCGTTCCGCCGGTTTATGAAAATGTTGCAAAATCGAGTGATTATGCGGTTCCGTGGGATTTCGCTTCGCATCCGGTTGATGCGGTGTTTGTCAATCTCGGCACGAACGACGATTCCTATGCGAGCAAGGAACTTGAAACGCGCGCAAAGGAATATCAGACAAAGTATCTCGCGTTTCTGAAGCAGATCCGCAAGTGCAATCCGGATGCGGCGATCATCTGTACGCTTGGAATCATGGGCTGTCAGGAGCTCTATCCGTATCTGGAGGCGGCCGTCAAGGAATTCAACGATCCGAAAACAAGCTGCTATGAATCTCCGACGCATAACATCACGCAGGACGGCATCGGCGCGGACTGGCATCCGTCACCGATTACGCACGAGAAGAATTCGTATCTTGCCGCGGACCATATCTGCAAAGCGCTCGGCATTCCGTACAGCGGTGTCGGCTTGGATTTTGCCGCTGACGGCGAATACGGCTGTGATTTTGATAAATCAAACGGCGCGGACGGCTGGCCGTATTTCAGCGACTGGAATAAGTCCCTGAATATCAATATTTCGAGCGGCGGCAAGTCGCCCGAGGAGATTCTCGGCTATGTCCGAAATCTCAACCTGACAAAGGGCAGCTACACGCTGGCGTTCAGCGTGAAGGGCGGAGAGAAAGCCGAAATCCCATACGCAGTCCGCAGTATGAAGGATCCGAAGGTCATTTATTTTGAGGGTGTCTGCAAGGACGGAAAGGCAAGCGAAGCCTTTGCCATGAAAGCGGATGCATCGGATTGCGAAATCGTGTTCCCGGTCGGTGCAGTCGGCGGGCTGAATCTGACGTTTGAAAATATTACGCTTTATAAAAATGCAGGCTAACAAAAAACGCGGAATCCGTTTCGTTCGGATTCCGCGTTTCATATTCTGAATTATGCTTCCATTGCAGGCATCCAATGGGAGACGGGCATTCCGTTTGCCTTGAATGCTTCGAGCAGCGCATCACGCTCCGTTTTATTGAGCGGTACAGAGATCAGGCAAGCGTTGTTGACCGCGCTGACGGCCTCATCCGGATGGCCGTTTGCGGCGAGATATTTTGATGCAAATTCGCTGACAGCCGCAGCATCATACTGCTGATCGAACCGGATAAACATGCCGCAGGTCAACTCGTCGATTCCGGCGATGAAATCCTGGTTCCCGACATCCGTCCAATCCTGCGAGAAGACGGTCTTGTGATGCTTGACAGCCTCAATGACATCGCCCATGACAGCACTTGCGGTCGGGAATTTACCCGCACCTCTGCCGCAGAAGTATGCGCGGTCGATTGCGTCGCCGCAGACCTCAACGCAGTTGAATACGCCGTCAACGCGGGAGATCATGTTCTCGTGGGGGACAAACATCGGCATGACAGCCGGCAGGATTCTGCCGTCATCAAGCTTCTTGACGAATGCAATCAGCTTCACAGCACCGTCAAGTGCATCAGCCGAGGACGCATCATCGAGGGAAATCTCGCGGATGCCCTTGGTGTAGACACTTTCCGGATAAACATGCTTGCCGAATGCAAGCGAAGAGAGAATGCAGATCTTGCGGCAAGCATCGTGACCGTCCACATCAGCGCTCGGCTCACGCTCCGCATAGCCGTGTTTCTGTGCCTTCTCCAGCGCGTCGGCAAAGGTCATGCCGTCCGTCAGCATTTTATTGAGAATATAGTTGGTTGTGCCGTTGAGAATGCCGTAGATCGCAGAGATCTCATTTGCGGCAAGGCAGCGGTGCAGCGGCCGGATAATCGGGATCGCGCCGCCGACGCTCGCTTCAAAGAAGCAGTTGCAGGAATGTTCTTTTGCCTTTGCAAGCAGCTCTGCGCCTTTTTTCGCGATCAGCTCTTTGTTGGATGTCACCACGCTGATGCCGCGCTCCAGGCATTGCTTCAGATAGCTGAATGCCGGTTCCACGCCGCCCATGCACTCCGCAACAACAGTGATATCCTGGTCGGCAAGGATAGAATCCATGCTTTTCGTGAATTTATCGGCATAGGGAGAATCCGGGAAATCGCGAAGATCAAGAATATAGCCGAGCTCAAAATCCGTGCCGGCTTTCTGCTCAATCTTATGCCGGTTCCGATAGAAGAGTTCAACGACACCGGAGCCGACCGTACCAAATCCCAAAACTGCAAATTTCTTCATGTGTTTGCTCGCTCCGCTTTACGGAGCTTTTGACCTCATTTCATTTAGATTTGTGTGCGTGGAACCGCACCTCAGCTTCCTGAGAGCAGCCGCACCTCAACAACGCCCTTGCGCTCGCCGAGTGAACTGCAAAGCGCAGAAACACTCGCGGATTCCTGAAGCCGGAAGGTGATCGTCACCGCAGCAGCTCCGTCTACCGGAATGCTCTGATTCAGCGTCAGAACATTGGCGTTGGCATCGGAAAGCGTGTGCAGAACACCGGAGAGAATGCCGGCTTCATCATGAAGCACCAGATAGACCGTAAAGATCTGATTGCGCATCTGCTCTTCATAGATAAAGACAGAATCGCGGTACTTGTAGAATGCGCTGCGGGAGATTCCGACCGCACGACATGCTGCGGAGGAGCTTTTTTCCTCACGGTTTGCGAGCATACGCTTGACGGTCAGCGTTTTCAGGATGACCTCCGGTAAGACGGAGGAATCCACAACCACCCAGTTTTTCTCATAATCGGATTTATCGGACATGGTATGTGTACCTCCTGATTTCTTCCGCGCCAGACGGACAGTTGTTTTTGTCATATGACCATTATACCATATATTAAGTGGAATGTCAAGTGCCGCTGTTTGAATGGAGGCGTAAAAAAACCGATGCGAAAACCGGATTCTTTTATCCAAAATGAAGCGGATTCTCTATATTTAAAATATCTGATGATTGTTTTTTCAAGTGTGTGCGAGCAATTCGGGATATCTCTGAAAACAAAACATGCGCTTTGATATTGTTATATGAAAATAAAATATCAGAAAAGTCAGAATTGCTATTGACAAACCGGGAAAAAGAATATATAATAGATATCAGCACGAGGTATTGTGATGGTTTTCAGAGATGAACACTATATCTTGTGTTTCTTGTATTCACCATAGAGCCTGCAAATACAGGCGGGTTTTACGAATATTGGATGTTTTAACGAAATCAAAAATGGGGTGTAGACTTGAAAATCGCAGGCTTACAGAAGCTGACGCTGCTGGATTATCCGGGAAAAACTGCCTGCACGGTGTTCACTTGGGGCTGTAATCTCCGGTGCCCGTTCTGCCACAATGCAGGACTTGTCACGGAGGCGTTTGAGGAGACTGTGACAGCGGACGAGCTGTATACGTTTCTGAAAAAACGCATCGGTTTGCTCGACGGTGTTTGTGTAACCGGCGGTGAACCGCTGCTCCAGCCCGATTTGATTTCGTTTTTGCAGCCGATTCATGAAATGGGATTTGCCGTGAAGCTCGATACCAACGGTACCCAGCCTGAAAAGCTCCGTGAGATCTGTGAGACCGGACTCATCAGCATGGTCGCAATGGACATTAAGAACAGCCCCGAAAAATATGCCGTGACCGCCGGCACTGAGCGGCTCAGCATAGACGCGGTGCATCAGAGTGTCCGTTACCTCATGCAGCAGGGGAACATCCCGTATGAGTTCCGTACAACGGTCGTGAAGCAGTATCATACTGCTGCGGATTTTTCCGCGATCGGCAAATGGATCCGCGGTGCGAATGCCTATTATTTGCAGAATTTCCAGAATACCGGAAGGCTGATTGACAATTCAGTTTCCGGCTGCACTCCTTCCGAGATGCGGGCGTTTTTAGAGATCGTCCGTCGGGATGTGCCGAATGCCGCGCTGCGCGGGATTTGATTTCTCGGCTAAATTTTCTATCAGGAGGCTTACTCATGTATCAGGTTACAAAGCGTGACGGCAAAGTGGTCGATTTTGAGATCACAAAAATCGCAGAAGCAATCCGGAAAGCATTTGATGCGCAGAACAGACAGTATCACCCGTCTGTTATTGATTTTCTCGCACTGCGCGTGACTGCCGACTTTGAAAACAAGATCAAGGACGACATGATCGCTGTCGAAGATATTCAGGACAGCGTTGAGCATGTGCTCGCAGAGGGCGGCTACAGCGATGTTGCAAAGGCCTACATCCTCTACCGCAAGCAGCGTGAAAAACTCCGCAACATGAAGTCTACAATGCTCGATTATAAAGAAACTGTTGATAAATACGTGAAGGTCAGCGACTGGCGCGTCAAGGAGAATTCGACCGTGACGTATTCCGTCGGCGGTCTGATCCTCAGCAATTCCGGTGCAATCACCGCGAACTACTGGCTCTCCGAGATCTATGATGAGGAGATCGCAAATGCACACCGCTCCGGCGATATGCATATTCACGACCTGTCGATGCTGACCGGTTACTGTGCCGGCTGGTCGCTCAAGCAGCTGATTCAGGAAGGCCTTGGCGGCGTTGAAGGCAAGATCACTTCTGCTCCGGCAAAGCATCTTGCAACCCTCTGCAACCAGATGGTCAACTTCCTCGGCATCATGCAGAATGAATGGGCCGGCGCGCAGGCATTCTCTTCGTTTGATACATACCTTGCACCGTTCGTCAAGGCGGATAATCTGCCCTACGATCAGGTAAAGAAGTGCATCGAATCTTTTGTATTCGGTGTCAATACGCCGTCCCGCTGGGGCACGCAGGCGCCGTTCTCCAACATTACGCTGGACTGGACCGTCCCGAACGACCTTGCAGAGCTCAACTGCATCGTCGGCGGCAAGGAAATGCCGTTCAAGTATAAGGACTGCAAAAAGGAAATGGACATGGTCAACAAGGCATTCATTGAGACCATGATCGAGGGTGATGCACAGGGCAGAGGCTTCCAGTATCCGATCCCGACTTATTCCATTACAAAGGACTTTGACTGGTCAGAGACCGAGAACAACAAGCTTCTCTTTGAGATGACCGCAAAGTACGGCACACCGTATTTCTCCAACTACATCAACAGCGATATGGAGCCGAGCGATATCCGCAGCATGTGCTGCCGTCTGCGTCTGGATCTCCGTGAACTCCGCAAGAAGAGCGGCGGCTTCTTCGGCAGCGGTGAGAGCACCGGCTCTGTCGGTGTTGTAACGCTGAATATGCCGCGCATTGCATATCTTTCCGCTGATGAAAAGGAGTTCTATCAGCGCCTTGACAAGCTGATGGATATTGCTGCACGAAGCCTGAAGATCAAGCGCACCATTATCACCAAGCTGCTCAATGAGGGTCTTTATCCGTACACAAAGCGTTACCTCGGTACGCTCGATAATCACTTCTCAACAATCGGCCTGATCGGTATGAACGAAGTCGGCCTGAACGCGAAGTGGCTGCGCAAGGATCTGACGCATACCGAAACGCAGGAATTCACCAAGCAGGTACTCGATCACATGCGCGAGCGCCTGATGGATTATCAGGAACAGTACGGCGATCTCTATAATCTCGAAGCCACACCGGCTGAATCCACGACCTACCGTCTTGCAAAGTACGATGTTGCCAAGTATCCGGATATCATCACCGCAGCAGAGCCCGGCAAGACACCGTATTATACCAACAGCTCGCACCTGCCGGTCGGATATTCCGAGGATATTTTCTCTGCACTTGATATTCAGGATGATCTCCAGACACGTTATACTTCCGGTACGGTCTTCCACGCATTCCTCGGTGAGAAGCTGCCGGATTGGAAGTCTGCTGCAAATCTTGTCCGCAAGATCGCAGAGAATTACAAGCTGCCTTATTACACCATGTCCCCGACTTATTCGGTCTGCCGCAACCACGGCTATCTCGTCGGTGAGCAGTATGTCTGCCCGGATTGCGGTGCGGAGACTGAGGTTTACAGCCGTATCACCGGTTACTATCGCCCGGTTAAGAACTTCAATGACGGCAAGGCACAGGAGTTCAAGGACCGTAAGGAATATGTCATCGAGCGCAGCATTCTGAAGCGCAAGGGTGCAGTCAATGTTCCGGAATCGGTCGGTGCTGTGAAATCCGGCGCAACCGAGCAGGAGATTCTGCTCTTCGCAACAAGAACCTGCCCGAACTGCAAAATGGCAGAGCGTTTCTTGAGTGATGCAGGTATCGCTTATAAGAAGGTCATCGCGGATGAAGAACCGGCAATGGTCGAGTTCTATGACATTCATCAGGCTCCGACGCTTGTTGTTCCGAACGGCGGCGCGTTTGATAAGATCGTCAATGTTTCCAACATCCGCAAGTTTACTGAGACTGCCGTAAAGGCCGCAGAGTGAGATGCAGGATTTGTATGATATCGCGGTTGTCGGTGCCGGTCCTGCCGGGCTGACAGCCGCGCTCTATGCACGCCGTGCCGGGAAATCCGTTGTCGTGATCGAAAAGGAAAATTTCGGCGGACAGATCACGTTTTCTCCGAAGCTCGAGAACTATCCGACTGCCATGGCAATCAGCGGATCGGAATTTGCCGAGAAACTGATGGAGCAGGCGGAGGCACACGGTACTGTGCTGGAGATGGACAATATTACCGCTGTGGAAAAGACAGCGGAGGGCTTTACGCTCAAGGGCGAATACGGAAGCTATTCTGCAAAAACCGTGATCCTTGCGACCGGATCGAAGCACCGCACGCTCGGCATAGCGCATGAGGCAGAACTCACCGGACAAGGTGTCTGCTATTGTGCAGTCTGCGACGGCGCATTCTTCCGCGATCAGGATGTTGCGGTGATCGGCGGCGGCAACACCGCTTTGCAGGATGCAGTATTCCTCTCCGAGCTCTGTACCTCGGTGACAATCGTGCAGAATCTTCCGATGCTGACCGGTGATCCGGTTTTGCAGGAGAAGATCACAAAACTTGAGAATGTATCCGTGATCTGTGACGCTACCGTAGACGCGCTGCTCGGTGAGAAGAAGCTGACCGGTATCCGCATCCTGCACGGCGCAGAGAAAACGCCGGAGGTGCTTTCTGTGACCGGTATGTTTGTCGCAATCGGACAGCAGCCGGAAAATGAAGCATTTGCATCACTTTCCAAACTCGATCAGGCAGGATATATCATCTCGGATGAGAATTGCGGTACCGATACGGACGGCATTTTCGTCGCCGGAGACTGCCGCACAAAGGCGATCCGTCAGGTTGTCACAGCGACCGCAGACGGCGCATCGGCAGCGCTTGCAGCCTGTCGCTATCTTGATCGTATGTAACCGGAAGCAGCAAATTCGCGAATGGATTTGCTGCTTTTTCATATTATGCCGATTTCGGGGTATACTTTGATTGCTGTACAACGATACAGAATTACCCGAAGGAGGAATCATATGAATTTTCA